>NZ_CP085442.1:4479464-4792500 GCF_023824195.1 Priestia megaterium
CTTTTTGTATTTAAATCCACTACTACCATTGCATATTTTGGATCATCTGCAGGAAAGTAACCCGCAAACCATTTATTGACGATATCGTCTTTCACATTGATTTCAGCAGTTCCTGACTTTCCTGCCACTTCATAAGGAAGCGTTTGAAATCTTCTTCCCGTTCCTTTTTCGCTCTGTACGACACCTTTTAAAAGCTGCTGCATAGAAACAGCTGTGGCTTCATTAATCATATCTCCTTTTAGCTCATGCTCTTTAAACGTATACAATGACGTGTTGTTTTTATACTCTAGCGCATCTACAGCTTTTACCTGTTTCTTTTCTCCTCCGCGTGCAATTGTCGCCATCATATTTGCTACTGCAAGCGGAGTCACTTTTACATCAAGCTGTCCAATTGCCGTTTGCGCTACAGCATTTGGGACTTTTTTTTCTCTTTCATTTGTCCAAACTCTTCCCGATTTTTCTCCTAAAAACTGCTTAAAATGCTCAAAGTGAAACACATCACCCGTCCATCCTACAGGCTGAATAAGCCCTAACTTATCAGCGTATTGTTCAAGGATATTCGGATTAGATATTATCATTTCTTTTGCTAGCTGGGCAAACGTTGCATTACAACTTTGCGCGAAGCTTTCTTCAAACGTCAGCTGCCCTTTTTGATGATCTTCTTCTACATTATTGCCATAAATACTTTTATCGCAGTTATAGGTAAAAGAAGGCTGAATTTTATTTTGTTCAAGCGCTGCAGCTGCTGTTACGGTTTTAAATATAGATCCAGGAGTTTGTGGCGTCAGCAAACGATTTTCTACGCTGTCTGAACCGTTTTGCTCTTTAAATGGATCTTTCTTATTAATCGAAGGCCTGCTGGCCATCGCAATTACTTTATTGTTTTTTATATCAATTAAGACGGCTCCTCCGTCTTTTAACTTATAATGATTTAATGTATTCTCCACTAGCTCCTGAGCAGACAAATCAAGCGTCGTACGCACACTGACTGGATAATAAGGGTTAGCTGTGCCCGTATATTTTACATCGATGCCAAACATAGGCCCACCTAGGCGATCAACATGATAAAGGAGCTTAGACTCCTGTTCAGGCAGCAAAAACTCGTCAAAAGCCCTCTGCATCCCTGAGATACCTACAGGCGTAGTTGATTTAATTGCTCCATTTTTCAATTTGTCACTATACTTCTCTTCAATTATTTGCTTACTTTGTGCCTCTAGTCCGATTAAATGTTCAGCAAGAGGAACTGGACGCTCATCTTTTAGAGGAATTCCAAATACGCCAGGTACCTTTAATGCATTTATTTTTTCGACTTGTGCATGGGATAATTCTTTTGTAATAATAACCGGTGTTTTAGCATTCGCTAGTCTGTTCGTTAGTTCCTTTGGTTGCATTCCCACGATTTCGCTTACTTGCTGAACAGGCCACCTCATTTTTTCTAAAAATGGAAACAGGACTAAGCGATTATGCGTGATAGATGTTAAAGACTGTCCATTTTTATCTTCAAATTTCCCTCGCCCGTCGTCTACCACCATTTCCTGCGTACGCTGTTTTACGCTTCCTTCAATTAAGTTGATCTTTTTGTCAGTAAAAGATTCTGTGCTGACAAGCTGGAGTTGAACAAGCCGTGCTCCGAGTCCACTAATTAATAATAAAATAAAAATAAGAGTAATATAAATTCGCTTGTGAATTATTTTCATGACTACACCTCACTCTTTACAAGTGTCGACGTTGCCATTACTTTTAAAACCATTATCTTAAGAAATATTCATTCTTTTTTTCATTTCACAAAAAAACTTGCTGATTCAGCAAGTTTTTATTATTAATTTTCCGTTAAAAATTGTTGAGTTGTTCTTAGCTTTCCTATTTTCGGAAAGATGTAAGAAAGAGTTGCTTCATGCTCTTCTTTTGTAAATGTCGCCATGGCATCCGTGATAAAAATTTGGTTATACCCATACTGAAATGCTTCACGAGCTGTGCTTTCCACACCAATATTTGTTGCAATTCCGCAAAGGACAATTGTATCAATTCCTCTTCGGCGAAGCTGAAGGTCTAAATCTGTCCCAAAAAAGGCTCCCCACTGACGTTTTGTCACAATGTAATCATTCTCTTGAACATTAAGTCTTGGATCGAATCCTGCCCAGTCTGCAGGTCTTTCTTGAGGAGCAGATGGCTTTTGATCCGTTTCTGGCGTCAACGCATCTTTTCCATCTTGAAAATCTACTCGTACAAAGCTAATAAATCCATTTTGTTCGCGGAAACGATTCACAAGCTGAACAGATTTCTCTACAATTTCGTCTCCTCCAATTGGAACAATCCCTTTTTGTAAATCAATTAAAACAAGCGCTGTTATAGTAAAATCGATATCTTCCATCTTCATCTTTCCTTTCTTACATATCTTTTCTATTCTCTCCGTTTTTTAAAATCATATAAAAAAAGCTGACGCGTGTCAGCTTTTTTACTTACGAGCATTCAGTAGAACGCTTCCAACCATATGTTTTACTTAACAGATACAATTTTTACTGACATATCTCCACCAGGAGTTTGAACAGTTACTTGATCTCCAATTTGTTTGCCCATTAGACTTTTAGCAATTGGCGAATCATTTGAAATTTTCCCTTCAAACGGATCTGCTTCTGCACTACCTACAATTGTATACGTTTCTTCGTCACCATCTGGCAACTCTACAAATGTTACAGATTTACCTAATGATACAATAGAAGAATTTTCTACATCTTCTTCAATAATTTTCGCATTGCGAATCATATTCTCAAGCGTTGTAATACGGCCTTCTACGAAAGCCTGCTCGTCTTTTGCAGAATCGTACTCAGAGTTCTCCGATAAATCTCCAAAACTGCGGGCGATTTTAATACGCTCTACAACTTCTTTACGTTTTACTGTTTTTAAATATTCTAGCTCTTGCTCTAGCTTTAGCTTTCCTTCTTCTGTCATTGGAAATACTTTTTCTTGTGCCATAATCCCTTCACTCCTTCTTGAACTCAAAATCTCTAGTGTATACAGTCGATTTCTGTATGTACAAAAAATTTTCCACTCTGTGGAAAAATCAGTTAATAGAGAAATGACAGCTTCAAAATAGAAGCTGCTCGTTTCTCTATTCTTTATAATGTTTGTGTTTAGTTAGCAGAATATGTCTGCATTGTCTTCAAAAAAATTCCTGCATCTATGCTATGTTATTATAAAATGGCATTTTGTTCAAGAATTGTTTGAATTTTAGTGACCATCAAGTCAATCGCTACGTGGTTTTGACCGCCTTCAGGAATGATAATATCTGCATATCGTTTTGTTGGTTCAACAAACTGATTATGCATCGGGCGAACGACAGATACGTATTGATCAACAACTGACTCAAGCGTACGCTCTCGTTCTTTAATATCACGAAGCATACGACGAATGATACGAAGATCCGCATCTGTATCTACGTATAGCTTGATATCCATTAAATTACGCAAGCGCTGATCTTCTAGTACAAGAATACCTTCTAAGATAATAACATCTTTTGGTTCTTCTCTAATTACCTTTTCAGAGCGCGTATGAATTGCGTAATCATATACCGGTTTGTCAATGCTCTCATAATTTAATAAGTTTTGCAAGTGTTCAATCAGCAAATCATTATCAAATGCTAAAGGATGATCGTAGTTTGTTTGCAAACGCTGTTCAAACGGTACATCGCTTTGATCTTTATAATAATAGTCTTGCTCAAGAAGCATAATAGAATGCCCTTTAAAATACTCATAAATAGCTTTGGTTACAGTTGTTTTACCAGAACCGGATCCACCAGCGATACCGATTACAACGGGCTTTTTCCCCATTTATATTTAAATCCCCTTTCGCATCATGTTATATGAAAATAGAGGTTGGTCCACTTTAAATTTCACAATTTGCAGCGGATGACGCGCAGCATCTAGTTCATTGCCATCTTCGTCCCAAATTTTATCTATTTTTTGCGTAAAGTTTTTAATTTCCGGACCGAAAAATTCCACTTCTTCTCCCGGTTTAAAATAGTTACGCTGTTGCAATGTCACGATGCTTGTTTCTTCATCATAATTCAATACTAAACCAGCAAAATCAAATTTTGTTTTCTTGCCGTGTACGCCAAACATTTGCTCATCCACTCCAGGAATCCCTTCAAAAAAGGCAGGAGCCGTATCGCGGTTTGCACATTTGTCTAGCTCATCAAGCCATTCTTTTTGAATCACAAAATTCTCAGGATCTGCACAGTATGCGTCAATCACCTTGCGATATACGCTCACCACTGTTGCGATATAGTGAATCGACTTCATACGACCTTCAATTTTTAAGCTATCAATACCCAGCTCAATCATTTGAGGGATAGATTGAATTAAATTTAAGTCTTTTGGACTCATTGCAAACGGATCGTCTTGCTCATCAAATAAAGCCGTTTCCGTTTTACCGTCTTCTACTTTAAATAAATCATAGTCCCAACGGCATGATTGACAGCAGCCTCCACGGTTTGAATCACGCGCTGTCATATGGTTACTTAGCACACAGCGGCCTGAATAAGCAATACACATCGCTCCATGAATAAAAGCTTCAATTTCAATATCCACTTTTTCTTTCATTTCGCGCATTTCTTCAGCACCCGTTTCACGAGCAAGTACAACACGTTCTAATCCTTCTTCTTTCCAGAACTGAACGGCTTTCCAGTTTGAAAGTGATTGCTGCGTACTTAAATGTACTTCAAGCTTAGGTGCAACGCGTCGACAGGTTTCGATAATTAACGGATCAGCTACGATGATTCCAGAAACACCAGCGCGCTCTAAGCCCATTAAATAATCTTCAAGTCCGTCCATATTTTCATTGTGAGCAAAAATGTTTGTTGTAACATAAATACGTGCGCCGTATTTGTTTGCAAACTGAACACCTTCTGCCATTTCTTCAAATGTAAAGTTATCTGCATTTGAACGAAGGCCAAACTCTTTTCCTCCGATAAATACAGCATCTGCTCCATAGTGTACGGCAACTTTTAATTTTTCAAGGTTACCGGCTGGAGCTAACAACTCAGGCTTCTTAGTAATAACTCGTTTACCTTCTACTACAGTATCGATTTGAACAGCCATCGTTTGTACCTCCTTTGTTTATCTTTCTTTGCATGCTTTTTAATATACCGTTTCTTTAAA
Source organism: Priestia megaterium (assembly GCF_023824195.1). Lineage (NCBI taxonomy): Bacteria > Bacillati > Bacillota > Bacilli > Caryophanales > Bacillaceae > Priestia > Priestia megaterium. The sequence continues at coordinate 4,484,621 of NZ_CP085442.1, forward strand.
GAAAAACCCTGTGTCTAACGGACGGTTAATTGGCTGCAAGCTTTCAATTTCTTCTAACAAATCGTCTTTAACGTTTTCGTATTCTTCACGGTCATCTACACATAAATCAATCGCTTGACGATATTTTTTTGTTACTTCTAAAATATATTGCGGTGACTTTAATACGCCGTCAATTTTGAATACATCTACTTCAGCGTCAATCATTTCGGAAAGCTCATCGATAATGCACATATCATTTGGACTCATAATGTGCGTTCCATTTTCATCTTCGAAAATTGGATACTTATTGTTTCGCTCATTATCAAGTAAAAACATATCTTTTTCTACTTTACGATTTTCAATTTCCATGACTTTTCCTTGATACTCAAAGTAGTTGCCAAGAAGTGAACGTTTTGATTGGAACATACACGTCATGCCATGCACCTGAACTTCAATTTCTACTTCGGCTTTTTCTTTGATATCAATGATGCTATCCATGCTTAGCTCACGAGCAAGAACTGCACGCTTAGCTCCTTTACGCCCCCAGTAGTTACATGAATACCAGTTTGTTCCCGTTGTTTCAGTACTCCAGTGCATCTTCATTTCTGGAGCTGTTTCACGCACTGCCATCAATACAGCAGGATCTCCAAATACAATCGCATCCACGCTTGCTTCTTTTAAGAATAAAATATATTCATTTAGTTCGGCGATTTTATCATTGTGAAATAATCCGTTCATCGCTACGTAGACTTTTGCATTATGCTGATGAGCAATATTTACAGCTTCTACGATATCTTCACGTTTGAATTCACCTGCTAAACGCAAACCGTAGCGCTGTTCACCAACCATAATAGCCGTTGCTCCAGCTTGTAGTAATGATTCGATTTCCGAAACTGCAGTTGGTGTCACTAATAGTTCTGGTTTTTTCATTCTTGGTCACCTCTTTTAATACTAATCGCGATTCCGTCTCCAATAGGGAGAATAGTTGTATAATAATCGGGATGATTCATCAGCCACGTATTGTATGCCTGAATTTTTTTAATTAAGCTGCGGCGTCGACGCGTTTCTACTTCCGCCAAATCGGTCGCTACGTGACCTTTAAATAGTACGTTATCCGAAATAATCATTCCTTTAGAAGATAGCATCGGCTCATAATGTTCAAAAAAACGCTGATACTGACCTTTAGCTGCATCGATGAAGACTGCATCATAAGGACCATGACGTTCAATCTCATCTCTAAGCTCTAGTGCATCTCCAAACAACGACACTATTTTATCTTGTTTTCCCGCCCGTTCAATAAACTCTTGCGCTTTTTGGTAACGCTCTTCATTTCGTTCTACCGTAACCACTCGTGCCTCTGGAAGCGCATGGGTCATTCGAATAGACGAATATGCAATCGCTGTTCCAATTTCTAATATATGTTTTGGCTGATGAAGACGAAGAATTTGCAATAGCGTTTCAACACCAATCAATTCCATAATCGGAACGTGATGTTCTTTTGCATAAGCTTCCATTTCTTCAATAAGCTCCTGGCGCTTAGGAATAAGCTTTTCCACATACTGCTCTACGTTTTGTAAAAGCAAAACACTTCCTCCGTTCTCAGAAGTACATTTTACATTATGTTTTCATAACGTTTCATTACTGCAAAATAGTAAGACAACTAGTCTATTATAAGTTTTTTTCGTTTTTACGTAAACCCGATATATTTTAACATAAAAGATGGGGAATGCGAAGTATCGCGATTCCCCAATTTTAAATTTCCAATTATTTTTCGGTATTTTGCTTTTCTTTACCTGTAATATGCTTGGCTTTTTCTTTGTTATGTTCTTCTAACGTTTTGGTAAAAATAACTTTTCCTTCAGGTGTAGCCAAGAAGTATAAATAATCTGTATTGGCTGGATGTAACGCAGCTTTGATTGACATCAAACCAGAGCTGGCAATTGGTCCTGGAGGCAACCCTTTTACTTTATACGTATTGTAAGGAGAGTCCACTTCTAAATGCTTATAGAACACGCGGTCTTTATGCTCTCCTAAGGCATATAAGACGGTTGGATCCGTTTGAAGAGGCATGTTTTTTTCAAGGCGATTATAAAAGACGCTGGCAATTTTTTCTCGGTCGACTTTCTCAGTCGCTTCCTCTTCAATGAGGGAAGACATTGTTAACAATTTATGTGCACTGAATTTTTTCTTCTCCATTTGCCCACTGTACTGAGCTAATACATTATTTGTTTTCCCTACCATTTTATCCAATATTTCATCTAACGACACATTTTTATCATAAAAATCATACGTAACGGGATATAAATAACCTTCTAGCGGATGTTTAATATCTTTTTGCATCACTTCATCCGTTACTAAATCTGGATACTTTTCTTTCATTTTATTAACGAATGCCTTATCGTCTAGCTTTTTCATGACTTCGTCTTTTGTAAACTTTGTGTTTTTAGCAATGATATCAGCAATTTCGACAAGCTGGCGTCCTTCTGGAATGGTGACACGAATATCAGGTTGTTTTGAAACCTCGCCTTTTTCCATTTTTTCAACCATTTCCCCTAAGCTCATGGAAGGAGAAAATAAATACGTTCCAGCTTGAAATCCAGACACATGGGTTAATTTTACGTAATAGCGAAATGCACTTTTACTTTTAATTAAATCTTCTTTTTTCAATACCGTACCAATCGATTGGACGGAAGAACCTTGTGGAATGGTCACATTTACTTTTTTATTGCTGTTTTGATCCACGGGTGTTAAGCGGGATTGGGCATAGAAAAATGCACCGCCAACAAGTAAAAGAAGTACGATAATTGTAACAAGAATAACTCGTTTTTTTCTTGAACGATTAGGTGGTAAAAATGTTTGTTGCGACAAGCAGCTTCCTGGTTAAATCTACTTCTGTAAAAGAAGATACAACCAGTTTCACCTCTTTTCTTCTTGATTTTTTATAAGTATGAACAGAGAGGAGACATGAGATTGCGATTCATTCGTATCTCCTATAGGTGTGAGATGGTATCGCTTCCTTAAACTCTCGCCTCTCCTAAAATTTTTCCATGATTTATGTTATTGTCTGCCCAAAGTCTAGTTTCATCCGTTCAAACAATGAATTCTTTTATTAAAATGCACTCTCACACGCAGGAATTATTATACTACAATTTATCTTATTTTTCGTCATTATCATACAATCTGCCCTAAGAATGCAAGGAAAAACCTTTTTATATCTAAAAAGAACAGCCACTATGTAAAAAAAAGCTGATAACGATTGTCATCAGCTTTTTGACTATAATTATTCGCCTTCTTCGTCAAGGAATGTATTAACCATTTCCTCAACCATGTCCCACTCTTCTTCTGTTTCAATCGGTTGAAGCTCACCGTCTTGACCATCTTCACTTGGTGTGAAAGCAGATGCATGAATTTCAATTTCCTCTTCATCATCTTGGTCTGCTCCGATTGGATAGTAAATTACATATGATTTGTTATATTGATCAGAATCAAATGTGAATAAAATTTCGCATAGCTGCTCATTTCCATTCTCATCGACGATTGTAATTTTATTTTCTTCTACGCTCATGTTTGCACCTCATTTTATATTGTAAGCTCTTAGCTTAACTTTTTCTTCAGCGAAAAGCAAGCTGTTCAGTTATTTCACTTCCCTTTTACGTACAAAAGAATATGCAAAAGGGAAATTCATAACTTGTCAGCTTAAGCAAAGCCTGCTGCTTTTCTTATTGCTTGCTGTCTAAGTATCCTTGAAGAATCATCACAGCTGCCATTTTATCGATTACTTTTTTGCGTTTCTTGCGGCTCACATCGGCAGACAGCAGTACTCGCTCTGCTGCCATCGTCGACAAGCGCTCGTCCCACATCATCGTTTCAATGTTAAGTTTTTCTTTGACGTTGTCAGCAAACTCAATGCACGCTTCGCCTCGAGGGCCAATCGTACCATTCATATTTTTAGGAAGACCCACTACGATTTTCTCTACGGAATATTCGTCAATTAACTGCTGTAAACGAGGATATGATTGCTCCATCTGCTCATCTGCAATTTTAATTGTTTCAATTCCTTGCGCTGTCCATCCCATTTCATCACTAACTGCCACACCAATTGTTTTGGTTCCTACATCTAATCCTAATACGCGCATTTATGAATCCTTTCGATGCTGTTGTAAATAAGATTTAACAAGTTCTTCAATGAGCTCGTCTCGCTCTAACTGGCGAATTGTGTTTCTCGCATCGTTATGACGAGGAATGTAAGCAGGGTCTCCTGATAACAAATACCCAACGATTTGGTTGATCGGGTTGTAGCCTTTTTCTTGCAGTGCGTCATAAACCGTAAACAATACTTCATGTACGTTTGTTTCAGCTGGCTCATCTTGAAAATTAAATTGCATGGTTTTATCAAATGAACTCACGGTCCCACCTCACTCTCTTAATTTGTGAACACATTGTGCACTATGCTAAGTCTTATTTATATTGTACACCAAGAAAGAGGAGAATTAAACGGATTTAACCCATTCTTCTACAGTGCCAAGTGCTTTTTCAATTTGGCTAGCGTCTTTTCCTCCAGCTTGCGCCATGTCAGGACGTCCGCCTCCGCCTCCGCCGCAAATCGTCGCTACTTCTTTAACAAGTTTGCCAGCATGATGACCTTTAGCAATTAAATCTTTTGTTACACCTGCAATAATATTTACTTTTTCACCTTGTGGAGAAGCTAATACGATCACAGCAGATTCTAATTTTTGTTTTAAATCGTCAACCATTGCACGAAGGTTATTCATATCCGTTGCATTCACTTTCGCTGCTAGTACATTCACACCATTAATGTTTTGCACGCGGTCAACGAGATTGCCAGCTTCAATATTGCCAAGCTTTGTAGATAGTGAATCATTTTCACGCTGAAGATTACGAATTTCTTCTAGTAATCCTTCAACGCGCCCTACTAAATCACGCGGGTTGGATTTTACTTTTGCCGCAGCTTCTTTTAGTAAACCTACTTGGTCGTTCATTAACTGATAGGCAGCTTTTCCAGTTACAGCTTCAATGCGTCGAGTACCTGCACCGATTCCCGATTCTGATACAATTTTAAATAAACCGATAACAGATGTATTTGGCACGTGACATCCACCACATAATTCTAAGCTGTAGTCGCCTACTTGTACTACGCGCACGATATCTCCGTATTTCTCACCAAATAGCGCCATTGCACCCATCGCTTTTGCTTCGTCAATTGCTTTGTTTTCAATTTGTACAGAGATGCTGTCCCAAATTTTTTCATTAACGATTTGTTCAATTTTCTCAAGCTCTTCTTGTGTCACTTGACCAAAGTGAGAGAAGTCAAAGCGCAAGCGGTCCGCTGTTACTAAAGAACCCGCTTGATTAACATGCGTTCCTAACGTATCTTTTAATGCTTGATGCAATAAATGCGTTGCTGTATGGTTTTTCACAATAGCACTGCGGTTTTCTTCATCAAGCGTCGCCGTGTATGTTTCACCTTTTACAAGCTCACCGTTTGTTACAGCTACCGTTTGGACATTTTGGCCGTTTGGCGCTTTTTGAACATCTTTTACTTCCGCTGTTCCTGCAGCACTTTGGATCGTACCTTGGTCCGCAATTTGACCGCCGCTTTCTGCGTAGAATGGCGTGTGGCTTAAGATGACTTGCGCTTCTGTTCCAGCTTCAGCGCGGTCAACAAGCTCACCGTCTACAATAATTGCTTCAACAACTGTTTCTACTTCATTTTTATCATAGCCCACAAACTCACTTGCAACCGTTACTTCACCAAGTACGCCGCCTTGAACTTGCATAGAACTAGAATCTTGACGAGCAGCACGCGCACGCTCACGCTGTGCTTCCATTTCACGTTCAAAACCTGCATGATCAATTTTCATGTTCTCATCTTCTGCATATTCTTCCGTTAATTCAACAGGGAATCCATACGTGTCATATAAACGGAAAACATCTTCGCCTTGTACCGTATCACTGTTTTGCGCTTTTTCTTTTTTAATAACGGTTGCCAAAATAGCTAGTCCGTCATTTAACGTTTCGTGAAAACGCTCTTCTTCATTTTTTACTACGCGCTGGATAAAATCCGTCTTTTCCTTTACTTCCGGATAGAAATCAACCATGATTTCACCTACTACCGGCACTAGCTCGTACATGAATGGACGATTAATGTTTAACTTTTTAGCATAGCGAACTGCTCGGCGTAACAAACGGCGCAGCACATACCCACGGCCTTCATTTGAAGGAAGCGCACCATCACCTACAGCAAATGTTACCGTACGAATATGGTCAGCAATGACTTTAAATGCCGTATCTTGCTCATCATTTGTACGATATTTAGCGCCTGAAATGTTTTCTGTTGCTTCAATAATTGGCATAAACAAATCTGTATCAAAGTTTGTTTGCACGTCTTGAATAACAGAAACCATACGCTCTAAGCCCATTCCCGTATCGATGTTTTTCTTTGGAAGCGGCGTGTACGTACCATCAGGATTGTGATTAAATTGAGAAAATACAAGGTTCCAAATTTCTAAATAACGCTCATTTTCTCCACCTGGATATAATTCCGGATCAGTTAGATCATTTCCATATGCTTCTCCGCGATCATAAAAGATCTCTGTATTTGGACCACTCGGACCTTCTCCAATATCCCAGAAGTTACCTTCTAAACGAATAATGCGCTCTTTAGGCACGACCATTTTTTCATTCCAGATCTTAAATGCTTCTTCATCTTCAGGGTGAACTGTTACAGACAGCTTATCTGCGTCGAATCCAATCCATTTATCGCTCGTTAAGAATTCCCATGCCCATTGGATTGCTTCTTCTTTGAAATAATCACCGATAGAGAAGTTACCAAGCATTTCAAAAAACGTATGATGGCGAGCCGTTTTACCTACGTTTTCGATATCGTTTGTACGAATGGATTTTTGCGCGTTACAAATACGCGGATTTTGAGGAATAACACGACCATCAAAATATTTTTTTAATGTGGCTACTCCACTGTTAATCCATAATAAAGATGGATCTTCATGCGGAACTAAAGATGCGCTTGGTTCTACATCATGGCCTTTTTCTTTAAAGAAATCTAAATACATTTGACGAACTTGTGCTGACGTCAGTTTTTTCATGATTGGTCCTCCTTTAATACTCTTCTTATTTATAGACAAAAAAATGATGACATAAAAGCATCTATTTTCTCTGTGTACAAAAGCAATTGCTAGTTATTTGCACACAAAAAAACTCTCATCCCTGTAGCAGGGACGAGAGTTGAACTCGCGGTACCACCCTGATTATAAATGCCAAAAGCATTTATCACCTTCATAGCGTTAACGTTGCTGACACGGCAGGTTTTAGCCTGCACTCTGGACTAGCGTTCCGCTGCTCTTTGTTTAGCGCTTCTTTCAGCCAAGGAAGCCCTTCTCTAAAAACCAGTGTGCAACGTACTCGATCCATCATTGTGTTTAAAATATGTAGCGTTTTCTTATGGCGATATTATGACAAATTAACCGCTCTTTGTCAATGTTTGAGCGTATAAGAGCGGATATGCAAAATAGATATTTTAATGACTGCTAAAATTGGCACAGCCAAAATGAGACCCAATACTCCTCCAAACTCTCCTCCTAAAAGGAGCGCAAGCATGATAAACAAAGGATGAATATGAAGACTCTTTCCTACGATAAGCGGAGACAGCACATTTCCCTCTAGAAACTGCAGCACAAAGATTATAATGACAATGGTAATAACCAACTTTATCGAGATTGTGGCTGCAATAATAGCTGCTGGAACCGCACCAATAATCGGGCCAAAATACGGAATGATATTCGTTACGCCAATAATGAAGCCTAAAAGAAGTGCATAAGGTACATGAAAGAACCACAGTGCCGCTGTGGCAATCACACCAATAATGAGACAAACAAAAAATTGCCCTCTAATGTAATTGCCGAGCGATTCATTCACATCCGATAAAAAACGTTCGCCTGGTTTGTGCCACTTTTTAGGTGTGACATAAGCTGTTGCTTTCTTAATAGAGGAAAAATCCTTCAGCATATAAAAAACAATAAATGGAATAATGATTAAAATCAAAAAAGAGGTAATCAATGACTTTAATCCTTCGGTCACTTTTGTAAGCCACACGTTGAGCGTAGCCTCTACATCATCAATGCTGCCTTCAATTTTCTCATGTACACCGTTTGGAAGTGAAGTTGTACGATCATGAATCGATTCTACCCAATGTCTATATGTATTCGTAAAATGAGGCAGCTGTTCGTTTAAATCTTTTACTTGTTCCACAAAAATAGGGTAGGACTTATAGGCTCCAAACCCGATTCCTCCAAAAAAGATGATGTAGATCAGTAAAATAGCTAGAGGACGAGGCACGCCTTTATCATGCGTTTTTTCAATAAGCGGATGAAGTAAATATGTAATGAATGCTGCAATAAAAAAAGGCAGCAGTGCTTTTAAAAACATGTAAATAACAGGAAGCCATAAAAACTGGACTTTAAAAAAGACTAATATGCACAGCAGCGCTAATAACAGCAGTCCGAATCTATAGAACCATTTGAATGAACTATCTTTCAACGTAAACTCCTCCTCTCTTCTATTTTTTGATAAAGAAAGGAGTTTATACATGCAGTTGTATCTTCTGCCTGCAAAAAAGCACTATTGCAGCTCAGTGCAATAGTGCTTTTTTTATTAGTGAATAGCTTTCATCATACGTTTACGCATTTTTTTCATATTTCTTTTTGTAAACATCTCTCGATCATCTGCCATTTTAAATGCATAAGCTCCAAGACCGAAAGCGACTACTGACGGAATGATTCTGCCCATTGCTCTTCCTCCCGGTAAAAAAGAATTAGAAATTGATTGTGCGCTCGTCGTCTGAGAACAAATCATCAAGCGAGCTCAATGTTCCATCTTCTTCTACTTGGTGAGTATTAATTTGTCCTTTTGAAATAGTCATTTCAATAAAACAATTCCAGCAGTAATACTGATTTACACCAATTTTGCCAACGTCAATACTTTTACAGTTTGGACATTTAAACAAAGTCGACACCTCTTTATACGTTCTACTTATATAAACGCATTATGTCCACTTCTTTCCATGTCCATACTTTATTTTCTGACAATTAGCAAAGAAGGATGGCAACAAAGGAGTTTATTTAACTCTTTGTTAGCATGCGAAAGGTTACATGAAATCATACGGCGTAACGTTTTCCATCCCAATATTTGCATCTTTCATAAATGGAATTTCGGGATCTTCTATGTCGTTATCCAAGCTTTCTCGAAGCAAGGGCTGTAAATTCGTTTGGCGAACGCTGTCTTCATTTCGGCTGACTCCAAGCTGAAACGCTTCGTCTTCGCCGCATAAAATTAAAAACTGTTTGCTTCGCGTAACGGCGGTATAAAGTAAATTGCGTCGCAGCATCCGGTAATAGCTTTTGACAATTGGAAGCACAACAATGGGAAATTCACTTCCCTGTGATTTATGAATGGAACAGCAGTATGCATGAGTTATTTGATTAAAGTCTTGCTTTGTGTAAGTTACTTCATTTCCTTCATATGAAATAACCAGCATATCCTGTTTTTCCGTATTTTCTTTGGCAAAGAAAACGGAGACGATTTCTCCCATATCTCCGTTAAATACGTTGCTATCCGGCTGATTTACAAGCTGCAGCACTTTATCTCCGACTCGGTACGTAATATCTCCCTGCTTAAGCTCTCTTCTTTGCTCAGAAGCCGGGTTAAATAATTCCTGAAGAACTTCATTCAGTTTATCAATCCCTGCAGGACCTTTATACATAGGAGCTAGAACTTGAATATCTTTAGCCGTATACCCTTTCTTTAACGCATTCCCGCACACTTGCTGAACGACGTTTGTGATGTGTTGTCCTTGACAACGAATGAAGGAACGATCTCCTTGCTGTTTAGATAAATCTTCCGGAAGCTTTCCTTTTTTTATTTCATGAGCCAAATCAATAATTGACGATCCTTCCGCTTGTCTGTATACATCTGTCAGGCGGACGGTAGGAACTACTTCTGAACTCAGCAAATCTTTTAGCACCTGTCCCGGACCTACTGAAGGAAGCTGATCTTCGTCTCCAACGAGAATAACCTGTAAATTAGCAGGAAGGGATTTAAACAGCTGATGAGCAAGCCATAAATCTACCATCGAGACTTCATCCACAATCAGTAATTTGCCGTCGATCGGATTCTCCTCATTATGATCAAATCCTTCTTGCCCGTTCCATTTTAATAATCTGTGAATGGTAACTGCAGGAAGTCCCGTCGCTTCGCTCATTCGTTTAGCAGCTCGGCCAGTAGGTGCCACAAGCAAAACAGGAAAAGCTTCATCTTTTTTGTAATCACCTGGATTTAACGAACATCCGTGAAGCTCTGCATAGAGTTCAACTATTCCTTTAATAACCGTTGTTTTCCCTGTGCCTGGTCCACCTGTTAAAAGGAGCATTGGAGACATTAAAGCGGTTTGTATTCCTTTGCGCTGAGACGGTGCATACTGTACGTCTAATCGCTCTTCCAGCTCACCTAGAGCTAATAAAAATTCTGATTCTGGAAACTGCTCTTCGTACTGTGTTTGAGCCATAATTTTTTGAATAGCTTTAACCAGCCCTTTTTCAGCATAGAAAAGGGGCGGAAAATAAATTTTTTCGTCTTGAATAATAAGCTTTTTATCTTCTTTTAACGCGTCCACTTCTCTTGTAAGATCCATTTCAGACAGATTCTCATGCCTGCTTTTTCGAAGAAGCTCCGCTGTTTTTCCGTACAGCTGATCTGCCGTGACGTATACATGTCCCATTTGATTGCATTCTTGCTCAATGACATATAAAATACCTGCACGCAAACGATCAGGATGATTGGTTGCCATACCAAGCCTCTTTCCAAGTTCATCGGCCCGGCTAAAACCAATACCTTGAATATCTTCTACAAGCTGATATGGGTTATTTTGCACAATTTCAAGCGCTTCTTGTTTGTACGCTTGGAAAATCTTCATCGAAAGCTGTGGTCCAAACCCGAGGTCCGTCAGCTTGACCATTACTTCTTCTAACCCTTGATGTTCACGAAGCTGCGTGACTAAAGCTTCTGCCTTGTCGGCTGAAAGCCTCGGAACCTCTTTTAGCACAGACTCATTTTGTAAAATACGAAAGATAGCGCGTTCTCCTAAGGCGTCTACAATATTTTCAGCGGTTTTTTTACCAATTCCGTGAAATAAATCACTAGATAGGTACTGAACAACCCCTTGCCTTGATTGTGGAAGTTCTTTTTTAAACTGTTCAACATGGAACTGCAGACCAAACTTTGGATGCTCTTTGAAGTCTCCGTAAAACGTGTATGTTTCATCTTCATTCAGCTTAGGAAAATAACCTGTGACGACCGTTTCTTTATCTTCAATCTCTAAATTTGTTTTTTTGATCCGTATCCGCGTAACGTTATACAAGTTTTCTTCGTTATGAAAGACGGTTACAATCGACGTGCCGCTTATATAATGACGTTCTGGCTGTGAAGGGTTCACTAGTTCTTCGTTCATGTTATCCTTCCTTTACCCGCTTTCTTAATGTTCTAGTGTGGACAGAACTTGTTTGGCATTTGCTGCCATTACATGATCTGGCTGTACGTTTAAAGCTTCATCTAACATCTCAATCGCTTTGTCCTTCTCATCTTTCATGGCATACGCTACGCCCAAATTATAAAAAGCATCGGCATGTTCTGGCTCTTGATTTACTACCTTAAGAAATTCAGCAATCGCTTCATCCACCATTTCGAGCTGTGCTAAACAAAGACCGTACTGAAATTTTGCTTCTACATCATGGTCATTTAGTTCTACTGCCCGCTGAAGATAAGGCATCGCAAAACGAATTTCCTCCATATGAAACAGCGTTAAACCAAGCATAAAATACGCATCGGAGGAATCTAAGCCTTTTTTGATTGCTAAATCAAAATAGTGCTTTGCCTGCTCAAGCTGCTCTGCATTAAAATAAATATTTCCTGCTCCGTAATACGCTGTTGCCGTTTCTTCATCTAATTCGATTGCACGCTCATAAAATTTTAAAGCACGATCCATTTCACTAACAGCCGCTAATAAATTGCCAAAATTCACATACACAATCGGATCTTTTGGATTATCTTCAATTGCTTCTGAAAATGTTTTAGCTGCCTCTTCAAATTTCCCTTCCTGCATATACTGAATTCCTAGCTGATTTTTATCTGTCATTTTTTTGTTCACTCCACTGTTTTAGTTATAATTTAAAAGATTTTCACGTCATGAAAATCTAGAATATGTAAGTTGTTAGTTTACCCAATAATTAGAGTATATCATAGAAAAACCTCAGCTATATACAGCCGAGGTTTTTCGTTCTTGCTTATATGAATTATACGTACCAGATTTGCTCTTCTTCTTGAAATACTTTGTCAATTGTCGCTCCGCCAAGACATTCATCATCTTTGTAAAACACAACTGCTTGACCTGGCGTAATCGCACGAACAGGTTCAGCAAAAATAACCTTGATTGTATCATCATCGACTTTTTCAACGGTTACTGCTGAATCGGTTTGACGATAGCGGAATTTTGCTGTGCACGTCATTGGCGACGACCAGTCACGTTCACTTACCCAGCTGACATTAGTTGCTGTAAGAGATGTTGAGTAAAGCAATTCATTGTGAAATCCTTGATCAACGTACAAAACGTTTTTTTCTAAATCTTTTCCGACTACAAACCAAGGTTCACCGCTGCCTCCGATGCCTAAACCATGGCGCTGACCAATCGTATAGTACATGAGACCGTCATGCTTGCCTTTCACTTCGCCGTCAAGCGTTTGCATCATACCGGGCTGAGCAGGAAGATACTGACTTAAGAATTCTTTGAAGTTGCGTTCACCAATAAAGCAAATACCTGTGCTATCTTTTTTCGTTGCTGTAGCGAGACCTGCTTCTTTCGCAATTTCACGCACTTTTGATTTCTCAATTTCACCAATTGGGAACATTACTTTGGACAGCTGATCTTGTCCTAATTGATTTAAGAAATACGTTTGATCTTTATTTCCATCCACGCCTCGAAGCATTTTATACTCTCCGTCACGATACGCAACGCGTGCATAATGTCCTGTCGCTAGATAATCTGCTCCTAGCGTCATTGCATGCTCTAAAAAGGCTTTAAATTTAATTTCTTTATTACACATTACATCAGGATTCGGTGTACGACCTGCTTTATATTCATCTAAAAAGTAGGTAAATACTTTATCCCAATATTGTTTTTCAAAGTTGACTGCATAGTAGGGAATGCCAATTTGATTACATACGCGAATAACATCGTTATAATCTTCAGTAGCAGTACAAACGCCATTTTCATCTGTATCATCCCAGTTTTTCATAAAGATTCCGATCACATCGTATCCTTGTTGTTTTAATAAAAGAGCTGCTACGGATGAATCAACGCCTCCGCTCATTCCGACTACTACACGTGTATCTTTAGGTGATTTTGTCAACTTCGCCACCTCCGTTTTCTTCATTTTAATTAAATTGTTCGCTAAAAAGCGAAAGAAACGACACAAACCATCAGGGAGGGATGAAGACCCTACTGATGGCTGCTATTTACATCGTTAGTCGCTTAACGATGTTTGCTGTTTGACGTGCGGTTTTTTCAATTTGCTCAGCTGAGTTTCCTAGACCAAAGCTAAATCGAATAGAAGTTGTTAAACGTTCAGAACCTTTTCCAAACATAGCAACAAGCACATGAGAAGGATCAATCGCTCCCGCTGTGCAAGCTGAACCGCTCGATGCCGCAATTCCTGCTAAGTCTAAATTTACGAGCATAGATTCAACATTTGTTTTTGGAAATGATAAATTTAACACATGTGGCAGAGAGTTTTCAAGATGTCCGTTAATTTCAAATGAAATACCTTCTTTTTTCAACACAGCTACCATTATTTCTTTGTATCTTCTATATTCATCTGCACGTGTTTGCAGCGTTTGTTGCGAAATTTTCACAGCTTCTTCAAACCCGACAATACTTGTCATGTTCTCAGTTCCAGCTCGTCGTTTGCGCTCTTGTTCGCCTCCAAATAGCAAAGGAGACAGAGAAACGTGGGCAGCTGCATATAAAAAGCCCATACCTTTTGGTCCGTTAATTTTATGAGCAGAAACGGATAAAAGATCGACACCTAATTGTTGCACATTTAACGGAATTAATCCATAAGCTTGCACTGCATCCGTGTGGAAATATGCTCCATGCTCTTTTAATAGAACTCCAATTTCTCCAATTGGCTGAATAGCACCTACTTCATTATTTCCAAACATCACCGACACAAGAATTGTTTGATCCGTCAGGGCTGATTTTATTTCATCCACAGATACTTGTCCGTACTCGTTAACTGGTAAGTAAGTCACTTCAAAGCCCTGTGTTTCTAAATATTCACACGTATAAAGCACAGCGTGGTGTTCAATTTGCGTGGTAATAATATGATTTCCTTTATGGCGGTTTGCAAGAGCGACTCCGATCAGTGCCATATTATCTGCTTCTGTCCCACCACTTGTAAAAATCAGTTCATTTTCGTGTGCTCCAATACTTGCTGCAATCGTTTGGCGAGCTTCGTCTAAATAACGTCGACTTTCTCGCCCGTAGTGATGAATACTAGACGGATTTCCAAAGTACTCATGCATAAAAGTCGTCATTTTTTCAACAACTGCCGGATGTATTGGAGACGTTGCTGCATGATCAACATAAATACGTTCCAAAATAAACGCCTCCTAGCTCATTATTAAATATAAAACATATAAGACGCTTGATCATCATCGGAATGATTCGCTAAATCCTCAAGCGTTGTACTATCTAGTACTTCTTTAACTGCATCTCGAATACGAATCCACAGCTCACGTTTTGCAGGCTCTTCATCTTCAATTCCTTCTACAGGGCTAATAGGCCCTTCTAAAACAGAAATAATGTCACCAGAAGTAATGTTAGCAGGTTCATGTGCTAAGATGTAACCTCCATAAGCTCCGCGCACGCTTTTTACAAGCCCAGCGTTACGCAGCGGTGAAATAAGCTGCTCTAAATAATGTTCAGATAAGTCATGCGTTTGAGCAATAGTTTTAAGCGAGATAGGACCTTCGCCAAAGCGCTTCGCAAGCTCAATCATGATCGTTAAACCGTAGCGTCCTTTTGTTGAAATTTTCATACGATACACTCCTTCAATACACTTTTTTTATTTATGAAAAAAATAAGACCCTCACGTTGTCACTGAATGCTGTGATGAGTCGTTTTTTACTAAGCTATATGAACTTCTCTATACGCGTTTCTTGCAAATGTAACTGTTGATATTATAACATACTATGCCTATAAGATAAATTTCCACCACCTATTCACCTCTTGTGATACAGTGAAAGAAAAGAAAGGAGAAAAACATGGCTACAAAACCTCTCGCATTTCGAATGCGTCCGACTCATTTAGATGACGTTATCGGGCAGCAGCATTTAGTTGGCAAAGATAAAATGATTTATCGAATGGTAAAAGCAAATCACTTAAGCTCGATGATTTTATATGGGCCTCCAGGCGTTGGAAAAACAACAATTGCCACAGCTATTGCAAAAACAACCAACACAGCGTTTCGTCAGTTAAATGCCGTTGTAAACAATAAAAAAGATATGGAAATTGTCGCCGAAGAAGCCAAAATGTCAGGCAAAGTAATTCTGCTGTTAGATGAAGTTCATCGCCTTGACAAAGCCAAGCAAGACTTTTTGCTTCCTTATTTAGAAAACGGCATGATCATTCTAATCGGAGCGACAACAAGCAATCCTTATCACGCGATTAATCCTGCTATTCGAAGCAGATGCCAAATCTTCGAATTAAAATCTCTTACGCCAGATGATATCAAAATGGCGCTAACAAGAGCACTCAACGACTCATCCAACGGATTTGGGGATAGAAAAATTATCGTAGAAGATGACGCCATGAACCACTTTGCCAACAGCTGTAACGGTGACGTGCGCTCGGCTTTGAATGCTCTGGAACTGGCTGTTTTATCAACAAGTGAAAGCGATGGTAAAATCGTTATTACCTTACAAACGGCAGAAGAATGTCTGCAGCAAAAATATTTTTCACATGATAAAAATGGTGACGCTCACTATGATGTATTATCGGCTTTTCAAAAATCGATTCGCGGCAGCGACGTAAATGCCGCTCTTCATTATTTAGGACGGCTAATTGAAGCAGGAGACTTGATCAGCATCAATCGCCGCCTTTTAGTCATTGCCTATGAAGACATTGGACTAGCTGATCCGGATGCTGGCATGAGAACTCTAGCAGCTATTCAAGCAACTGAGCGGTTAGGACTCCCAGAAGCACGTATCCCGCTTGCAAACGCCGTTATTGAGCTTTGCCTATCACCGAAGTCCAACGCTGCTTACAAAGCATTAGATGAAGCGATAAGTGATATTAAAAAAGGGCTGTCCGGCGACGTTCCCCCTCATTTGAAGGATGCTCACTACAAAGGAGCAGAGAACCTTGGCCGAGGCGTTGAATATCAATACCCGCATGATTTTGATAATGGATGGGTCCCTCAACAGTATTTACCGGATCGCATCAAAAACAAACAATATTTTCATCCTAAACAAAATGGACAAGAAAAATACTTTTCAAAAGTCTTCAATCGTTTAGAGACATTAAAAAAAGAAAATGGCTGAAACTGTTGCTCAGTTTCAAAGCCATTTTCTTTTTTGTCTTTATCTATTAAGCTGCGCTTTTAACGTCTTTTCGTTTTTTCGTTTTTGTTGAACCTTTAAAGTAGCTGTCTAAAAGTTTTGCTACTAAACGAGCGACTACGTTAAACAATAGAACCATAATGATTAGAATAGCAGCTGACTTTGTTGCAATCAATCTTGCATCAGGTACGATTCCTTCCGAGTTTAATTTCCAAATGTGGACGGCAAGCGTCTCTGCTGGTCGAAAAATATTAAACGGGTTTACAGGACTCGTTAAGTCAGCATTTGAATTTAACATTGGCGTCGTTAAGCCAGCCGTATAAATCAACGCAGCTGCCTCTCCAAAGATTCGTCCCGCTGTTAAAATAACGCCTGTGATAATTTGTTGAATCGCTGATGGAATGACAACTTTGACAATTGTCTGCCATTTAGTCGCACCTAAACCTAAACTTGCTTCTTTTACACTGGCAGGAACAGATGCAATCGCACTTTCACATACGCGCGTTAAACCCGGTAAATTCAAAATCGTAATCACAAGTGCTCCGCCGATAAGCGTATAGCCCCAGCCGGAAAATGTGACAAAAATTAACAATCCAAATAAACCAACTACAATGGACGGTAATGACGCCATTGTCTCAATACATAAGCGGACGAAATTTAAGAAACGACCTTGCTTCGCGTACTCTGCTAAATAAATTCCGGCTCCTAAACCAAGAGGAATAGAAATGATCAGCGTTAAAACAAGCATGTAGAACGAGTTAAACAGCTGCGGTCCGATACCGCCTCCTGCCATCGTATTGCTCGGCTTTCCAAATAAAAAGTTCGGATCCCAAAATCCCCAGCCTTTAGCAATAATTTCAACAACTAAATACACTAATAGCGCCACAACTAGAGCGGCAATGCCATAAAAAATACCTGTCCATATATTATTTACTGTGCGTGCATTTTTGTTTCTCATTGATGTGCACCTCGTTTCCCAATTGCTCGGATAATTAAAATGAACACGAAAGAAATAAGCAGTAAAATCATGGCTAACGTCCACAGTGCGTTATTCCATGCCGTTCCGTTTAACGTATTAGACATATCCATTGTTAAAATACCCGTTAATGTTGCCGTTGGGCTATATAAGCTTTCAGGAAGCTTAACCGTGTTTCCAATAACCATTTGAACAGCTAGCGCTTCTCCAAATGCGCGGGCAAGCCCTAACACGATACCTGTTAAAATACCTGTTTTAGCAGATGGAATAATGACTCGGCTGATTGCCTGCCATCTTGTTGAACCTAATCCATAAGAAGCTTCTAAATATTCAGGTGCTACGCTTCGAATTGCATCGTCAGCAATACTTGCAATTGTCGGAAGAATCATGACGCTTAAGACAATAATTCCGGCAATCAAACTAAAGCCCACTCCGCCGAAGTTATCGCGAAGAAGCGGCACTAAAATTGTAACCCCTAAAAGACCGTATACCACTGAAGGAACTCCGACTAAAAGTTCTAAAACCGGTCGTAAAACAGTTGAACCAAATTTAGGCGAAATATAGTTGTTAAAAATGGCAATAGCAATTCCAATTGGAGCACTTATAATAACGGCTCCGATTGATACAAGCATGGAACCCAGAATAAACACAAGTGCGCCGTATTCTTTATTGTTTGGGCTCCATTTTGTTGAAGTCAACATTTCACCGATTGATATATTACTTTGTAAAAATGACTGTATGCCTTTTTCACAAATAAATACGATAATAGCTAACGTAACAAGTACAATTAAAATACCGCAAAATGTAGAAAGCGTACGGCCAATGTATTCGCTTTTTACATAATTAATGGATTTTTTCCCCTTCATCGCTCTGTCTCCTTACATATTCAGTATATATTCGCTTTTCTTTTTATTCGCTATATACTTTATTAACATTCAAATAGAATAAGACTGACTGTGTTAGTCAGCCCTATTCTTTTTAAAAACACTCTTATTTTTTGAACTCAGTCATTGGGATATATCCCATATCTTCTACTTGCTTAGCAAAGTCTTTACCAGCTACGTAGTCAATGTACTCTTTTGCACCATCTTTTGGCT
This sequence comes from Priestia megaterium, assembly GCF_023824195.1. Lineage (NCBI taxonomy): Bacteria > Bacillati > Bacillota > Bacilli > Caryophanales > Bacillaceae > Priestia > Priestia megaterium. Next base: position 4,503,377 of record NZ_CP085442.1, read on the forward strand.
CACCGTTTGTAATCATGTACTCATAAGACCAGAACGGATATTTTTTAGAAACAATGTTTTCTGTTGTTGGCTCCACACCATCAATATTAAGCATTTTTAAACTTTCTTTTTTATCGCCAATTAAATACGACATAGCAAGGTAACTTACTGCTCCTGGGGTTGAGTTTACTGATTGCTCAACCGCTCCGTTTGAATCTTGAGCTGTACCAACGCTGTCATTTACTTTTGCGTCACCCATTAATGTTTTCTCAAATGTAGCGCGTGTACCAGATGATGCTGGACGGTTGATTACGTTAATTTTTTCGTCGTTTCCGCCAACTTCTTTCCAGTTTTTAATTTCACCAGAGAAAATCTTTTGAATTTGCTCTTTTGTTAACGATTCTACTTTTACATCTTTATTTACAACAAGTGCGAACCCAATGCCCGCTACTTTCGTATCGACAAGTTTATCTGCTTTTGATTTATCTTCGATTTTATCGGCTGCTGGAACGTCAGAGTTTCCAATATCAACTGCTCCTGATGCTACTTGGTTAACACCAGTTCCACTACCTCCACCTTGTACCGTTACTGAAAGGTTTGGATATTTTTCAGTAATTCCATTCGCCGCTTCTTCTGCAAGTGGTTGTAAAGCTGTAGATCCCGCCGCTGTTAACGTACCTGACACTTCTTCTTTGCTGCCCGAACCACTGTCGTTGCTTGCTCCCTCTTTACCACATGCTGCTAGTGCTCCTACCATTAAAAAAGCTGCTAATGTTACTTTAAAACCCTTTGTTTTCATTGCATTACCCTCCAATAAATGTATGTGTAATTAGTACTAGTCCTTTGTACTCGAACAACAGGTACAAGACACATTATACGAGTAGATTGTTGTCTTTATATGAAGTGAATTTTAAGTTACTGTAAACTTACTTATTTGGGGTTTATTTTTTCTTGTTTCTATCAAAACCCTTGGTATATAAGGATTTCTGAATATCACTGTATAAGATATAAAAGAAAGAAAGCGAAAACGTAAATTTTATGTAAATAAAGCGTTAAATAAATTTACATAAATCTCTTTTTTTAATACAGTGTAAACTCACCATCAATCCATATTTTTCAATTTATTAGTACTTTTTATACATATCACATAGAAGATTCCACCCAAAGCATAAATAGAACAGATATTTCCATAAAAAAAAGAAGGCTGCGATAGCCTTCTTTTTATTCATCACCTACGCGGCGAATCTTAATATCACGTAATAATTCATTGATAACATGACCGCCCATAATTAATCCTGCTACAGATGGAACAAAAGCATTAGAAGATGGGGGCATTTTCGCTTTGCGAATTTGCGCTTGATCGTTTCCTACTTCTTTGCGAACTTCTTCGCGAATAACGATTGGACGTTCATCAGAAAAAACGACATTAATTCCTTTGCGAATTCCTTCTTTACGCAGACGAGTACGCACCACTTTTGCAATCGGATCTGTATGTGTCTTTGAAATGTCTGCAATTTTAAAACGTGTTGGATCCATTTTATTCGCAGCACCCATACTTGAAATAATCGGAATATCACGTTTTAAACATTCTTTCATTAAATGAATTTTATACGAAATCGTATCGGATGCATCCACTACGAAGTCCGGTTTGTAACTAAAGAACTCTTCATATGTTTCTTCCGTATAAAACATTTGAAGAGAAACGACGTCACAGTCTGGGTTAATATCTAAAATACGCTTTTTCATTAATTCTGTCTTGGGCTGACCTACCGTAGAAAGCAGCGCGTGAATTTGACGATTTACATTGGTAATATCAACATCGTCTTTATCTACAAGAATTAAACGCCCTACTCCTGACCGAGCCAAAGCCTCAGCAGAAAATGACCCTACTCCTCCTATCCCTAAGATAGCAACTGTGCTGCCTTTTAAAGTAGCTAGCCCTTCTTTTCCTATCGCCAGTTCATTACGCGAAAACTGATGCAACATCTTAAAACACTCCTCTATTAAATACACCAACATGTATGATTAATTCAAATAAACAACGAAATTGACTATACCATATTTTTAGCAAAACGAACATGAGCATTCGTTATTTATCCATAAAAAAACTCTATGCAAATAATTACATAGAGGATTTCTTATATGTATGCTAGTCCCGATCGTGCCGTCTCGAGTGCCTTCGTTTTGAACCCGCTCTCGGCAGGTGGGTGCTCTGCTTTAACCATTGTAAGTCCTCGAGATGAGGCATGTACGCTCGTTAAAAACTCCGAGCTCCCAAGCAAAAAATTGTTCGGTCAAAACTGGATTAAGGACGAACACATCAGGACTATTTAGTTCTTGAAAGTATCTTATCACAGAAAAAATCACTTTGCAATTAATAAGTAAAACAAAAAAATCGAGCCTGTCACGTTCAGGGGACAGGCTCGATTTAACAGACAGTTCAATCGATTACGCTTCTTTTTTTTGCTTTTTTACCTGCAAATGCAGCTCGTCTAATTGCGCTTCACTTACTTCACCAGGTGCGTTTGTTAATAGACAGCTTGCACTTGCTGTTTTAGGGAAGGCAATTGTATCGCGCAAGTTTGTGCGTCCTGCTAGAAGCATAACCAAACGGTCAAGACCTAACGCAATTCCACCATGAGGAGGAGTACCGTATTCGAATGCTTCAAGTAAGAAACCGAACTGCTCATATGCTTCTTCTAATGTAAATCCAAGCGTTTTAAACATTTTTTCTTGAATATCACGCTCGTAAATACGTAAAGATCCTCCGCCAAGTTCGTAACCATTCAATACTAAGTCATATGCTTGTGCACGGACTTGTCCAGGATCGCTTTCTAACATTGGTAAATCTTCACGAACTGGCATTGTGAATGGATGATGAGCCGCGTAGTAACGGTTGTCTTCTTCGTCATGCTCAAGAAGAGGCCAATCTGTTACCCATAGGAAGTTAAATTTCGTTTCATCAATAATTCCTTGTTCTTTTGCAAGCTTTAGACGAAGAGCGCCAAGTGCATCTGCTACAACTGACTTTTTATCAGCTACAAATAAAAGTAAATCTCCTTCTTCTGTTTGAAGAGCTTCAGCAAATTGCTTTTGCTCATCTTCATTGAAGAATTTTGCAATCGGTCCTTTTAAGCCGTCTGCTTCAACTTTCAGCCATGCTAACCCTTTAGCACCGTAAATTTTCACGAACTCTGTTAGAGCATCGATATCTTTACGTGAATAGCTAGAAGCGGCACCTTTTACGTTAATCGCTTTTACTTCTCCGCCGTTTTCAACTGCTGCGCTAAATACTTTGAACCCGCAGTCTTTCACAAGCTCTGATAAGTTGACTAGCTCCATTTCAAAACGTGTATCCGGCTTATCTGAACCGTAGCGGCTCATCGCTTCATCATATGACATGCGCGGGAAAGGCGTCGTTATGTCTAAATCTTTTACGCGCTTCATTACTTTAGACATCATTTCTTCCGTCATTGTCATGATGTCCTCTTGAGATAAAAATGATGTTTCAATATCGATTTGAGTAAATTCAGGCTGACGATCTGCACGCAAGTCCTCATCGCGGAAGCAGCGAGCAATTTGATAATAACGCTCAACTCCGCTTACCATTAGCAGCTGCTTAAAGATTTGCGGTGATTGAGGAAGAGCATAAAACTCCCCTTCGTGCACGCGGCTTGGCACAAGATAATCACGTGCGCCTTCTGGCGTACTTTTCGTTAAAATAGGTGTTTCAACGTCTAAAAAGTCATTTTGATCTAAGAAGTCACGAATTGTTTTTGTAATGTCATTGCGCATTTTAAGCGTGTTAAACATCTCAGAACGTCGAAGGTCTAAATAACGATATTTTAATCGAACATCTTCTGATACTTCCGTTTGATCTGCAATGGCAAAAGGAGGTGTCTTGGCTTTGTTTAATACCGTAATCTGCTCAGCGTGAACTTCAATTTTACCTGTTTTTAAGTTCGGGTTAACGGTTCCCTCTTCACGAGCTACAACAGTTCCTTGCACTTCCAGTACGAATTCATTACGTACATCTTCAGCAATTTTTAGCGCTTCAGCAGATTTTTCAGGATTAAATACAACCTGTACAACTCCGCCGCGGTCGCGTAAATCAATAAAGATTAATCCCCCTAAATCACGGCGTTTTTGAACCCATCCTTTTAATAGAACTGTTTCGCCAGTTGCTTGTTCTGTTACATCTCCACAGTAGTATGAACGTTTTGTCATCATGGTTCCCCCTTATACTTGTTCTTGCAAATAGCTGACCAATTGATCAATTGATACTTCTTGCTGTTCGCCAGATTCCATATTCTTTACGTTTACAACTTGTTTTGCTAGCTCATCTTCCCCTAGAACAACAACAAATTTTGCTTGTACACGATCAGCTGCTTTGAACTGAGCTTTCATTTTTTTATCTTGATAATCTTTATCGGCTACAAAGCCTGCACGTCGAAGCGTATTTACAATTGAAACGGATTTTTCTTTTGCTTCATCGCCCATTGTCACTACATAGCAATCTACGCCTGTTTCTACCGGAAGCTCAATTCCTTCTGCTTCCAATGCAGATAATAAGCGTTCGATACTTAAAGCGAATCCAATACCCGGTGTTTCAGGTCCGCCGATTTCTTGAATCAGCCCATTATAACGGCCTCCGCCGCAAAGAGTTGTAATGGCGCCAAATCCTTCTGCTTCACTCATTAGTTCAAATGCTGTGTGATTATAATAATCTAACCCGCGTACTAGCGTCGGATCTACAACATAGTCAATGTCTAAATCGGTTAAGTACTGCTGTACTTTTTCAAAATATTCTTTTGAATAGTCATTTAAATAATCCAGAATAGACGGAGCTGTAGCCATCAGTTCATGGTCACGATCTTTTTTACAGTCTAAAATACGAAGAGGATTTTTCTCCAATCTGCTTTGGCAGTCGCTGCAAAACTCTCCAATGCGAGGTGCAAAGTGGTCAATAAGCGCTTGACGGTGAGCTTGACGACTTTCTGTATCTCCTAAACTGTTAACAACCAACTTTAATTTTTTCAATCCAAGCGATTGGTAAAAACTCATTAACAGGGCAAGAACTTCAGCATCAATAGCTGGATCATTTACCCCTAATGCTTCTACGCCAAACTGAACGAATTGACGGAAACGTCCCGCTTGAGGTCGTTCATAGCGAAACATAGGACCAATATAAAACAGCTTTGTTGGCTGCGTTGGATTTCCAAACATTTTATTTGAAACAAATGATCGTCCAACTGCAGCTGTTCCTTCTGGACGAAGCGTTAAGCTGCGGTCACCCCGATCTTTAAATGTGTACATTTCTTTTTGCACGATATCTGTTGTTTCTCCCACTCCGCGTAAAAATAATTCAGTGTGTTCAAACATTGGTGTACGAATTTCTTGGTAGTTGAACGCACGGCAGATTTCTCTTGCTCGCTGTTCAACAAACTGCCAATATTCTACTTTGCCCGGTAAAATATCTTGTGTGCCTCTAGGTATTTGAACTGACATAACGTGATATGCCTCCTATATTTAAAATTTACAATACAAAAAAACTCTCGCCTCTACTATTTTTCCATAGTAGGGACGAGAGTTAATCTCACGTGGTACCACCCTAATTGAAACATATGACATGTTTCCACTCATTTCGTTAACGCACGAACACGTTCATCTCCTACTAAGTTTCCCTTTTCAGAGTGAAGCCTCCTGAGTGTTCTTTCATAAAGTCATCATGTAGAAATGCTTTCAGCCTAAGACATTTCCTCTCTAGCCATGTGTCATCTTTACTACTTTTCTCGATCTTTGGCTTATCAATATAAAAATGTTATACATTCATTTTAATTTAGCAATTGCTTTCTATATTACGAATGAAATGAGCAGTTGTCAAGCACCTTTCATGTTAAGAGCGGTCTAATTGTTTTCTTAGTTTCTGAATGTCTCGAAGCGTTAAACCAAATTCAGAAGCCAATTCAAGGGATGAAGCTTCACTTTCTCTATCAATAAAATCATGAAAATGAATGCCAAATACCGGATTTACCTGCTGAAATGATTGTTCACCTTTTTCACTAAACTTCATCGTTTCTTCCTCCCTGCCTACACTTACTTATCCTTTTATTAGCATTGCCCAAAAAAGATGTTTTTACATAAGAGAAAGGATTTTTTTTATTTTCATCGAATACTCTATTTTGTTATAAAAAGGAGGTCTATCTATTCGCCATCTAAACATGAAGTCTGTATCTGTTTTGGCTGCAAGTATCCTTTTGTTACTGTGCTCTTCCTCATTTGAGCGCCCAAACGTACCGGTGCATCAACCCATTATTGTAACAGCTGACTCTCTTCATGTACGGAGCGGTCCAGGACGTTCATTTTCAATTACAAATAAATTGACGAAGAATACAAGACTATCCGTTTCAGACCGTCAAGGAGATTGGTATTATGTAGAAAGTTCGGACATTCAAGGCTGGGTGTTTAAAAAATTCACGAAAACCGTAGCGCTCCGCAGCGTTCAGCCTAGCATGCAAGTAGCGCAGCGCCAGCCTGTTTATACGCTGAGTAAAAGCTTGCGGCACCTAAAGGGCAAAACAATTATTATTGATGCAGGCCATGGAGGAAAAGACAAAGGAGCCATCGGCACACAGGGCACATATGAAAAAGACCTCACTCTCCGAACAGCACTTATTTTACAAAACAAGCTTCAAAAAGAAGGCGCACACGTCATTTTAACCCGCACCCATGATGAGTACCTTCTACTTTCACAGCGCACGCTGCAATCGACTAAAGCAGATGCTTTTATAAGCATTCACTACAACAGTACAAACAGCTCACAGCTAACTGGCCTTATGACGTATTATTATCATCAGCATCAGGACAGTCCACTCACACATTCTATTCATCAGTCCCTTATTAATCATGCAAAATTGAAAGACAAAGGAGAACGTTTTGGAAACTATTATGTTCTTCGCGAAAATACACGTCCAAGTACATTAATTGAACTGGGCTTTTTAAGCAACGAGCGGGAAGAAACGTATATTAATTCCATCAGTTATCAGCAAATGATTACGTCCGCTATCGCTGAAGGATTAAATCACTACTTTCAAAGCAAAGAAAAAACGCAGGCTCATCTGTGAGCCTGCGTTTTTTCTTTGCTTTCTACAATAAGTGTGACCGGTCCGTCATTTGTAAATGATACGTCCATCATTTCGCCAAATGCGCCGGTTTCTACTCGAACATTTTTTTCTGATAATACTTTATTAAAATAGTTGTAAAGCGTTACAGCATGATCTGGCCTAGCAGCTCCCATAAAGTTTGGTCTTCTGCCTTTTCGGCAATCTCCGTACAGCGTAAATTGAGATACCGATAAAATTTCTCCTTCTACATCTAGAAGCGACAAATTCATTTTGCCAGACTCATCATCAAACACTCGCAAATTTACAATTTTATCCGCTACATACTCTGCATCAGCTTCAGTATCGTCATGGGTAATACCCACTAAAAGCATATACCCGTGCTTAATCTCACCGACCGTCTCACCTGCAACAGTTACTTTTGCATTCTTTGCTCTTTGTACGACTACTCTCATGTATAACGACCTTTCTTAATGCATAATTCGGCGAACTGAATAAATGTCTCGAAGCTGCTTAATGCGCTCAACCACTTTATGAAGGTGACTGATGTTATGAATAGAAATTGACATATGAATCGTAGCCATTTTGTTTCGGTCCGATTTTCCTGAAACGGCTGAAATATTCGTTTTGGTCTCGTTTACAACCTGCAGAACTTCATTTAGTAAGCCTCTGCGGTCGTACCCTGAAATTTCAATTTCCACGTTAAACTCTTTGCCTTCTTTAATATGTGTTTCCCACTCTACAGGAATAAGGCGGCTTTCAGCATCATCTGTGTGAACGTTTAAACAATCTGCCCTATGAACAGATACTCCCCGTCCCTTTGTAATAAAACCAACAATCTCATCTCCGGGAACTGGATTACAGCACTTGGACAAGCGAATCAGCATGTTATCTACACCCGGTACGATAACCCCGGAATCTTTTCGTTTATGCTGGCGAACACGCTTGGCCGCAGTGTCGCGTGCAATATCATCAATTTGGATCTCTTGTTCTTGATCGCGCTGCTTTCTCCACTTCTCGGTTAAACGATTAGCTACTTGAGCCGCAGTTAATCCGTTATATCCAATAGCTGCATACATATCATCTTCATTTGAAAAATTAAACTTCTCCGCTACTCGTTTGATATTATCAGCTGTTAATACTTCTTTTAAGTCAAACTCCATTTGACGAATTTCTTTTTCAACCAGCTCTTTGCCTTTTTCAATATTTTCATCGCGGCTTTGCTTTTTAAAGAATTGGCGAATTTTATTTTTGGCTTGAGACGTTTGAGCAAGCTTTAACCAGTCCTTGCTTGGACCATACGAATGCTTAGACGTCAAAATTTCGATAATGTCCCCCGTTTTCAAACGGTAATCAAGCGTAACCATCTTGCCGTTGACTTTTGCTCCAATGGTTTTATTTCCGATTTCAGAATGAATACGATAGGAAAAATCAATTGGAACAGAACCCGAAGGAAGCTCAATGACGTCGCCTTTTGGCGTAAAGATGTAAACCATGTCAGAAAACAAATCAACTTTTAGAGATTCCATAAACTCTTCTGCATCGTTTGCATCATTTTGAAATTCTAAAATTTCTCTAAACCACGTCAACTTTTCTTCAAATGAAGCATGCTCAGCTGTTTTTCCCTCTTTGTAAGCCCAGTGAGCAGCAATTCCATACTCAGCAATTTGGTGCATGTCAAACGTTCGAATTTGAACTTCTAACGGATCACCTTTTGGTCCGATAACCGTCGTATGAAGAGACTGGTACATATTTTGTTTTGGCATTGCAATATAATCTTTGAAACGTCCTGGCATTGGCTTCCAGCACGTGTGAATAATTCCTAACACCGCATAGCAGTCTTTAATACTATTTACAATAATGCGCACGGCTAGTAAATCGTAAATTTCATTAAACTGCTTGTTTTGCAGTGCCATTTTACGATAGATGGAATAAATATGTTTTGGACGTCCTGAAATTTCAACTTTAATCGACACTTCATCTACTTGCTCTCGAACTTCATCAATAACTTCAGCCAAATACTGCTCGCGTTCCGCACGCTTTTTCTTCATCAAATTTACAATGCGATAATATTGCTGAGGATTTAAGTAACGTAAAGCTGTATCTTCAAGCTCCCACTTAATTTTTGAAATACCAAGACGATGAGCAAGAGGAGCAAAAATTTCAAGCGTTTCATTTGAAATGCGTCGCTGCTTTTCCTGCGGTAAATGCTTTAGCGTACGCATGTTATGAAGACGATCCGCAAGTTTGATCAGTATGACTCGAATATCTTGAGCCATTGCTACAAACATCTTGCGGTGATTCTCAGCCTGCTGCTCTTCTTTAGACTTATATTTGATTTTTCCCAGTTTCGTTACGCCGTCTACTAACATTGCTACTTCTTCATTAAAAGCTTTTTCTAAATCCTTTAGTGTTATCTCTGTATCTTCAACCACATCATGTAGAAATCCAGCTGCAATTGTTGCTGGATCCATATCTAGATCAACTAAAATTCCTGCGACTTGAATCGGATGGATAATATATGGTTCACCCGACTTGCGATATTGTTCTTTGTGAGCTTCTTTTGCAAAATCATATGCTTTTTGTACAAAAGCCACGTCTTCTTCACTTAAATATCGCTTCGTATTGTCAATGACCTGTTCCGCTGTTAGGACTTGCTCATTTGCCATGAAATCACCTTTTATCAACTAGCATTTTTAATTCATATTGTAACTATTATCTTGAAAAAATCCAAGGATGTAAAGCCTTTGCGTTTAATTTATGAAATTTACATCATTTCAATTTTACGTATTAACGTTTTTTAACGAAAAAAGAGCACCTGTATCAGGTACTCTTTTTTATGTGATCGTTCTTCTTAATACGTCATTAATGTGAATACATCGTAACCGTCTAGTTTGTCACGGCCGTCAAGGTAAGAAAGTTCAATTAAGAACGCAGCTCCAACAACAATTCCGCCTAATTCTTCGACAAGCTTAATTGTCGCTTCAATTGTACCGCCTGTTGCTAATAAATCATCTGTAATCAACACGCGCTGACCTGGCTTAATTGCATCTTTGTGAATCGTTAATACGTCTTTACCGTATTCTAAACCGTAATCTACTTTGATTACTTCACGCGGTAATTTTCCTTCTTTACGAACAGGTGCAAAACCGATACCTAACGCATATGCTACTGGACAACCAACGATAAATCCGCGAGCTTCCGGTCCTACGATAATATCAACTTGTTTATCATTAGCATATTTTACAATCTCATCCGTTGCGGCACGGTATGCATCACCGTTATCCATTAATGTTGAGATATCTTTAAATGTAATACCTGGTTTTGGCCAGTCAGGTACAATTGTAATATAATCTTTAAAATTCATTCTAATGTTGCCTCCTCATTCAATCGAACGCTCAAAAATATCTTGAAATTGATTTTTAAGCTGTACATATGACGTATAAATAAAGTTTTTTTCTATTTCAATCTGCTGCTGCTTTTGGCGATAAGTCGCAGATTCTATTAAATCACGTTTCGTAGAATTTTTCACTAACGAAATTAAGCCATTGTTTATTGTAACAAATTCTAACTCAAAAAACACCTTTGCCATAAAATCAATCGTTTCTTTTGACCAGCCCTTATGAATCGCTAAATCTTCTTTGTAGCGTTTTAAATCAAATGGACCCTTTTTCGCTAAAAAGCCGTAAAACCATTTAAAATGATCGCGAGTTGGGATTGTATCAAAATAATGGTCTTCTTCCGTCAAGAAAATAGCGTATATTCTAGAAGGGATACCTTGGACAAACAAACATTCAAGCCACTTCTGTGAAGGAGGCAAATCTAATAAAACGATCTGTTCCCCTGCAAGCATACATGCTTTTGCCTGTTCTTCATTTTGAATAAGAACAACATGCTCCATCGGCAGCAGCGACTTGTATTTATCAATTGTTGAAGCGTGAAAAGCAACAACTTTCATTTGATCCGTAAATACCTGCTGAAAGAAACGTTTGACATCAACCGCACTGCGATAATCAAACATCTGCCATTCATCTACAGAAATATCTTCCACCATCAGCTGCGGCTTGCGCATATTGTTCCACTCATTAATAGATAGTTCACCTACTAATGATACTTTAGCTATAGGAGATACTTCATCTAATATATAGCCTAACCCAAATCCTACTGCATCAACCGATACACCGCTGTCTTCAAACACGAGTTTTAAATGATTTTTATTAGCACCAATTTTCCGCATAGATGTTGTATGGACATCTTTAATGAGAACTTTTGGCTTCGGGTTATGCATACCAAATGGAGCAAGCGCACTCATTTGTTCAATGTTTTCTAGCGTAATTTCCTCTGTTGTGCATACTGTATCAACTGATGTAATTGGAATAAAATCCTGTTCGGTTAACACGTCGCTTGCTTGTTCATTAAGACGTCTGCGCAGCTCTTCTACATCATCGCTGTTTAATGTCATGCCGGCTGCCATTGGATGCCCTCCAAAATGCGGCAAAATGTCACGGCATTTAGATAAGTTCGCGAATAAGTCAAAGCCTTCGATACTTCTTGCTGAACCTTTGGCAATACGGTTTTCAGAGTCAATACTTAGTACAATTGTTGGTCTGTAGAACTTTTCTACGAGCCTAGAAGCGACAATTCCAACAACGCCTGCATTCCAGCCTTCTCCTTCTACAATAAGAACGCTGTTTTCATCCGGAGGATACATACCTTCAACAAATTCAACGGCTTCTTCTGTAATATCGTTTACGATTTGCTGCCTTTCCTTGTTTAACGTATCAATTTCTTTAGCTAAACCTTTTGCCTCTTCAGCATTTGTGGTCATAAGCAAATGAACAGCTGGGTCTGCATCTTGAAGACGTCCTACTGCATTAATACGAGGAGCCATCGCAAATCCAATTGTATCTTCATTAATTTCTTCACGCTTTACTCCACATACGCTCAGCAGCGCTTCAATTCCGGTGCGCTTCGTGAGCTTGAGATAGTCAAGACCTTTACGAGCAATTAAGCGGTTTTCGTCGACTAAAGGAACTAAGTCAGCAATCGTCCCAATCACTGCTAGTTCTAACAAATGTTCCGGAAGCTCCCCTAACAGCGCATGAGCGAGTTTAAAAGCCACTCCTACACCTGCCAGTTCTTTAAATGGATATGTACTTCCCGGCAGCTTTGGATGAATAATTGCATAAGCATCCGGTAAAACCGGCCCCGGCTCGTGGTGATCAGTAATAATTAAATCAAAATTTAATTCACGTGCATACGCAGTTTCTTCGACAGCCGAAATACCTGTGTCTACCGTAATCACCAGCTGATAGCCGCCTGCACTTATTTTATCAAATGCCGCCTTATTCGGCCCATAACCTTCTGTAAAGCGATTAGGAATATAAAAATCAACATCAGCGCCAAGCTGCTGTAAAGCAGATAACATAACGGAAGTGCTGCTGACGCCGTCCGCATCGTAATCTCCATAGATCATAATTTTTTCATTATGATCAATTGCTTGCTGAATACGAGCTACTGCTTTGTCCATATCGTGCAATAAAAACGGATCGTGGAACGTTTGTACATCAACGTGTAAAAACTCACGTGCCGCTTCTACTGTTGTCATGCCTCTATTAAGTAATAACGAAGCTACTAGAGGTGTAATATTGAGGTTTTCTACAAATTCATTAACAAGTTGTTCATCACATTCTTGAACATTCCAACGTTTTTTTGACTGTAACATGTCTCTTCACCCCTTAACCCACATTATTATACTAGAGTGGATGAAATGGAGCAACGAAAGAAAATAAGCACATTTTTCTGACAGTACGGCTTGAATTTTCACGCACAAAAAAACGTGCGAACACTTCGCACGTTTTTGAATTACTTGCTTTCTACTTCTTTTTGTTCCTCGCGCTTCAACTGTTTTCCTTTCCACACAAGCCATAGCTGAGCAGCAATAAATACAGATGAATATGCACCAAGAATTAAACCTACTAACAGGGCAATTGAGAAATTTTGAATTGATTCACTTCCGAATAGAAGAAGCGCTACAACTGCAATTACAACTGTTAACACGGTATTCATCGAACGAGTAAACGTTTCGCGTAAACTTAGGTTTACGATAAACGCTAAATCGTCAAACGTTTTGGATGTAAATTTCTGCATGTTTTCACGAATGCGGTCAAACGTAACGATCGTATCGTTAATTGAGTAACCAACAATCGTCAAGACAGCGGCGATAAACGTTAAATCAACCTCTAACTTCGTTAAGCTGAAGACCGTGACGATAAAGAACGCATCATGTAACAAAGCAAGCACGGCTGCAAGCGCCATGTAAAACTCAAATCGAATCGTTACATAAATGATAATTCCAATTGAAGCAATTAAAATCGCAAGCATCGCATTTTTCGCCAGTTCTTTTCCAACCGTCGGCGAAACGGTGCTTACATTTGGTTCAGAACCGTATTTATCTTTAAAGTGATCTTTTAAATTGGCGATTTCTTTTTTATCGAGAACCCCAACTACACGTACAACACCCGTATCATTACTTTTTCCTGTAATGACTACGTCATCCGTTTTGATATCGAGAGACTTCATTTCACGCTGTATCTCAGCCTGCGTAACGGTATGATTTGCCGGAATCTCTATGCGAGTTCCGCTCGTAAAGTCAATACCGAGGTTCAGCCTGAACACAGCAACTGAGATAATACCGATAATGACGAGCACGCTTGAAAACGTGAAGAACGCTTTACGGTATTTTACAAAGTCGATTTTATCCCACGCTGTAGGTAAAACCGTTGTGCCGTCGTCTTTGCTTAAATCGTGAATTTGATCTTTCTTCACGCCGAAGTAGCCTGGTTTTTTATCAAACCAGCGGCTGTTTACTAAAAGGCTCATTAGTAATCGCGTACCATATACGGCTGTAACAAAACTTAGCACAATTCCGATCATTAATGTTGTGGCAAATCCTTTTACCGAACTTTGACCATAAAAGAATAATACAAGAGCCGCTAACATCGTTGTAATATTGGCATCAAAAATGGTCGCAAGGGAGCGACGATTTCCTGCCCGGTAAGCCGATATAACAGATCTTCCTGTTTTCAGTTCATCTTTAATCCGCTCGTAGGTAATAATATTGGCATCTACTGCCATACCTACACCGAGAATAAGAGCCGCAATCCCTGGAAGCGTCATAACCACGTGCATCCAGTCAAATACAACTAAGTTTAAGTACACATAGAAGCTGAGTGTAATAACGGCAATAAGCCCCGGTAAACGGTAGAAAAACAGCATGTAAAGGAAGATAATTCCGATGCCAATAATACCTGCTAATATAGTCGTGTGAAGAGCTTCTTCTCCAAACTGTGCTCCAACGGATGTAGAATATAGCTCATCTAATTTCACTGGCAGCGACCCGGCATTTAACAACTCCGCCAGCTGCGTTGCACTTTTCACCGTGAAGTTTCCACCTGAAATCTCAACATCAGGCTGTGTTAACACGCTGCTAACAGATGCTGCAGACAGATACTTCGGATTTTGTTTTGTCGCTTCTTTTTGGTACGAGTCTTTTCCTTCTTCATAATCCAGCCAAATGACAATTAAATTGTTAGGTGCTGGTTTTTGAGAAAGCTCTCGCGTGATCTTTTCAAATTTTTTCGCATTTTTTAACTTTAGTGAGACGCTAGGCTGATTGCTTTGGTCAAACGATTGCTTTGCTCCGCCTTGCGCTAAGTCTGTACCATCCATCAGCACCTTATCGTTCACGTCACGGAACGTTAAGTTTGCTTGAGTTGATAACAGATCCCTGGCTTGCTTTTGATTAGTGACACCAGCTAGCTGAACACGGATGCGGTCGTTTCCTTCAATTTGAATGCTGGGCTCACTAACTCCCAGTACATCGACACGTTGACGCAGCGCTTCAACCGTGCTATTAAGTGCCTTTTTGTCAATGACATCGCCTTTTTTAGCTGGACTGACTTTATATAAAATTTCAAATCCACCTTGAAGGTCGAGGCCAAGTTTAATATCTTTTGTAATTCCAGTCATCGTTGTTCCGATTGTACTAAACACAAGCAGTACTAAGAGGAAAAAGGCAACGATACGTCCTCTTTTAACCATCGACAGAAAATCCTCCTTCTTATGTAAAAAACATGAAATGATAACAATAGATAAATGACCAATCTAATTATCATTCATAACCTAATGTCTGTCAAATAAAGACCTTATCAAATTTTAATACATGTATTTTACAAACTCTACTTTAATAATTCTTTCCAGTCTTCTCCATTATTAACACTTGAGAACATATCAGATTTATAAGATTCAATTGTTACATAGCTCATCACCTGCGTGATCTTAACAGATAAAATATCATTTACAACTTGATGGAGAGATAGCTCCTTTTCTTTTTTCCATTTTTTCATTTCCAAATAACTCAATAAATCGTTCTCCGTTACTTCTTCATATCCAAGCATATGGAATTCTTCCATTTTGCTGGATACGACAGGCTGTATAAGTTCTTTCGAAGCTGAAATAAATGGATGTGTCATATCGATCCTCCTTTCCGTTTGACATTTTGCGTAAAATTTCTTTCTCGTATGAGGAATACTTGTCATGCTTGGACACCGACGGCGCATATATTCACTGTATAAACCTCAAGAAAGCAGTGAGTATATGTCTAAATTTTTACAGGGAACTATTATTTTAATAATTGCTGGCTTAATTACACGTGTACTCGGGTTTGTCAATCGAATTGTGGTGGCTCGAATGATTGGAGACGAAGGTGTGGGACTTTATATGATGGCGGTCCCCACGCTGGTATTAGTAATCACCTTAACACAGCTTGGGCTACCAGTTGCCATATCCAAGTTAGTGGCAGAAGCAGAAGCTTTAGGTGACAGGCATAAAATAAAAAAAATACTTGTCGTCTCTTTAAGTATTACGTGTACGCTGAGCGTTTTATTTACGCTCGGATTAATATTATTCGCTCCCGTTGTAGCAAAAACCTTCTTTACAGATTCACGTACGATCTATCCGCTGCTTGCGATTATTCCAGTTATTCCAATCATCGCCGTCTCGTCTGTCATCCGCGGATATTTTCAAGGAAAGCAGCAAATGAAGCCTGCTGCTTATTCTCAAATTATCGAACAAGTGGTGCGCATTACGTTAATTGCCGTATGTACAAAAGCATTTTTGCCTTATGGAATTGAGTACGCTGCGGCTGGCGCTATGCTATCTTCCGTATTTGGAGAACTAGCTTCACTGTTTTATATGGTGTTTATGTTCAAGCGAAAGAAG
Source organism: Priestia megaterium (assembly GCF_023824195.1). Lineage (NCBI taxonomy): Bacteria > Bacillati > Bacillota > Bacilli > Caryophanales > Bacillaceae > Priestia > Priestia megaterium. The sequence continues at coordinate 4,519,759 of NZ_CP085442.1, forward strand.
AAAATAACGGTAAGACGAAAATTTTTTGCTTCTTTACATGCGGGCAAAGACACGTTCTTTGATTTAATGCGAATCGCTCTTCCCACGACAGGAAGCCGCATGATTGGGTCAATTTCTTGGTTTTTAGAACCGATTGTAGTAGCTCAAAGTTTAGCAATTGCAGGAGTAGCGACAGCTGTAGCAACGAAGCAGTATGGAGAATTAACAGGCTTTGCACTCCCTCTCCTGATGCTGCCTTCTTTTGTAACGGTGTCTCTATCCACTTCTTTGGTTCCCGCAATCAGTGAATCTCTTGCACAGAATCAAATGAAACAAATCGAATATCGGCTTCATCAAGCTCTCCGCTTGTCGTTTGTAACAGGCGGACTGGCCGTTGTTGTTCTTTATGTATTTGCTAATCCGGTAATGGAATTGATGTATGGTTCTGACAAAGCTGCTATTTTTGTCAAAGTAATGGCGCCTTTTTTTATCTTTTATTACTTTCAAGGGCCGCTTCAAGCTGTTCTGCAGGCGCTAGACCTTGCAAAAGCCGCCATGATTAACAGTTTTATAGGAGCAGCGGTCAAAACATCTCTTATCTTCTTACTCGCAACTCAGCCCAATTTAGGCATTATGGGAGCTGGCCTTGCGATTGTTGTGGGAATGATGCTTGTCACTCTTTTACACCTGTCTACCGTCATGAAAAAAATTACGTATAAGCTTCATGTGTTTGAGTATCTTCGCAGTTTTTCTGTAATGGGAATATCAGGTTTTACCGGACACTTCGCTTATATGAACCTTTTCACTTCCATCCCTTTGAGCTTACGAACCGTTTTATCGATTGCACTTACAAGTTTTGTATACGTACTGTTTTTGCTGCTTTTTAGACTGATAACAAGAGAAGAATTAAACCGTTTTTCTGTTTTACGCTATTTTAAACGAAAATAAAACGCGGAGCAATCCGCGTTTTATTGTTTCACATCTACCAAATCTATAAAAAATTTTCCGTTGTCGTAGCTACAATATGAAATCTTATCTAAGTTTGAATACCCTAGCTTTGCCAGCTCTGTCCTTAACCATTCCGTCGTTTTATGTTCATGCAGCAGATGCTCTTCTTGAATAATGCCGTCAATGATAAAAGGCAAATTCAAATTGCCTTTTTCACCTGATTGCTGATCTTTTTCAAACACGGATAGCCTTCCTGAAGATTCTAAAATAGCAAATTCAACATCAGCTACATTTTTTATATTTTTATCTCGCAGCTGCACGAGCAAATCATTGAAGTTATATCGCTGCCTTTTCATTTCATGTTCGTTTATTTTTCCATTTTCAATAATAATGCTAGGCTTTCCATCAATAAAATTTCGCATTCGATTGCTTTTAAGAGACCATATAGCTAAGCCAATTTGAATAATAAGAAGCGTTAACATCGGAAGAATTGAATGCAGCAAAGGATCTTTTGGATTTTCAATAGCCATTACTGCCATTTCAGCAATCATAATAAAGACCACTAAATCCAATATGCTCAGCTCCCCTATTTCCCTTTTACCCATAACGCGAAAAATAATTAAAACTACTACATATAAAAGAACGGTTCGCGCAACCATGATCAACAACTCCACCGCAAAGACCTCCTTTATGTATTCCCTTGTAGTTTGTACCATTTATTTTAAAATAGCCTTACTTTTACGCGTCTATTTTGAAGGTCTCTCGAATATGCTCGTACTAAGGGTTCACCTATCTTTTTATTTCATGAGGGGGAAACAAGTTGGGTGCAAAACGAATGAGCAACGCTGTATTTGCAGGAGTGGCAACAATCTTGGTGATGGGTTTAGCAATTAGCATTATCTTTTCGCTTATTTTAAAATTTACATCGGTTGAAGAACAGTCGGTCCGTTTATTTTTACTTATTCTCTCATTTATCACACTGTTTATCGGAGGATTTATCGCGGGAGGACGAAACGGCTCAAAGGGACTTCTTGTTGGAGGAGCTACTGGTATTTCTTATTCTTTTTTAATGTTTTTGCTACAATTTCTCGGCTATAGTCACCTGTTTTCTGCACAGCAGCTTTTATTTCACGCTGGATTTATTGGAGTCGCTATTCTCGGGGGAATTGTTGGCGTAAACATTGCCGGCTCACGAGAAGCATAAAAAAACGTCACGTACATGTACGTGACGTTTTTTTATTAATCTACGCTTCTTACTTCACGAATAGCATTGCGGTCAAATGTTAATTTTGAACCGTCAGTGCTGCGAACCACAACTTGTGACTCATCGATTGCGTCTACCAAACCGTGCATACCGCCAATTGTAACAATCTTATCACCTTTTTTAAGTGCTGATTGCATTTGCTGTACGTTTTTTTGACGTTTTTGCTGTGGACGGATTAACAAGAAATAGAAAATGACAAACATTAAAAGTAATGGCCAAATATTTTGTAAAACACCCATGAAAACTCCTCCTTTTATTTATATTATCAACAGGTACTCATTCATAAATTTGATGAAAATTCCTGTAGTGACCTAGAAATTCTTTGCGTCCGGGCCGTTAAACCCATATTTTTCAAAGAACTCATCGCGGAAATCGCCAAGTCGGTCTTCGCGAATGGCTTCACGGACTTGCTCCATTAAGTTTAGCAGAAAATATAAGTTATGGTAAGATGTTAAACGAATTCCAAACGTTTCATTACAGCGAATTAAGTGGCGAATATACGCTCTTGAATAATTTTGACATGTGTAGCAGTCACAGTTTGGATCAATCGGACCGAAGTCTTCTGCATATTTTGCATTTTTAACAACAAGACGACCTTCGCTTGTCATAAGCGTTCCGTTACGTGCAATACGCGTTGGTAATACGCAGTCAAACATATCAATCCCGCGAATCGCTCCATCAATTAACGAGTCAGGTGATCCCACTCCCATTAAATAACGTGGTTTGTCGGTTGGTAAGTATGGCGTCGTAAACTCAAGCACACGATTCATTACATCTTTTGGTTCTCCAACTGACAGGCCTCCCACAGCATAACCGGGGAAGTCCATTGAAACTAAATCAGCTGCACTTTGACGGCGTAAATCTTCAAACTCTCCGCCTTGAACAATCCCAAAAAGACCTTGGTCTTGAGGGCGGCTGTGAGCTTCAAGGCATCGCTCTGCCCAGCGGCTTGTGCGTTCAACTGAACGTTTTAAGTAGTCATATTCTGCTGGATAAGGTGGGCATTCATCAAATGCCATCATAATATCAGACCCAAGCGCATTTTGGATGTCCATCGCTTTTTCTGGAGATAAGAAAAGCTTGTCTCCATTCAAATGGTTGCGGAAATGAACGCCTTCTTCTTCAATACGGCGCAAATCACTTAAGCTAAAAACTTGGAAGCCGCCTGAATCCGTTAAGATGGGACGATCCCAGTTCATAAATTTATGAAGGCCTCCCGCTTTTTTAACAATTTCATGACCCGGACGAAGCCATAAATGATACGTATTACTTAAAATAATGCCTGCCCCCATTGCTTTTAAATCTTCTGGAGACATTGTTTTTACTGTAGCTAATGTGCCTACTGGCATAAAAATAGGTGTTTCAAATGAGCCGTGAGGCGTATGGACAATCCCTAAACGCGCTCCTGTTTGTTTACAAGTTTTTATATGTTCGTAACGAATTGCTGTCATTGATGTATTCCTTTCATGTTAAATTACAAAATTAGCATCGCGTCGCCGAAGCTGAAAAAGCGATACTTCTCTGCTACAGCTTGTTCATAGGCAGAAATTACGTTTTCTCTTCCTGCTAAGGCACTTACAAGCATAATGAGCGTAGATTTTGGAAGATGGAAATTTGTAATCATTCCATCAATTGCTTTAAATTCATACCCTGGGAAGATAAAAATATTGGTCCAGCCTGAAGAAGCAACAAATTTGCCGTTATGCTCAGTTGCAATCGTTTCAAGGGTACGGGTAGAAGTTGTGCCTACTGAAATAATGCGACCGCCTTTTTGGCGTACGCTGTTTAGTAAAGCAGCGGTTCCTTCACTCACTTGATAAAACTCCGAGTGCATATCGTGCTCTTCTAAGTCGTCTACGCTGACTGGACGGAATGTACCTAATCCGACATGAAGCGTTAAAAATGCAATATGCACACCTTTTTCTTTTAACTGTTCCAGCATCTCTTCTGTAAAGTGAAGACCTGCTGTTGGCGCTGCTGCAGAACCTTGTTCGCGAGCAAAAACCGTTTGATAGCGCTCTTGATCATCCAAGCGTTCTTTGATGTAAGGCGGCAGCGGCATTTCTCCCAGTTGTTCCAACACCTCATAAAAGATGCCTTCATAGTTGAATTCTAACAAACGTCCGCCTTGGTCGCTCGTTTCTTTACATACAGCTGTCAGACGTCCGTCACCAAACGAAATAACCGTACCTTCTTTTACTCGCTTAGCCGGTTTTACAAGCGTCTCCCACGTATCGCCTTGTGTTTGTTTTAAAAGCAATACTTCGATATTAGCACCTGTATCTTCTTTAGTCCCAAATAACCGTGCAGGAAGAACACGCGTGTCGTTTAACACTAAACAATCCCCTTCTTGCACATAATCAAGAAGGTCATGAAACATATGATGCTTCACATTTCCTGTTTCCTTGTTTAATACCATTAGTCTTGACGCATCTCGCTGCTCAAGCGGCGTTTGGGCAATCAACTCTTCTGGTAAATGAAAATCAAATAAATCTACTTTCAAAATGTTCACCTGTTTCTACTTAATTATTTAAATTTGCCAATTACATAAAAAATAAGTGATAACACAACGCTTACTAGAATACATGTCACAATCGGGAAATAAAAGGTTGTATTTCCTTTTTTGATAAAAATATCGCCAGGAAGCTTACCAATAAACTGCCATAATAGCCCAATGACGACTAAAATGCCCCCTAATGTGATAAGCATCTTAGACATATCATTCACTGATCAGGCACCTCCAGCTGAAAATGATCATAAACCAAAGGCGTCACAATTCGTCCTCGCGGCGTTCGCTGCAAAAAGCCGATTTGCAATAGATACGGCTCGTATACGTCTTCAATTGTGTGAGACTCTTCACCAATAGTAGCCGATATTGTGTCTAACCCTACAGGTCCGCCCCTAAATTTTTCGATAATCCCTCTTAATAATTTATGGTCAATATGATCAAGACCTAAACGGTCCACCTGCAACATTTCTAATGCTTCGTTGGCAAGCCTTTCGGTTATGGCTCCGTCTCCTTTGACCTGAGCAAAATCTCTGACTCTTCGAAGCAAGCGATTCGCAATACGCGGAGTCCCCCTAGCGCGCCTAGCCATCTCAAACGTAGCTTTCTCATCAATCTCTACATCTAAAATAGCGGCTGTCCTTTCTACTATCGAAGCAAGATCTTCTTCTTGGTAATATTCTAAACGGCTTAAAACGCCGAAGCGATCACGCAAAGGAGAAGATAAAAGCCCTGCTCTTGTCGTTGCACCTACTAGCGTAAACGGAGGCAAATCCAGACGGACGGAACGTGCACTCGGTCCTTTTCCAATAACAATATCTAAACAGAAATCTTCCATTGCTGGGTATAGTACTTCTTCAACTGAACGATTTAATCGATGAATTTCATCAATAAAAAGTACATCTCCAGGCTCTAAGCTGGTTAAAACTGCGGCTAAGTCGCCTGGACGCTCAATGGCTGGCCCTGAGGTCGTTCGGATTTGCACGCCCATTTCATTAGCGATAATAGTAGCAAGGGTTGTTTTCCCCAATCCTGGAGGACCATATAAAAGCACGTGATCTAACGTTTCGCTTCGCATTTTGGCAGCTTTAATAAAAATGTCCAGATGGGATTTCACTTTATGCTGACCAATGTACTGCTGTAAGGTTTGCGGCCGCAAACTTTGCTCGATGATTTCTTCTTCACCAAGAACATCTCCCGTTACAATACGATCGTCCATTTTACTCCTCCCTTACTTATTGTTTCAATAATCGTTTTAGCGCTTCTTTAATATACTGATCCGTTGTCATCGTTTCCTTCATTAAAGCCGGAACAATTTTTTTGATTTCTCTTTCTGCATAACCTAATACTTTAAGTGCTTCAATCGCTTCATCGAGTGCTTCTGAACTTTGAGATTTGACTTCTTGTGCGTCCAAATCTGCAAATAAAGAAGGAACGGCATCTGGTACAATATCATGCAGCTTTCCTTTTAAATCTAGAATCATCTGTCGAGCTGTTTTTTTACCTACTCCTGGAAACTTAACTAAAAACTTCTCGTCTTCCTCTTCCACAGCTTGGACAACCTGCGCTGGATTACCTGACGCTAAAATAGCTAAACCGCCTTTTGGGCCGATTCCTGACACGCTAATTAACTTCATAAATAAATCCTTTTGTTCTCGGGAAGCAAACCCGTAAAGTGCAATTACGTCTTCTCTTACATATTGATAGGTGTAAACCGTCTTTGGTTGTTCATCAATTGAAAATACATATGGATTCGGCGTAAAGACTTGATAGCCTATCCCGTTGTTTTCGATTACTACATACTCAGGATTTATATATGTAACAGTGCCTTTGATATAATCAAACAATAAGCTCTCTCCTTAATCACGTACGCGCGGGCAGTGACCTTCAACTTTGCCTACGAAGAATCCTGCCCGCATCGTTCTCTATTTTCCTTTAAAGTTGCTTTTTAAAAAGACGTTCAAGAGAACGTTTGCCTCTTTCATCTTCGTCAACCCATTTTTACAATAGCTGTAAAAAATAGAACCGCCCACTTGTATTGATGAATGGCCTTTTAAAATATATACAATACTAGACTGCTGAATACCATTTTAACATATCGCCAAAAGCAAATAGAAGCAATTTAGAATGTTGAATTCAATAATTATTTTACCATACTAAAAAACGGCTGCTTGATCGAAAGCGGCCGCTGCTGGAGCTGATAGATTTTATAGAAATTAATGAGGGAAAGATATTCATCTTTTGATTGAACGCGAATACCTTTCTTTAATTGTTCATGCTGATAGCTTTCAAGCCTTTTGATGTCAATTTGAAAAAACGACTGTATAATGTGCTGCGACGAAGCTGGTTTGCCTTCAAATGCTGAGAGAATACCGTTAACAGAAAGCCCTACATAACCGTTCTCTTTTAAAATAGGTGAAATATCGTCTATGCTTGTTCTAAAAACTAGCTCTTGATCCGTTTCTTTAAGCAGTCGCCAATTTTTATATTTTTTCATTAATTGTTTTTTCGTCATAGAAGGGCTTTTGATCATCTCTTGACTTACGACTCCATCCACATACACGCGCTCAAGAAATAATGTCATCGGCACCTTTTCATTCGCATCTGCACGGTATGGCATTATACAAAGCACAATACTTACTAGCATTAAAAAAGCTGCTTGATGAATGACTTTCTTCACTCACCTTCACCTCACACGTTAATCATACTCTTTTTAGTATTATCTAAAAAGGTTTTGTGAAAATCTACACTAATAGTTTGACCTACTTATTTTCTTTTATCCTCTTATTTTATTAAGCAAATCCCTTTTACGATATTATGTTAAGAAAACATGGAGTATTTGTTACATTTGCACACTATTTGTAAAATTTTCTCTTGAACGTTTTAATTAAATTTTCGCAGGGTATGTACATAGTGGAAGTAATTGTAAGGACTTCTATTATCTATTTTCATAAAAAGGGAGCTGAAGTAATGAGAATGAATAAACGTGTAGTCGGAACTTTTTTTTCAGAGAAAGAAGCTTTAGATGTTATCCACAATTTAAAGCGTCAAGGTTATCGAGAAACAGACATTATGGTTATTTCTAACAGTAAAAGCAATACATTTCAAATAGGTCATGATACAAATGTAATTATTGAAGCTGGTTCACCTGCCGTAAGTTCATTAGCTGGCGTCATGATGGATAACTTTTTTACCATGATGACAGGCGGCATGGGGCTCAAACAAGGAAACGGCTTGAAATCAAAATTAATCCGCATGGGCATACCAGACATCTCAGCCGTGCAGTGCGAGACAGATGTAGCTGCTGGTAAAATTCTAATCTTGATAGATGCCGTAAGCTCTGAACAAACTCCAGCGTACGGAAACTATACGGAACACAACGAGCATAGAGCCGTCCAGCTACGTGAAGAAAAATTAGATGTCTTAAAAGAACGCGTCCAAGTCGGTGAAGTAAAACTCCACAAAAAAGTAATAGAGGAAGAAAGAACTGTACACGTTCCTGTTACGAGAGAAGAGTTTTATATTGAACGCCGCCCTGTAATTGACGGAGACTATAACGCTGGGCCACTTACAGAAGATGAAATTATTCGTGTTCCAATCATGGAAGAACGAGTAGAAATAACCAAAAGACCAGTTATTGTTGAAGAAGTAATTATAGGAAAAAAACTTATTCAAGAAACAAAAGAATGGACTGAAACGATTAAGAAAGAAGAAGCAAGCGTAGAACCTGATGGACTCGCGAGCCCTGAAGTATACGAAAATATGATGAACTATACAGACCATACTTATGCTCAAGTTTCTGCAGCTCTAGCAAGCGACGTGGAAGCTGAATACGAAAATAGTCAGACAACTAACAACGAGAAGCCAAACACACAAGCTAATGAGACAAGCTCTTCTGCAAAAAATGTAAAAAATACAAAGAGTGTCGCTACGGCACCAGCAGATACGAAAAAAAGAGAAGGTCGCCTCAAACAAAATGAAACTAACGCTCAAAAGGAAGAAGCGGAATCCAAAACAACAAACAAATCTGCTTCTAACAAGAAAAATTAATAGTTACATGTTCGAGGAATAGCTGCCTGGCTTCAATGGCAGCTTTTTTATATGTCTTCTCATCAAAAAAACAGCCGTCCTTCACAGACAGCTGCTTCTTCATTTAACGATGTTTATGATTGACATTCTCATCGACTGATTCAAATAGACCATTGAAATTAGTTTGAATCGTATTTCGGTCTTTTCCATTTCGAATATCGTCATCAAGAGAACGAGCGTTCATAAATACATCATGATCTACTTTTACTTGAACATTGTAGTCCTTTGCAATAGGCTTTACTTTATCGAGCACATTTTGTTTTAAACGGCCGTTATTTATGTCTTTGGCAGGATCCACAGCAACTAATAGCTGATCTCCACGGACAACGGCGCGACTATTTTCTACACCTTTAACGCTTGCAGCCCGATCAGCCACTTTTTCCGTAAAGTCTCTTGGATAATCTTCACCATAATACATATTAGCAACGCCATTTGTACGATCATTTGTATTATTGATGTTTCCATAAGGGTTTGTCGGATTGTCAAAACGTCCATCACTTACGTTTAACGGATAATTAGGTGTTCCATTCCCATCTAAAACTTCAGTCATTGGACCTTTCGGATTATCTACGCGATGTTCATTCGCTTTTTCATTTGTATGATACCCAACAGGCTGTGTCGTATCTGTATAGCGCTGTTCCATACCTTGGTCTTTGTTATTGCAAGCGCCAAGTCCCATCATACATGCAAAAGCTAAAGAAGTTGCTACATACCTATTCAACATAATCGCCCCCTAATTTAAGCTCTATTTACTCTGAGCTTACTATTAGGATTAAAAGACGAGGCGTTTCTTATTCGATGAAGTGTTTATAAACTCTTTACATGTCATGTAGGTTTTGTAAGTGCTGGTAAATCACTCGATAAAAATGTGTACGCTGTGACCATTCTTCGACTGATTGCTGCATTAACCTTTGGCGGTTTGCCCATGATAAAGCAGAGGCATTTATATTCCAGTTTCTCATCAGCATCGATGGAAATAGTAAAGAAGCAAGAAAAAAACGCTGCTTGCTTAATTCTTTTATTTTCGAGTGTTGAAGTAGTTCTTTCATCGACCACTGGACGTAAGGCAAAAAGCGCTGGGCAAGCTGAACATAGTCATAAAGAGCAGGAGCTTTAGCCGATAAGTCAAAATCAATCATAACAATACCCAAGTGGTTTGTTTTCAAGAAATTATGTGAAGCAACGTCACCATGAATAATGGAACAGTTCAACCCACTATCTTTGAAACGCTCCATTAAGACTAAAGCTTTTTCTCCCCAAGTCACAATGTCTTTATATACATGAAATTGATTAAATTCCCTAAATATATGTGATGCTTCTCGAAAAGAGGAAAGCCGCTTTTTCCACTTTAAAATAAGATCATATTCAGGAAGCTTTGTATACACGGCTATTTTCTTTTTCTGAACCTCTCTATGATAGCGGGTCAATGTTTGTAATACTTCTTCCCGATCCTGAAAACTTTCATACGTTACCTCTTTTACTTGCTTAACAAAAGGCATCATCGCCCAATACAAATGACGGTCCTTTATATAAAGTTCACCTTCTGGGTAAGCTTCGAAATTAACAGCGTACCCTTGTTGAATCTGAGATAAAAAATGATAAACATGTTCAATTTTACCTTTGTCTCTGTATGCTTTTATTACTTTTTTTCCTTTATTCGTATCCGCTATGATGACATGAGGCTTTTTCATACGGTAGGTCTCAACGTGAATATCTCTTCTTTTCAAATAGAGAAAGAGACGATTTAAATTAAAATCGTCTCGTGTATAATAATCAATCTTCATCTTCGTCGTACTCATCATATTCTGGAATACTAAATGCATTTGGGTCAAACGCAGGATACGGAGGTACACCAATCATGCCATATGGGGCTGGATAGGGTGCCCTTGGGTCCTGAAAGCCATAAGGTACCTGCTGTTGGTACTGTGGATAAGGCTGCTGTGGTGCATAGTCGTCAGGTCTTGGTTCACCGCAGCCGCAGTCTCCTTGCTGCTGTGGCGCATAGTGCTGCCCATAATGGTAAGGAGCGTTTCCAAAACCATCGGAAGAACTTTCATAATGGCCACCTGTCATAGCTCCTTGCACTTGTGGATACATCGGTGCTTGATGATAGGCCGGATAAACGGGCTGCTGATATCCTCCCCATGGAGGCGGACAAGGAGAACATTGTACCGGTCCATAGCAGCTGTGTGGCATCATTGGATACATTGGGATCGGTGCCATGTGAGCGCCCATTGCATGTTCTTCAAACGATTCGTTTTCATAACCGTGATGATACATTGGAGCCTGTTGATACATTGGCATTGGATATGGCTGCGGTGCATACATTGGCGGATGACACGGCATATAATTAAATCCGCAGCCTGGCATCACAGGCGATATCGGCATGATTGGGTAACATGGCATTTGAGGAGGCATTTCTATACTCTCCATCTCAGGACTTTCTGGCGATTCATGCTTGGGTAGTTCTTTTGGTGCTTCTTTTTTTGGAGCCTGCATCGCCATATTAACTGTGTAATAATTGTTAATATCAATCTCAGGTGCAATTGGCTTTAATTTAGGAAGCTTTGGCGCAACTGGCATTTCTTTTTTAGGCTGCGCAATTGGTGCTTCTTTTTTAGGCTGCGCGATCGGCGCTTCCTTTTTGGGTTGAGCAATCGGTGCTTCTTTCTTTGGCTGCGCAATTGGTGCTTCTTTTATCGGTTGCATAAACGGTGTTTGAGCAGGCTGATTAGCTGACTTTTTCTCATCTGGACTTTCATCAATTTCCGTTACTGGATAAGCTTTTGTGGATTGGTCACTATAAGGGTGTTGAACTTTAGGCATTTCTTTTATACCAGGTGAAGGAGCTCCTTCTTTTTGAACAGGCACTCCGCTTGTCGGCACTTTAATTTTCATTCCAGGCATGATCATGTCTGGATTGCTTAATTGAGAATTCGCTTTTTTTAACTCTTCAAAATTAACCCCATACTTTTCAGCGATTTTCCAAAGGGTATCCCCTTTTTGAACGATATGGATTTTCAACGTCATTCCCCTCCCGAGTAGAGTCTCTGCCATCTATATGTGCAAAATCAAAGTAAGTTCTGTTTGTTCATCACAAGATATGCCTTGAACCATTTTTTTATTCATTTTGCCCACAGTTTGGTTCAAGTTTTTATGATAAAGAAAAAAAGACTTATCAACACAAACAATATGTCAATAAGTCTTCTTTTAGACCTTCTCTTTTTAATTGTCTTAAAAATCTTTATGCTCGTTCTAACATATTCGTTAGCGCTTTGATAGCGCCTTGTGCTGTATGTTTATCCACCTTGATTTGATTCACTTCTGTTCCTTCTTCGATGCTTTCTAAAGCCCACAGCAAGTGAGGCAAATCAATTCTGTTCATCGTCAAACAAGGACACATATAGGGATTAAGCGAAACAATTTCTTTATCCGGATGACTGTTGATGATGCGTTTCACTAAGTTCATTTCCGTGCCAATGGCCCATTTAGAGCCTGAAGGAGCTTTTTCAATTGTATCAATAATATATTTTGTAGAACCTGCATAATCTGATTTTTGCACCACTTCATAAGAACACTCCGGATGAACAATAATATTCATCTCAGGCTGCTTCTCGCGTAAATAATCAATATTTTTAACCGTGAAATTTTCGTGCACAGAACAGTGACCTTTCCACAGAATCACCTTGATATTGTTTATATCCCCTTCATATTCAAGCATTTCTTCAATAGGATTCCAAATGGCCATTTCATCTAGTCCAACACCTAAATCATAAGCTGTGTTTCTGCCCAAATGCTGATCTGGCAAAAAGAGAATGCGCTCTTTTTTAGAAAATGCCCACTCCACCATATTTTTTGCATTTGAAGATGTTACTGTTGCACCATCATGTTCGCCTACAAAAGATTTAATTGCAGCTGTAGAGTTCACATACGTAAGCGGAATAATCGTATCTCCGAAAAGATCCTGTAAGACGGGCCATGCCTTTTCTGTTTGCTGAATAGTAGCCATATCAGCCATTGAACAGCCAGCTCGCATATCGGGTAAAATGACTTTTTGATTTTCAGCTGTTAAAATATCAGCTGTTTCTGCCATGAAGTGAACGCCGCAAAACACAATATGCTCAGCTTCTCTATTTTCAGCTGCTATTTGAGCCAGCTGTAAGGAGTCTCCTACCGCATCTGCAAATTCGTACACTTCGTCTTTTTGATAATGGTGGCCGAGCAGAAACAATTTGCTTCCGAGCTTTTTCTTAATTTCTAGTACTCTTCTTTTCATTTCATTTTCTGTGAGCTCCGTATATTTAGCGGGCAGCGTTTGCTGCTGAAGCGTTTGTAATAAACTCATCATTTTCTGTTCCCCTTTCTGTTAATAAGTCCAAGCTGATATCGATAGACCCTGCTGAATGCGTTAAAGCTCCAAGTGAAATATAGTCCACTCCGCTGTCTCTAAAAGAATGGAGCGTGCCAAGCGTAATTCCACCGGATGCTTCTGTGACAATATGAGCAGGAACCAGTGGTATCCAATCTTTAATGACTTCTGGAGAACAGTTATCGAACATAATGACATCTGCTCCTGCCTCTATTGCTTCTAGCAATTGACTTTTGTTTTCAATTTCTACTTCCACCTTAACCATATGTCCAACCTGCTCTCTTACTCTCACAACAGCGTCTAGAATAGATCCTGCATGTGCAATATGGTTATCTTTTAACATGACGCCATCGTACAATCCAAAACGATGATTATAACCTCCTCCAGCACGAACGGCATACTTCTCTAACATTCGCATACCAGGCGTTGTTTTTCGCGTGTCACATATGCGCGTATGTGAGCTGCCAAGCAGCGCTACGGCTTTGTGCGTCATCGTGGCAATGCCACTCATTCTTTGAAGTAAGTTTAAGATTACCCGTTCACCGGTCAAAATAGATCGCACGGGTCCTGAAACGGTAGCTATTTTATCTCCAGGCTTAAGAACATCTCCATCTTTTTTCTCGAAATTCACTTTCACGTTAGGGTCTATTAAATGAAATCCTTCTTTAATCAATTCCACTCCTGCGATAATACCTGATTGCTTTGCCGTGAATACAGCCTTCCCTTGGTCAGACGGAGAAAAAATAGCTTCACAGGTTATATCTCCATCTCCAATGTCTTCTATAAAAAAAGACTGCAATAGTTTTTGTAATTTCAACGTGTTCATTGTGCTACCTTCACCTTTCTTTTTAGATTTCCTTGCTTATAAAATCAATGATTGTTTTGTTGAAGTAGCAGACTGCTTAATAATTCGCTTATGCTCCCATTCTTGCTTTTCATGCGGAAAGTCACTTCGGTAATGACCTCCTCTACTTTCTTTTCTTGCAAGAGAGGACTCGGCAATAAGCAGACCTGCAGTTAGCATATTGCAGATGGTCGCAGCTTCCCTCGAATATATAACCTCTTGATCAAGAGGTATTCCATCCAGATAATTTGTGAATTCATGCACAATAGTAGCCAATTCGTTTTCATGACGAATTATTCCTACACAATCCATCATTTTATGCTGAATTTGTCTTGTGGCAGGCAGTATTTTAGGCATGCCTTTATAGACGTAACGGACGGGGGTATAACGAGATACCGTTCTCGCTTTATGTAAAATATGACGCCCTGTCCGTTTTCCAAATACAAGACACTCTAACAATGAATTGCTTGCTAGACGATTTGCTCCATGAACGCCTGTAGAAGAAACTTCCCCCACGGCATACAATCCTTCAACACTTGTTTGTCCGTAACCATCTACTTCAATTCCACCCATTAAAAAATGTGCGCCGGGAGTAACAGGTATTCGTTTTTTGTCCAGTTGAATTTTATACTTTCGACACAGTGCCGTAATCGTAGGAAATTTTTGTTCAAAATGAGCCACTTTTTCAATGTCTAAAAATACGGATCTTCCTTTTTTCATTTCATTAAAAATTGTCCTTGCTACAACATCTCGCGGTGCTAAATCCTTAAAGAGATGAACGCCTTCCATTATGCGTTCATTCCATTCATTTACCAGTACGCCACCTTCACCTCGAACCGCTTCGGATACTAGACCTTTCGCTTCGTTTTGATACAAAAGCGTCGGATGAAACTGAACAAATTCTAAGTCCGCTAATTTTGCTCCAGCCCTGTACGCAAGCGCTAGCCCATCTCCTGTCGCAAGCGGCTGGTTAGATGTATGCTTGTACAAAGCGCCGATTCCTCCGGTAGCAATAACCGTTTGGCGAGCATGATATATAGTAATTTTGTTGTCTTCACCTTGTC
This sequence comes from Priestia megaterium, assembly GCF_023824195.1. Lineage (NCBI taxonomy): Bacteria > Bacillati > Bacillota > Bacilli > Caryophanales > Bacillaceae > Priestia > Priestia megaterium. The sequence continues at coordinate 4,534,822 of NZ_CP085442.1, forward strand.
CGATAGCACCTCTGCACGTTCCATCTACAGTTACTAAATGCTGAATCATTTCGTTTTCAATCACTGTAATATATGGCAGTACTTCTTTTTTCAAAAAAGCGAACAGCGCTTGTCCTGTTGCATCCCCACCTGCATGCAGAATACGATTCATACGATGGGCTCCTTCTTTTCCAAAATGCAGCGTACCATCTGGATTTTTATCAAACTTCATTCCTTTATGAATCAATTCATTTACTACAGCCGCACCTTCTTCCACTAAAGTGCGTACCGCTTGTTCATTGCAATGCTTATTGCCCGCAACCAACGTATCATAGAGATGTTCACTCCAGTGATCGCTGCTTCCAATAGCAGCTGCTACTCCGCCTTGAGCAAGAACTGAGTTATTGCGGTCAAGTTTCCCTTTCGTTACCATTACAACTCTGTTATGACGACACAGTTCATAAGCTGCAGAAAACGCTGCTAATCCGCTTCCAATAATTAAAACATCCGCCTCTAACATTTTACACCTCTTTATTTACATGTGTCTTGACACCTATATTTACATATTATTAAATGAAAGACAAGAAGTTTTTTTATCGGAGGGAGAAAATGATTTATCTGGACTATGCAGCAACAACGCCAATGAGACAAGAAGCAATTGAGGTATATACTGAAGCGGCAACAAGCTATTATGGAAACTCCAGCAGTCTTCACACACTTGGAACACAAGCGGAGAATTTACTTACGCTATGCAGAAAAAAATTAAGCCTGTTAGTAAATTGTCGAGAGGATGATCTTTTTTTTACAAGCGGGGGAACAGAGGCTAATTACTTAGCTATTCATTCTCTTTTAAAAGGAAAAAATGACGAAAGAAAACATGTAGTGACAACGAAGCTAGAACATTCTTCGGTTCTTCATACGTTGCAGCAGCTTGAAAAAGAAGGATTTTCCCTATCTTACGTACCTGTAGATCAAAACGGAGTTGTGTCTGTAGACGACTTAAAGAAGACTATTCGACCTGATACTGTGCTAGTAGCCATTCAGCATATCAATCATGAGCTCGGTACAATTCAGCCAGTTGAGGATATTGGCCATTTTTTATCTAAAAAAGAAATTCTCTTTCACTGTGATTGTGTTCAATCTTTCGGTAAGCTTCCTATTGATGTTAAAAAGCTGAAAGCTGATAGCATCTCAGTCTCTAGTCATAAAATTTACGGACCAAAAGGTGTAGGAATGGTATACATGAATTCAAGTTCTTCTTGGAAGCCTATTTACCATAAAGCAACTCATGAAAAAGGCTTTCGCCCTGGGACTGTAAATACAGCGGGCATTGCTGCCTTTACTGCATCAGCTGAATGCGCATATGCAGAAATGAAGACCACCCGAAGCCATTATGAGCGCTTAAAATCGTACTTACTGGAAAACCTAGAGCCTCTTGCTCCTTTTATAGAAGTAGAAGGCCTTGGGAACTCTCATTTTCCTGGAATTATTGGACTGACGTTTTCAAACATACAGGGTCAATATGTTATGTTACAATGTAATCGTCACGGAATTGCTATATCTACGGGAAGTGCCTGCCATGTAAATCAGCAGGAACCATTAGCTTCTCTACTTGCGATTGGCAAATCGACTGCGAATGCTAAGAACTTTGTACGTATTTCATTCAGTCAACATTCAACGTTTAAGCATATTGATCGACTCATATCCGTTTTTCATTTATTACATCAAGAATTTATGACAGTGTAAAAGGAGGGATTAAAGGTGCCAGGAACTCAAAAGAAAATTCTTGGAGAAGAAAGAAGAGAACTTATTCTACAATGGTTAAAAACAGAGAATACACCAATGACAGGCAGTGAGCTTTCGAAACGAACGAACGTTAGTCGCCAAGTCATTGTACAAGATATTTCGCTGCTTAAAGCTAAAAATGAGCCCATTATCGCAACAAGCCAAGGATATATTTATATTCAAAATCCATCTCAAACTACCGTGCATCAGCGAATTATTGCCTGTCAGCATACGCCAGAAGATGCTGAAAAGGAGCTTCTCCTACTTGTTGACCACGGCGTTCTCATAAAAGATGTAACCGTTGAACACCCTGTGTATGGTGAATTAACGGCTTCCGTTATGATTCAAACGCGAAAAGAAGTAGAAACGTTCATAAAAAAAATTCAAGAAACAAACGCAACTTATTTATCTCAGCTAACAGATGGAATTCACCTTCATACGATTGAAGCAGATACAATTGAAAAACTGAATGCTGCCTGCTTAGCTCTTGAAGCGGAAGGCTATTTAGTTTCGAATGAATAAAAAGGTGTTATAACAAAAAAATCCCGCTTTAAAGCGGGATTTCTGTTTCAAGTAGTGTATGAGGATAGCTTCCTAAAAGCTCTACGCTACAGCCTAGTGCCTCAAGTTCAGCCATAGCCCCAGGGATTAATACTTCATCCATTTTTTGTTCAATATCAACGATAAAGAAATAGTTTCCAAGCCCTGTTTTCATAGGACGGGATTCAATTTTAGACAGATTTAGCTTACGCCAGGAGAAGGCTGAAAGCACTTGATGAAGCGCTCCTGCCTGATCAGATGGAAGTGTAATCATTAACGTTGTCTTGCACCCGTTTCCAGCTAAAAATGGCACCTCTTGCGCTCCATCTTTATGCAAAATAACAAACCTTGTTGTATTATGATCATAATCATGAATGTTCGGGCAGGCAATATGTAATCCATATTCATGGGCTGCTAATCCATTCGCAATAGCTCCAATATTAAGCTCAGGGTGTTCGCTTACATACTTAGCAGCAAACGCCGTTGATGTCATCTCTTCTACTGCAGTTGACGTACATTCTCCGTGTAAAAATTTATGACACTGCGCAATTGCATGAGGATGAGAATAAATCGTTTCAATGTTTTTCCACTGTTCTGCACGAGATGGATGAACCATTAAATGCTGACGAATTGGAAGCACAATTTCCCCAACAATCGGCAGACGACGTTCATGAATAAGATAATCAAGTGTTAAATTTACAGATCCTTCAAGTGCATTTTCTAACGGTACAATTCCATACTCAATTTCTCCGTTATCCACTGCATCAATGCATGCTGGAATTGTTTTATATGGAATATGGTCGTGCTGTTTAAATACGCCTTGGACGGCTACATGTGTAAATGTTGCCTTTGGTCCTAAATATCCTACTTTCCCCACAATCATGCCTCTCCTTATCTATATCTGTTTACCATTATGCCCCTGAACCAAGCACGTCCACTTTATCTACAAACTCTAAGCTTTTCAGTCTTCGCAGCATTTCATTTAATTCAACATTCATGCTTGCTGTATCTAATGAAAGAGTTACGTTGGCACGCCCTTGTAAAGGGATGGTTTGGTGAATCGTTAACACATTGCATCCCGATGATGCAACGGTGCTCAATAAATGTGATAAAGTTCCTGATCGATCTTCAATATGAAAAAATAGTGAAATAATGCGCTGTTTGACAACCGTCTGAAACGGAAAGACCGTGTCGCGGTACTTATAAAAAGCACTGCGACTCAAGTCTACGGCTTGTACAGCATCTGCTACCGACTCAGCTTTTCCCCGTTCAATTAACAGCTTCGCATCCAATGTTTTTTTCATCGCTTCTGGTAATACATCTTCGCGAACTAAATAAAACTGCTTATCGCTCTTATGCAAGTAAAGCCCCTCCCCTTATCCTATGAACAACAATTAGTCAATAAATTCAAATTCATATTCAAACAGCTTTACAATATCGCCATCTTTTGCTCCTCGTTCACGAAGGGCTTCATCGACGCCCATGCCTCGAAGCTGACGCGCAAATCGACGAACTGATTCTTCACGTGAGAAGTCAGTCATCTTGAATAATTTTTCGATTTTTTCACCGCTTAATACGTATGAGCCATCGCTATCACGCGTAATAACAAATTCCACTTCTTTCTTTTCATGCTTGTACAGTACGCGGTGCATAGATAGATCTTCCTCTTCTTGCATTGGGAATTCCGGCGTAGTTTCTACAAGATCAGCTACTGTAAATAACAGTTCGCGGATTCCATCACGTGTTGCTGCAGAAATTGGAAAGACTTTCACTTCGTCTCCTACTTTTTCTTTGAATGCAGCTAGATTCTCTTCAGCTTGCGGGATATCCATTTTATTTGCTACCACTACTTGCGGACGTTCTGTTAAACGCATATTATATTGACGCAGCTCTTCATTAATGGTTAAGTAATCTTCATATGGATCACGGCCTTCTAAACCTGACATATCGATTACATGGACAATAACGCGGGTACGTTCAATGTGACGTAAAAACTGATGACCTAATCCTACACCTTCATGTGCACCTTCGATTAGCCCTGGTAAATCTGCCATCACAAAACTGCGATTATCTTCTGTTTCAACTACTCCTAAATTCGGATTAATTGTTGTAAAATGATATTCAGCAATTTTTGGCTTTGCAGCAGACGTTACGGATAATAACGTTGACTTTCCAACACTTGGGAAACCAACTAATCCTACATCGGCTAATACTTTTAATTCAAGAATTACATTTCTCTCTTTACCTGGCTCTCCATTTTCTGAAAGCTCCGGTGCTGGATTTGCAGGTGTAGCAAAACGCGTATTCCCACGCCCTCCGCGTCCACCTTTAGCAATCACTGCGCGCTGGCCGTGCTCAACTAAATCAGCAATCGTTTCGTTCGTATCTTCATCTAACACAACGGTACCTGGTGGAACTTTTACAATCATCGGCTCAGCGTTACGTCCGTGCTGTCCTTTTGACATTCCATGTTCACCGCGGCTTGCTTTAAAGTGACGCTTATAGCGGAAATCCATCAGCGTACGTAATCCTTCTTCTACTTCAAAAATGACATCTGCACCGTGACCACCGTCACCACCTGCAGGACCTCCTTTTGGTACGTACTTTTCGCGACGGAAGGCAACCATTCCATTTCCTCCGTCGCCACCTTTTACATATACCTTGACCTGATCTACAAACATTTCTTTTCCACTCCGTTCTATATCTTAGCTCCTGCAATAGCAAAAGCGCTGTTAACTTATTGTAAGCATAAAGCTAAATTCATCTTCAGACATATGCTGTTCAACCAATGCAACTCCTTGAGCGCACTCATAACATTGTAGCTTGTTTTGTAGCTTCTGTATATCTGTTAGTATTCCACTAAAGTCAAAAAAGAAACGAATTCCCTGTTCTTCAATGCATACTGAAATACTCAAATAGTTTTCTGCATGATAATCAACATACTTTTCGAGTGCTTCTGTCAAATAGCAACACCAGTTGTATACGAACTCATCGTATTGTGATAAATCCTTCAATCCTCCGAGCACTTCCACATCTAAGCGAACAGCATGGTTATTCCAATGATAGGTCATAACAAAGCCCGCAAACAGTCGCATATTGATGTTTGTTAACTTGGATTCATGTTTGGATTCATTTACAATTTCTTCAATGATTTCATTCGCTCGATCAAGCCGATTCAACGCTAGATTGCCTTTGATTAATTGCAGCTTATTTAACCAATCATGCCGCGCGTATCTTAATACCTCTACGACATCCCATTCTTTTTCCATCTTAGCACTCCTAACTTTGACTCGAGCATAAGTATTTCACAACGCTGACAAACATCTCGTATCAATCTTCTTAGATATGTTCGATTATAACAAATTCCAATGGGTAATAGGTGAAATATTCTACAAAAAGAAAACTCTAACCTACTTGGGTTAGAGTTTTCTTTTTGTATCTTATGCTTCTTGAGCAACAGGGTATACAGATACTTTTTTACGGTCACGACCGAAACGTTCAAATTTAACGATACCGTCGATTTGAGCGAATAAAGTATCATCTCCACCACGACCTACGTTTGCACCTGGGTAAATTTTAGTACCGCGTTGACGGTATAAAATTGAACCACCAGATACGAATTGGCCATCAGCACGTTTAGCACCAAGACGTTTCGAGATTGAATCACGACCGTTTTTAGTACTACCTACTCCTTTTTTAGAAGCGAAGAATTGAAGGTCTAATCTTACTAACATGACATCCACCTCCTGTTTAGTTGTCGTTAATTTTTATATAATTACTGTAATCTAATTCGATCGTTTTCAGTGAAACAACCATACCTTCTAATAGCAATTGAATCTGTTCCAATGTGAACGAATCCACATCTTTTGGAATCTCACAACGAAGATACCCACCATCTCCACCTTGCTCTAAGTGCGGTTCAACCCCACTTATTGAAAAGATAGCATTAATTGTCCCAAATGAAACTGCAGATGCTCCCGCACAAACAAGATCTTTTCCGTGTTCGGAAAAGTCAGCATGTCCACTCATCGTGAACCCGTCAACTTTCTTATTTGCATCACGAGAAATCGTCACCTTAATCATTTGTTATAATTACGCGTTGATAGCGTCGATTACAACTTTTGTGTAAGGTTGACGGTGACCTTGCTTACGACGATAGTTTTTCTTTGCTTTGTATTTAAATACAGTGATCTTTTTAGCGCGACCTTGTTTTTCAACTTTAGCCGTAACTGTTGCACCTTCTACGAAAGGAACACCAACTTTCACGCTGTCGCCACCTACAAATAATACTTTGTCAAAAGTAACTGTTTCGCCTTGTTCACCAGCAAGTTTTTCAACGTAGATTGCTTGACCAGCCTCTACTTTAATTTGCTTACCACCAGTTTCAATAATTGCGTACATTCTCTGCACCTCCTCTAAAAACTAAGACTCGCCATCACAGGTGTTCAAGTGAACTTAAAACCTGTTCTGAGCGGTTGTAGCACGGGTGCTACAAACCAACATATTAAATCTTACTACAAATCAAAGGTTAGTGTCAATTGGAATTCATGTTTTCTTCTAAAATTTTATATAGAAGTAGAGACCCTTTTTTGGATCTGCTCATTCGACCCCAATTGACGCAAAACAAATGCGTTTGTATAATCATCGCTTGGCGTAAGATATACGGTTTTTTTTACCATTTTCTCTAAAGCTTTGAGAAATCCTTGAGCCTTCATTTCATTTATAACATCACTTCGCGTCTCAATCCAAATAGCCTCTTCTTCCGCGCCGCGATGTTCCCAAATTACACGTTCAATTTGAAAAGCAGCCGTTTTGGAATCAATCATTTTACCGGTTCCTTCACATACTTCACAAGGCATAGTTAATGTTGATCCAATACTATTGCGCACTTTCTTCCGCGTTAATTGCAATATGCCGAGCTCTGTAAAGCCAACTACATTCGTCCGCACTTCATCTTGTTCACATAGCTTTTTCATGTACCTTTCTACTTCTGTCCGATCTTCTTTATGAGGCATATTTATAAAATCAATTAAGATCATGCCGCCTAAGTGACGTAATTGCATCTGTTTGGACAATTCATACGCAGCTTCCATATTTGTTTGAAGCATTGTCTTTCGAATATTATCTTTTCCTGAAAACTTCCCCGTGTTCACGTCCACGACCGTCATCGCTTCCGTTTCGTCAATAACGATATAACCTCCGCTTTTGAGCCACACGATTCGCTTTAAAAGCTTCTCTATTTGCCGTTCCACATCATAAAAAGAGAAAATATTTTCATTTCCTTTATAGTACTCTATTGACGAGTTAGGGTAGGTAGTTCGAAGACGCTGATATAGGTCGAAGTCATCTACTACTATCCCATCAATTCCTTGTTGAAGTGCAGCTTGCACTCTTGTTTCAAGAAAATCTTGTCCTTTGCTGACTAGGGCAGGAGCTTTCATTCCCTGTGTCTGTCGTTCAAGGCACTCATATTTCTTCTGTAGCTCTTTTATTTTATGTTGGACCGCAGCTTCTGATTTTTCCTCAATCGCTGTTCGAAATAAAAAGCCTTCCATCCCATGTTTTAACCGCTCACCAAGCTGTTTCCACTGTTGGCGTTTTGGCTCAGCTATTTTTTTGGATACAGCGACATAGTTTCCGTGCGGTAAATATACAAGCTCATCAGAAGAAAATTCAATGATACCCGTCAGCTTGGGCCCTTTTGTCCTAATACCTTCTTTTACAACTTGAACCAATACTTTTTCTCCTTCACGAATAAAAGCAGACATCGGCTGCTGATCTTTGTGAGGATTCTCTGACTGCTGATAGGATACAAGTTCATTTCGATGAATAAATCCGTTCATTGATAAACCGATATCGATAAAGGCTGCTTGCATATGCGGCAGTACTTTTACTACTTTACCCCAATATATATCACCAATAATTTGATTCTCGCTTTGTTCTTCTAAATATATTTTTTCTAGTGCTTTATCGTTTATCACGGCTATACGTTTTGAAGAAGTAGCCGCGTTAATGATACATGCCTTCACATACATTGCCTCACTTTAATCTAAATTCATAGGAAAAAGTTCGGTCAGTGCAACCGAACTTTTTTCACTCTGTTCTATGTTACTAGAAATCAGTAAACTGTTACAAGTTCATCTAGTGGGCTATTTGTTCTTTTTTCTACAAAGTAAGCGTGTAAAAGTTCATTTTCATCAATTTGTACATGTTCGCCTGTTTGAGATGTAGCAATAATCATATGCTTACAACCTCTTTGGAATTTTTGCAGGACTTGATGGAGTGTCTCACTGGTTGATACACTTAGCGTTTTTAAAGCTCCAATTGGATGCTCTTTTCCATGATATCTCTCCAACAAAAAGCGCATGTAGACAAATTGCCTGCTCTTCCATTCCAAATATCCGGATATGATTAAAAATGAAATAACAATCCATAAGTGCAGCTGAAAAGGATGCATAATGACGGCGTAGATAATACCGATTGCTAAAAAAAACGTTGATAACCGGAGCGCAAGCTTATGCGCTTCTAAAAATGGTAAAGAACGACTGCAAATTAAAAAAAGCAGCTTCCCTCCGTCCAATGGCCAAATGGGCAAAAGGTTAAACAGTAAAATCACCGTGCATTGAAACATAAATTGCTCATACGTTTCCAAAGACAACACATTTATTTTCATTAATAAGAAAGCAGCTCCAAACATCCAAAGATGCTGAAGAGGTCCACTTATTGTCACGATAAACTCTTCTCGAAATGGACGATTACCATGTTCGTCTACTTCTGCTACTCCCCCAAAAGGTAAGAGCATAATTCTGCGAATCCGCCAAGAAAAACACTGAGCCGCTACGGCGTGGCCCAGTTCATGAATAATTACAATAATAAATAACAAAAAAAGCTGCTTTACCGTAGCCGTTAAGATACCAATTACGAAAATCCCCCAAAACAATGGATGAATGTGAATTTTCATCAATAACGAAAAAGCACTATTCAAATTGAATCACCTGACTAGGATCCACAAACTTATCGCCTTTTTTAATAGCAAAATAGAACGTTCCAGCATCGCCTTTTTTACTGTTTTCCACAATTCCTACTTCTTTGCCTTTATTCACAAAATCATACATACTAACATTGATTTTTTTGAGCTGTCCATACCAAGTTTCGGTTCCATCGGCATGTTGAATAATAACGGTATTCCCAGTATCATCACGTTTTCCTACATACCTTACAATACCTTCACTCATTGCTTCTACAACAGAATCTACTCCTGTTTGAACCGTCACGCCTTGCTTACTTTGAGCAAATGTTTCCGTTACTTTCCCTGAAGCTGGAGTAGCATATTCTCCGCTTACACTTTGCTCCGTTTTGCTAGACTCTTTATTCGGCAGTAGTGTTAACGGCTTCCCAAACTTATCTTCATACCAGGAGGAAACAGCTGCAAACTGAAATTCTTTATCCATTGTTTGTTGAACCACCACTCTGGCCTGTTCAAAAGTAGGAGAAGCGTTCTTGAACATAATCCCTACAATTAACACTAAGCAGGCTGAAGCTAAAATTTTAAATAAAAAGCGCTCTTTTCGAAATAACGGATGATATTCCTTTGCTGATGGTGTGTATTCAACCGTAGAATAATCCATCGATCCATATTTTTCTTCTTCACTCATTAAGGACGTATGAAGAGGTTCTTGAGGAAGACGCTTCGTTGTATTTAATTGTTTTCGCTTACGCTCAGCAATTCGTTTACGGATTTCATCAGCACGTCGATTCATGATTCATCATTCTCCTTGTTCTTATCGTATAATCAACTATATGACTTGTCCGTGGAGCTTATGACAGCTTGACTCTACAAAATCACACAAATAAAAAAAGCTTCCTCTATCGGAAGCTTTTTAAGAACGAACACCAAAGAATCGTTTAATACGTGCAAACATTCCCTTATCTTCTTCATCTAACGATTGAAGAGGAACCGTTTCACCTAGAATACGTCTTGCAATATTACGATATGCAATTGATGCTTTGCTTGATGGGTCCATGACAATTGGTTCACCATTGTTAGAAGCACGAATAACATTTTCATCGTCAGCAACGATTCCAATTAAATCAACAGCCAGAAGCTGAGAAATTTCTTCCACGTCCAGCATGTCTCCATTTTTCATCATATGACTACGGATTCGGTTAATAACCAGTTTTGGAGACTCGATATCCTCTTGCTCCAATAATCCAATAATACGGTCAGCATCACGAACAGCTGAAACTTCCGGTGTTGTCACAACGAGTGCCTTATCAGCGCCAGCTACGGCATTCTTATAGCCTTGTTCAATACCAGCTGGGCAATCAATAACCACATAGTCATAGTCTTGCTTTAACTGAAGAACTAACTCTCGCATTTGTTCTGGTTGAACAGCTGTTTTGTCACTCGTTTGAGCAGCAGGAAGTAAGTACAAACATTCAAAACGCTTGTCCTTAATCAAGGCTTTTTGCGGTTGGCATCGACCTTCTACCACGTCTACAAGATCATAAATAATACGATTTTCAAGCCCCATTACAACATCCAAGTTGCGTAAGCCGATATCAGTGTCTACTAGACACACGCGCTTTCCAGCTAATGCTAGAGCAGTACCTAAATTGGCTGATGTCGTTGTTTTTCCAACTCCACCTTTACCAGACGTAACAACAATAGCCTCTCCCACTGTCAAATTCTCCTTTCTACCCTGGTCAAATTCGGTCTTAGATGCGGTAAAGTTTGCACGCGATCTATCACCATTTGATCATTATCATCTAAGTATGCACATTCCATTATATTCTCTTCCTTCTCACTGCGCTTTTCTTCTGATCGGGTAATGATATCAGCAATGCGCAGCTGTGAAGGTTTCATTAACGATGCAGCAATAACGGCGTTTTTATTGCCGCGATATCCTGCATGAGCAATCCCTTTTAAAGCACCTAATACAAATAAATTTCCTCCAGCTACAACGGTTCCTCCGGGATTTACGTCTCCGACTAGAAGCAAATCGCCTTCTACATGGAGAACCTGTCCTGAACGAACTACCTTTGTAACAGATACTAATTCACTTTCTTCTCTTACTCGGACTGCATCTTGCTTTAAAATAACGTTACTATCAATTTGTTTAACTACTAAATACTGATTTTCTTCTATGAGCGCCTTCAATTCGGTTTCCTGCTCTGTAGTTAAATAACGATTTCCGATTTTGACATACACTGTGACGATTTGATCGGCATCGCCATGCTTATTTGTCAAAAGCTTCGTCTTAAGTTCCGTCAAAAGCTCTGCAAATGAACATGTATCATTGAGATGCAACGTTAATCCATCTTTTGTTCCTTTAATTGTCACATTTTGTTGCTTTTGTTTATTCAAGACGCTCACCTCAACGAATATATAATTTCGACAGAGACTTACTCAATTCCTTTTTTTCGTTTCTTCAATCAGCATTTTTATCCTATCATGAACGAGAAGCGTAATATATTTTCGGATCAGCGTTCATCGATAAATTTAGCGAAATATTGAAAACATCTTTGAAGCGGAAATGCAAAAATGAGTGCAAATATGGCATTTAAAATGATGGTTGCGTAAAATCGCTCTTGCAAGAAGCGACCAATGGTCATATCGGATATATTAATAATGCTATTAATTCCATATACATAAAACTCAATAATGGCTACAGCTAATAGCGACATGCAGATTACGATAAGCGTATTTTGCTGAAAAATCTTCATTAGTTTTGATACGATATAGCATACGGCCGGCAATCCAAGCGCGTATACTCCCAAGACATCCGTAAAGGCAATATCGTACATGAATCCAAGGATTACCCCATATAGCATCGCTTGCTTTGGGTGATAGTACACTGACATAAAAGCCAGTACCACTACAACAAAGTGAGGCGATAGAATCCAGTCTCGCCATGGTGATGCCATGGCGACAAAATTAACAAAGATACTTTCAAACATAAAAACGACAAGCACGAGAATAGGAAGGACAAACCGCTTCATCAGTTAGCCTCCTCCGCCCCTAAATCGTCTTCAGCAGCGGGCGCACTTCTTTTAGCTACAACTACGTTATCTAAGTCATACAAGTCAGCAGCAGGTTTGATATAAGCTTTTTTCGTTAATCCATATTCATCAGGCTCAATTTTTGTGATAACGCCAATTGGAAGATTGCTAGGGAAAATGCCGTCTTCTTGTCCTAGACCGGACGTTACTACTTTTTGCTTTTCTTTAATATCAGCATCAAATGGAATACGACGCATAACAAGCGCCTGTTCTTTATCATCATAGCCTTCAATTAAACCAAACACTTCTTTTTTAGCCTGAATTTTAGCAGATACACGGTTTGTACGATCTGATGAACTAATTAACTGCACAGTAGATGTGAACTTAGATGCATGCTTCACTTTACCAATCAGCCCTTCAGGAGTCATAACAGCCATATTTTCCTGCACATTATGAACCGTCCCTTTATCAATGGCAATTACCTCATGCCAACGGTCTGGATTACGAGCAATAACTGTTGCTTCGATTGGGTTGTATTGACTTAAATCCGTTTTTTTGTCGAGCTGTGCTCTTAATTTTTTATTTTCTTGCTGCAAAGCGTTGGCTTTCGTTTCTAATTGCATGCGTTCGTCTAAACGAGCTTTTAATACCTCGTTTTCTTCGTATGTACGCTTTAAGTCACCTACATTCTGAAAGAAACCCGCTACAAATTGTGCGGGTTCATTAAAGGTAGCCTGAACAAGACCAACCGTATCTTTGACAAACTGTTCAGGCCACGTTACATTTTTACGACCATTTAACGAAAAACCAATCAATGCCACTAATACAATAATACTGACTAATAAAATAACTAAACGTTTATTTAAGAAAAATTGTGGCACGATCTACACCTCTTAATATTTAGCGATATGAATCGCTTGTACGATTTTTAAATAAATCAATGTGTTCTAACGCTTTACCAGTTCCAATTGCAACACAGTCAAGCGGATCTTCTGCGATGACAACCGGCATATTTGTTTCTTCACTAATAACTTTATCTAAATTACGTAGCAATGCGCCACCGCCTGTTAATACAATACCGCGATCCATAATATCTGCCGCAAGTTCAGGTGGTGTTTTTTCTAATGTGCTTTTTACTGAATCGACAATAGAAGCCACTGTATCTTTTAGCGCCTCTGCAATTTCTTCTGCTGAAATTTCGATTGTTTTCGGTAGACCTGTTAGTAAGTCACGTCCGCGAATTTCCATGTTTTCAATACCTTCTGGAATTCCGGCAGAACCGACTTCTACTTTTAATGCTTCTGACGTACGCTCACCGATCATTAAATTGTAATTCTTGCGAATATATTGAATAATCGCTTCATCCATCTCGTCACCAGCGATACGGATTGACTGACATGTTACGATTCCTCCTAAAGAAATAATCGCAACTTCTGTTGTTCCTCCGCCAATATCTACTACCATACTTCCCGTTGGCTCCCAAACCGGTAGATTGGCGCCGATTGCTGCAGCAAACGGTTCTTCAATTGTATACGCATCACGCGCGCCAGCCTGACGAGTCGCATCAATAACGGCACGTTTCTCAACAGCTGTAATGCCAGAAGGTACACAAACCATTACATACGGCTTACCCGCAAACAAACTTTTTGTTTTTTGAGCTTGATTGATGTAATATTTCATCATCGTCGCAGTTGTTTCGTAATCTGCAATAACTCCATCTTTCATTGGACGAAGGGCTACTACGTTCCCAGGTGTACGACCAATCATATTTTTTGCATCGTTACCTACCGCAACGATTTGTTTTGTATCAGTTTGCAAAGCCACAACAGACGGCTCACGCACAACAATTCCTTTTCCTTTTACATAAACGAGCGTATTTGCAGTACCCAAATCTATTCCAAGGTCTCTAGTACCGATTCCAAACATGTGTCTCTTCCTTTCTCTTACCAAAATGCAAAGGTAAAAATTCCATAATTCAATTTCTTCATTTCATAAGTAACATTTTTTATTTTCTATACTTTTTTCATAGATGTCAACGCCAAATATTGTATGATAAAAAGTCATACTTTGTCTATTAATAACGAATGATTGTAAAGAACTTGTCATTTAAAATCATGACTACTATTATAACCCAAGGATTTTAAAAAGCATAGCCTTACATGTATCCTTTTTCTTTTAAACTAATATATTTTCGATCTCCGATAATTAAATGATCTAACAATTCAATTCCTATGATAAATCCGCACTCTTTTAAGCGCTTCGTTACCTCTATATCTTCTCTGCTGGGGGTAGGGTCGCCAGAGGGATGATTATGAATACAAATAAGGGATGCAGCTGAACGACGAAAGGCTTCTTTAAATACTTCTCTTGGATGGACAATAGATGAATTGAGGCTTCCGATAAAAATGGTTTGCTTGTGGAGAACTTGATTTTTCGTGTTGAGGTATAAACAGACGAAATGCTCTTGAGACAGCACGCGCATTTCTTCCATCACATAATTAGCTCCGTCTTCAGGGCCATGAATGGTATATCGCTGACTAGATTTCCGGTGTACAATCCTCTTACCTATTTCAATAGCCGCTATAATTTGAATTGCTTTTGCAGGTCCGATACCTTTAATATTCATCATTTCATTAAGCGATGCATGCTGCAAAAGTTGAAGACCTTCAAAATGCGTTAATATGCGATTGGACAGCTGAAGAACAGATTCATCTTTGGTTCCAGTGCGCAGCAAAATAGCAATAAGCTCGTGGTTAGAAAGACTAGAAGCACCCATTGACACAAGGCGCTCTCGAGGTCTTTCATCTTGAGGAAAATCTTTAATTAACAATGATTGATCCAATTTCGTCACTCCTTTTTAGTAGACGAAACCGTATTGTTTTAGCTCACGTATTGTTCGGGAGAGCGGCAAGCCCACCACGGAGAAATAGTCTCCTTCAATTTTTTTAACTAGCGCAGCACCGAGACCTTGAATTCCATAAGAACCAGCCTTATCCATAGGCTCTCCTGACTCTACGTACTGTACGATTTCATCTTGTTCAATCGGCCAAAACTCTACATCTGTTTGTTCATAAAACGTATGAACTTTTGCATTTGATACGAACGCTACTCCAGTTAATACCTGATGTTTTTGACCTGACAGCATCGTAAGTGTTTCAATCGCTTCTTGTTTCGTTTTTGGCTTTCCTAAAATACGATTGCCATATACGACAACTGTATCGGCACCTAGGACCATATCCTCTTTATGATGCGAAGCGACGTCCACTGCTTTTTGCCTAGCTAAATCCATTACTACCTCGGACGGAGTGTATGATGGATTGATGATTTCTTCAATTGTACTAACGTGAACGGTAAAGGGAATGTGAAGCTGCTGAAGTAATTCTTTTCGACGAGGAGAGCCTGAGGCTAAAATTAATGTTTGTTTCATACATCTCACCTTTGCATTTTGATTTAAAAAGAAGGACATACCGTTATTTTAGCAATTTCATCTCCAAATGACAATAAACAAGTGAGGCAGCATTACACTACCTCACTTGTTAAGACGTTACAAGGCTTTCATACTGCTGAAGAGCTTTTAACACGTATCGCTGAGCAAGCCAAGCATCTTTACTGCTTTTATTGTCTTCATATGAAGAAAGAGAAGCAGCAGCTTTTTGAAGGGTGCTCACCATGGTTTTAATGTCTTCATTTGACGCTTCTTTCTGAACTTTTGTCAGCTCTTTTTTCAGAGATTTGATATCGGCTACCCGCTCTCCTTCAATTGCTTTAACAGATTGATCTAAGAGATTAGCCATAAACGGCTGCGCTGTTGTTATAACCGTTTGATCTTTTTGCCCTAATTCGCTAGTGGGCTTAATTTCATAAGACTTTACATATACATCTTTACCTTGTTGTTTATACGTTTTACTAAGTGCGTTCGCTTTTTCTTCTCCAGTGGCAGCACCAACGACAAGAGAATAGGTTTTAGGTGAAAAGATCTCGCCTGCTTCGTTCTCTTCTTTCCATTTATCCATTGCTTTATTTGCAGCAGTTTTTGATGAAAAAGCACCTGCTTGTACAATGTAAAAGGAAAAAGGTTCTAAAGTAGAAGCAGCAGCGGATGTCCCCTTCGATTCCTGTTCGCTTTTCTTTTCAGCTTTCCCAACACTTTCAGTGGTAGACGCTGTTTGAGCAGCTTTTTCTTCTTTCGTTCGCTCACTTGTTTGTGCTTTGCTTACGGGCTGTTCGCTTCCTGTCATCATTTTCACACCGACCATGCCGATGCCGCTGCCTATTCCGACTGCTAGCAGTACAATCACGGCCGTTCGTTTAATTACACCGCCGTTTACCGTTTTAATCGAAACATTTTTAGGATGTAATCGCGGCTTTTTCTTTTTTTCATTTCTTACATCTTCAATAAACACCACTTTATTTTCTTCCACATGAGAATCTGTGGATGCCGGTTCCGGAAGAACCCAAGTAAATTCGTCTTTTTCTGGCGCTTGTTCTTCCTTGGATTGACCGTTGATTTTAATTGAAATTTTTCGTTCCTGCTTGTCCACTGCCCCACCGCCTTTAGTTAACGTAGTCTTAGTACCGGTTGCAAGCTGAGGTAAACCGACATAAAACATACACTTTTTTCCATGCTATCATAGAAGAAAAAAAAAATAACAAGACATTTGTCGTCTTGTTACAAAAGGTTTTCGCTATTTAGTTACAGAAATTTTAAATTTGTCGAAGACTTGAAGTTCAATAAAAATAGTTGCTAACATACCAATCTATCAATTCGTTTCCATGAAAATAAGCAGCGATTGTCCCTATAAAAATAAATGGAACGAAAGGAATTGGTACACCTACCTTTGCCTTTTTCATTAATAACGCTCCTATACTAACGGTTCCGCCTATTAATATAGCTAAAAAAAGCGATAGTAAAACAAGCTTTACTCCAAGCACAATACCAATCAAACCATACAATTTAATATCTCCTTCTCCAAGCCCTCCTCTGCTGAGAAATGCGATTAGAAAGAGGAGAAAAAATGCTATTCCTCCTCCCATTAAGGAATCACTCCACGAAGTTAATGGAATGAAAAGACGCTCAAGTAGAAAGATAGGCAAAAAGAAAAGCAGCACCTTATTTGGGACAATCATATAGGCTATATCTGAGACAACTATAATTGTTAAAAAAGAAACAAAGGTTAATATGACAATCAGTTCTAACGTCATATTCAATCTAAAAAAAGCATAGACAAATAAACTTCCTGTCGAAAATTCTACGAACGGGTAGATGAAGGAGATTTTTTTGCGACACATACTACATTTTCCTGCATTTTTAATGTAGGAGACTATCGGAATTAATTGTTGTGGAGAAAGCATGTATAAACAGTGTGGACAATGAGATCTTGGAGATAAAATAGATTTTTTCTGAGGAATTCTAAGGCCTGCTACGTTATAAAATGAACCTAACGTGATACCTGAAACAAATGCATAGAGGTAAATTAAACTCATACTATTTCTTCCATCTCAGGCGTGCTGCTTACTAATTGTAGGTTTTCTTTTGAGTGAAGAAATGTATCTTTTTCCCTTAAATAGCTGCCAATAAACGGAATGAGAAAAGCTGCTAGAAGACCTATTACGATAACCAGTATGATCACTTTCATTAGAGAAATTTCTTTATTCCTCGTTGACAGTTTATCCATTTCAATATCTCTCCTTTATTGATTAGTATCGAACAGCTCCTTCATTAATAAACTGAATCATAATACCCATAAAAGTCATATTCTGTATGCCTCCTTCCTTAAAACACACTTTTTATAGGTAATAAGGATTATACCACTAAAAAACAAAAACAGCATAAAAAAACGTCTGCAAAAGCAGACGTCTTTTAATAGTAAGGAGCCATAAATAAGTAGACAATTACACCTGTAAGACTTACATAAAGCCAGATTGGCATTGTCCATCGCACAATTTTTTTGTGTTTTTCAACTTGCATTGTCCAGCCCCACACAAGTGCAAACAGTGCCAGCGGAACAATAATCGCTGCTAGGAAACTGTGTGTGATCAAAATAAAGAAGTAAATGGGACGAACGATTCCTTCTCCACCAAACGTAGCTGTTTCTGTGGAAATATAATGGAACGTTAAATATGAAACTAAAAAGAGCAGTGTAGAAGTGAATGCTGCTAAAATAAAACCTTTATGAGCATTAATATTTTTCCTGAAAATTGAAATCAACGCTGCAACTAAAAAAATAAACGTAAAACTATTCAAAATAGCATTTAACCGTGGAAAGATAGTCAAATCAAAACTTACTTTTCCTTGATAGCCAATATTCGAAAAGAATAGCAGTAAAATAATAACATTCGCTATCACTGAAAAGGTAAGAATAATACCGGTAAAGTTTTTATTACTTTTCGGTACAATTTTTTCATTATTCTTACTCATGTTAACAATCTCCTTATTTAGTGATGTACATGTTTATTATATATCACTTACCTAGGGGGTGAAAGTGACAATACTTTGAACTTAGTGCTTCCTTATTATCCGTATCCTTTCCTCACATTATGTTAAAAGCAGCAAGCTTTCACTTGCTGCTTTTGCTCATTTTAGAAGAAAAGCCCGCACTTCTGATATAAAATACAGAGACCCTGTAATCACGACCATGTCTTGTTCACCTGTCGCCTTTTCCTTTACGTAAGCAATTGCTTTTTTCCACTCCTCGTCCATATGCCTATTATGATGAGTACTCATCTCATAAAGCTCTTGAGCTGCGCGAGCACGAGGAAAGTCAAACGACGTAAATGTAATACTTGCAGCGATTGTTTCAAGTTCTTGGACCATTCGATCAGCGCTTTTATCATTTAAGCAGCTGAAAACTAAATGAATGTTTCGATCTTCATAATGAAGGCGTAAAGTAGATAACAAGCTATCAATGCCTTCTGCATTATGAGCCCCATCAATAATCGTTAAAGGATGCTCATTTACTATCTCAAAGCGGCCGTTCCACTTTGTATGCTGAATCCCTTTTATCATTTGCTCATTGGAGATAGAAAGCTTTTTCTTTTCTTTTAAATAACAAACGGCCATGACGGCCAAAGCTGCATTTTTAACTTGATGATAGCCAAGCATATTTAATTTCAAGTCTTCAAATGTGTCATACGGCGTTTTTAACGTAAAGCTTTCCCCATTCACTACCGGCTCATAGTTTTCAATGTCAAAATCTTTTCCTAACACAAATAACGAAGCCTGCTTTGACTTTGCTTCTTCAGTAATGACATCAAGTGCCTTTACTTGCTCTGCACCAGTAATAATAGGGACTTCTTTTTTAATAATCCCCGCTTTTTCTGCTGCAATTTCTTCTACCGTATCACCTAGTATTGCCATATGATCAAATCCAATGCTTGTAATAATACTCACCATAGGATTCACAACGTTTGTTGAGTCATACCGTCC
Source organism: Priestia megaterium (assembly GCF_023824195.1). Classification (NCBI taxonomy): domain Bacteria; kingdom Bacillati; phylum Bacillota; class Bacilli; order Caryophanales; family Bacillaceae; genus Priestia; species Priestia megaterium. The sequence continues at coordinate 4,554,554 of NZ_CP085442.1, forward strand.
TCCAAGACCTGTTTCAAACACAACATAGTCAACTGACTCATGATAGCCGAAATAAAGAAAAGCCATGACTGTAATCACTTCAAATTCCGTTGCTGACCCTAAGCTTGTATGTTCTAGTCGCTCCACAACAGGCTTTATTTCCTGAACAAGAGCGGTCATTGCTTCATTTGAAATAGGCTGTCCATTCACGCTGATCCGCTCATTAAATGTTTCGATATAAGGAGAAGTAAACGTTCCAACTTTATATCCTGCTTCTTCTAACATGTTTCGTAAATAAGAAACGGTAGAACCTTTACCATTCGTCCCAGCAACATGAATAGCATTTAGATTTTGCTGCGGAAAATCAAGCTGCTCTAGCATCCATTCCATTCGTTCTAACCCCGGCTTGATTCCAAAGCGAAGTCTATTATGAATCCAATCAAGCGCTTCTTCATATGTCGTTATCATCTTTTATTCACCTTTCTTTTCCATCGCTATTATTATGTAAAGAAAAAGCGTCGCTATACAAGCCACGCTTTTTCTGTTGGTTCATTAACCCATTGATTATCCGCGTAATTCAGCAATACGAGACTGAACAGCTTCGCGTTTTTCAACATAATCCTGCTCTTTTGCACGCTCTTCTTCTACTACTTTAGCAGGAGCTTTTGCAATAAAGCCTTGGTTGTTTAATTTCTTTTGTACACGTTCTACTTCTTTGTTTAACTTGTCGTATTCTTTTTCTAAACGCGCGATTTCTTCTTCGATATTAATTAAACCTTCAAGAGGTAAAATTAATTCTGCGCCTGTTACAACAGCAGTCATCGCTTTTTCATCTAATGAAACATCTGTTGAAATCACAAGCTCACTTGGATTACAGAAACGCTCTACATACGCACGGTTCTTTTCAAGCTGGCTTTGAATATTTTCATCTTTAGCTTTGATAAATAATTTTACTTGTTTGCTCATCGGCGTGTTCACTTCAGCACGAATGTTACGAACAGCGCGGATAATATCTACAAGTAAACGCATATCGTTAGCAGCTTCTTTATCAGAAAGCTCAGGGCGTACTTCCGGCCATTTAGCTACTGTAATCGATTCGCCTTCATGCGGCAAGCTTTGCCAAATTTCCTCGGTAATAAACGGCATGAATGGATGTAAAAGTCGCATTGTGTTATCAAGTACATAAGCTAAAATTGAGCGAGTTGTCTTTTTAGCTGCTTCATCTTCTCCGTAAAGAGGAAGTTTAGCCATTTCAATGTACCAATCGCAGAAATCATCCCAAATAAAGTTATAAAGAATACGTCCAACTTCACCGAATTCATATTTGTCAGCTAATTTTGTTACGTGCTCAATCGTTTCATTTAAGCGCGTTAAAATCCATTTATCAGCAACAGACTTTTCGCCTGATAAATCAAGCTCTTCAAATGTGATGCCGCCCATATTCATTAATGCAAAACGAGAAGCATTCCAAATTTTATTTGCAAAGTTCCACGTCGCTTCGACTTTTTCAAAGCTGAAGCGTAAATCTTGTCCTGGTGAGCTTCCTGTAGATAAGAAGTAGCGAAGAGAATCCGCACCGTATTTCTCGATTACTTCCATTGGATCTACACCGTTACCAAGTGATTTACTCATTTTACGCCCTTCAGCATCTCGTACAAGACCGTGAATGAGCACATCGTCAAACGGACGTTTACCCGTAAATTCAAGACCTTGGAAAATCATACGAGATACCCAGAAGAAAATAATATCGTAGCCTGTTACAAGCACGTTTGTTGGGTAGTAGCGTTTGAAATCAGCTGCATCCACATCCGGCCAGCCCATTGTTGAGAATGGCCACAGCGCTGAACTGAACCATGTGTCTAATACATCTGAATCTTGTTCCCAGTTTTCGATATCTGCTGGAGCCTCATGATCTACGTATACTTCTCCAGTTTCTTTATGATACCAAGCTGGAATGCGGTGTCCCCACCAAAGCTGGCGCGAAATACACCAGTCGCGAATATTTTCCATCCAGTGTAAGTATGTCTTTTCAAAACGATCAGGCACAAAGTTTACTTTTTCTTCTTGTTTTTGAAGATCTACTGCTTTATCTGCTAACGGCTGCATTTTTACAAACCACTGAGTTGATAAATAAGGTTCAACAACGGCACCGCTTCGTTCGCTGTGACCTACTGAATGCATGTGGTCTTCAATGTTGAACAATACACCGTCTTCTTGAAGGTCTTTAACAATTTGCTTACGGCAAGCAAAACGATCCATTCCTTCATATTTACCTGCTTTGTCATTCATCGTACCGTCTTGATTCATCACTAAAATACGCTCTAAATTATGACGGTTTCCAATTTCAAAATCGTTTGGGTCATGAGCAGGCGTAATTTTCACCGCACCAGAACCGAATTCCATATCTACATAATCATCGCCTACGATTGGAATTTCACGACCTACAATCGGAAGGACAACCTTTTTGCCGATTAAGTGCTTATAGCGATCGTCTTCAGGGTGAACAGCTACAGCCGTATCTCCTAGCATTGTTTCAGGACGAGTTGTTGCGATTTCGATATGTCCAGAACCATCTGCCAACGGATAGCGCATATGATAAAATGCACCTTGTACATCTTTGTAAATAACCTCGATATCTGAAAGAGCTGTTTTTGTAGCTGGATCCCAGTTAATAATATATTCTCCGCGATAGATTAACCCTTTTTTATAAAGCGTTACGAATACTTCACGTACTGCTTTAGAAAGACCTTCATCAAGCGTGAAGCGCTCGCGTGAATAGTCCAAGCCAAGTCCTAGCTTCGACCACTGCTGGCGAATAAAGCTTGCATATTCTTCTTTCCATTTCCACGTTTCAGCTACAAAGTTTTCGCGGCCTAGATCGTAGCGGCTTTTCCCTTCGCTGCGAAGCTTTTCTTCTACTTTTGCCTGAGTTGCAATCCCTGCATGGTCCATGCCAGGAAGCCATAAAACGTCATAGCCTTGCATGCGCTTCATACGCGTTAAAATGTCTTGTAACGTTGTATCCCAAGCGTGGCCTAAATGCAGCTTGCCCGTTACGTTTGGGGGTGGAATTACAATTGTATATGGCTCTTTTTCAAGATCGTTTGTTGCTTCAAAAAACTTCCCGTCTAACCAATACTGATAACGATTTTCTTCAACGGCTTTTGGATCATACTTCGTTGGAAGAGTCACTTCTTTTTCAGACATAATGTATACCTCCATAATATAAAGTTTCAGTCTTTAGAAACTGTGTAAATCTTTTATAAACATAAAAAAACTCCTTTCCTAATAAAAGGACGAAAGGAGTTGATTTCGCGGTACCACCTTTTTTTATAGACGTATCCCATTTGATAAGCCTATACACTTCATTTCATAACGGTTGATTAACCGGCTTTTTCTACTGAGCTATGCAGCTGTTCAAAAAAGCTACTCATAGGCGACATTCCGAGTGCACATTCTTAAGAAATCTCACAGCAGCTGATTCCTCTCTCTGAAAGACGAACATCCCGTACTCTTCCTATTCACTGTATTTATGTATGAATTTCTCTTAATTATACTATATGAAAAAATGTTGAATCGTCAATAATCTTCTCCACTTTTTTACGATAATATTCATAATTTTTTTGTTCTGGTCTTTATTTTTTCATTCACTCGCTAAATTTGGAAATAAAATGAAGAGTCCACTCAAAAAAATGGCACCATTTCTTTCTTTTTTCATATACTGACTTTAACCTGGGCACGTGGATTGAAAGGGGCATGTACAAATGAAGAAACGAATAAATGTAAATTCGTATCAGCTGCAGCGGTGGCTCAAAACAGCAGGAGCGGCTTGTGGACAGTTTATTGTTCCTTTAACAATTTTTCAAGGTATACGTACACTATTTTTCCCTACAACCTTTGATGTACTGTTGCTGGCACTGCTTGCCATACTAGCGGTTGCTTTATATTCGGACTGGATTTAAAAACCCAAGCGCTATTCGTTCGCTTGGGCTTGTGCAGCTGCTTCCGCTGCCATTTTTTTTTGCTGATCTACTTCAAATATTTTAATATTCAGCTGTTCAATATTTTTCGTCAGCCAGTATGCTCGAATAAATGATTGCATATGTTCAAGCTCCGTTTTACTTTCTTTATGATGCCTATATTGAACGATACACTGATACAGGGGTTCTGGAAACGCCAAATAACTGTGCAAAAGCAGCCGTTCCTCTTCTCTGAGAGCAAAATGTTTTTCATACGTACTAAACCACTCATAGCTATCATAGGTAGTTACTGGGTATGTGCGAAGAGTACGGAAATAAAATGAGACCAAATCATAAATTGGCGAAGCATCTTTTGCATGTTCAAAATTAATAAAAAAACCATTTCCCCGTTCGTCATAGATAAAATGTTTAGCCGATAGCTTTCCGTGAGAAGTAACCAGCCGGATCTTTTCCTTTTCTTCCATTTCATCGTTCCACTGATCGAGCTTTCCAAAACCAAATTCAAGCGCTCTCGTCATTTCGTAATAAAATGTACAGTAATGCAATTCAAAAGGGGACATATAAACTTTCTTCTCGCATTCTACTACGTATTGCTTCAGCTCTTCCTGACGTTTTTCCCACGTTTCTTTCATCGATGTATAATGATTTTCTATATCTTCTTTTTTTACTTCTACTTCCTGCGCCGAAGCACCGTGAAGCTTAGCAAGCTCTTGAAACAATTTATGATATCGAATGTCACGCTCTTCGGTTGGATTATTTGGGAGCCACGGCATTAAGTAATACGAGCCGCTTTCATCTGAAACAATGGGCTGAGAACGTTTCGTTTGATAAATAGGGACAAAGCCCATCCATCCTTTTTGATACATGTTCTGCAGCTTTTGAATGAAGTTCTGATTTCGTTCTTGATGATTCGTCATTTCTTTAAGCGCAAACACGCCGGTTTTCGTATAGACTTTTTTTACTTTTCCGTAGTCTTCGATAAAGTCAACATCTAAGTCATATTCTTTTAACAATACTTTGTAGTCTGCTACTGTCCGCTGCATCTATATTCTCCTTCCTCGTAAAAAATAAAGAAAACAGTTAAGACATTATATGCGTCAAAACTGTTTTCTTTCCGACTTTAACGAACGGGAATATTTAAGATGCTTCCTTCTTCCAGTTCATATTCATCTTCTAAATTATTCACCCGTAAAATATTTTGCACATTCGTCTTATAGCGGTCTGCTATCGTATCAAGCGAATCTCCGTCTTGAACAATACAAAGCTTCCACGTTGAAAAAGCTTCTTCTTCCCGCGAAAAGAGCTTTGTTAAATAAAGGGCGTTTTCATTTCGTCCGCTTTCATTTTCTTCTTTACGAAATTCAACAATAATTTTTTCCTCTTCTTGCTCAGCTTCTTCTTGCTCAGCCTCTTGTTGAACGTCAGCATACGTATTCAATTCACTAGCTTGCGATTCTTCTAAACTTTCTTGCTCTTGACGAAGCTGAAACAACTCAATCACGTTGTCTTCTCTTTCTTCCTCGATTTGTGCCTCTTTTTTCACTTCGACTTCAAATGGTTCATATGCTTCCTCTTCATATTCCACGACCGGCTCAGCACGAGATTCTTTTTTAAATACAGATGAAAAATAACTAGGGGGCTCTTCTGAATGATCTTCTTCAATAGCCTCTGCCTCTAAAAGTGCGGGAGCTTCACGATAGCTTACGTCAAACTCTTGTTCCTCTTGTTCCTCTTGTTCCTCTTGTTCCTCTTCTTCTTGAGCAAAGTTTTCAGTATATGCCTCTTCAGCGTCGTCCACTTCTTCATAGGAGACGATGTGCTGTTCCTCCGAAAACTCTTCCTCTTCTTCTCGTTCTTCATGCTGTTCTCCGTACAATCCTGTGATGGACAAGTCAGCCATTAGCTGCAGCTGATTTGTACCTGGCAATTCATAATCAAATAAATCAATAGATACATATACGTCTTCAATACTTTGAATACGATTTTTAGGAATGGTAATATCAACAGGAAATTGATGTGATAATTCAGCCGTTCCGTCTTCACGGACAGAGATAGATTGCACTTGATTCTCATTTGTATATTCGCGTAACGAGTGCTCTCCCTCGTACGTTTCGTATTCACCTGTTAATTGTAATGCTCCTCGAATAGACACGTATTGGTCATATTCTTGAATAGATACTTGAGGCTCTAAGGAGATAGACAAAAGTTGTGAGACTTCCTGTCCTTTTTGAAACCATACTGATTCTTCTACGGAAAAACGCAGACATGATAAATTATCCTGCGACAAATTGTTCTCCCCCTTCCAACACCCGCCAGGTAATAGCGCGGTCATTAAAGATGTATGAACAAATAAATTAAAATATGTCTTTAAAACTAAAAAAGCTTACGGAATCCTCCGTAAGCTTTGATATAAAAGTCAATCTTATTTAGCTGTTTATCCACGTAACTTCGAAAAAGCTTTTTCAGCTGCTGCAATTGTATGTTCAATGTCTGCATCTGTATGAGAAGTTGATAAAAACATTCCTTCGAATTGAGAAGGAGGTAAAAACACGCCTTCATTAGCCATTTCACGATAGTAAGCTGCAAAATAATCTAAATTCGATGTTTTCGCTGTTTCGTAATTTATTACTTGTTCGTTTGTAAAGAAGAAACCGATCATTGAACCAGCTCGGTTTACGGTAAACGGCACATCATATTTTTCAGCTGCTGCCATCAATCCTTCTTCTAATCGATCTGCTTTACGAATGAACTCATCGTAGGATTGAGGTGTCAGCTGCGTTAATGTCTCGTATCCAGCTGTCATCGCAAGCGGATTACCTGATAATGTACCTGCTTGATAAATCGGGCCGCTTGGTGCAACTCGCTCCATAATTTCAGCTTTACCACCGTAAGCACCTACTGGTAAACCACCACCGATTACTTTTCCTAAGCAAGTTAAGTCAGGCGTAATGTTATAGTAGCCCTGTGCACAGTTGTACGCTACGCGGAACCCTGTCATTACTTCATCAAAAATGAGCAGTGAGCCATATTCTGATGTGATATCACGAAGCCCTTGTAAGAAACCTGGCTGAGGCGGTACCACACCCATATTTCCTGCTACCGGTTCAACGATTACTCCGGCAATGTCATCTCCGAATTCTTTAAAAGCATATTGTACGCTTTCTAAATCGTTGTACGGCACTGTAATCGTGTTTTTAGCGATTCCTTCAGGCACTCCCGGGCTATCTGGTAGGCCTAATGTTGCAACGCCTGAGCCAGCTTTAATTAGAAGAGAGTCACCGTGCCCATGGTAACAGCCTTCAAATTTTAAAATTTTGTTGCGGCCCGTATAGCCACGTGCTAAACGCAGTGCGCTCATCGTTGCTTCCGTACCTGAACTCACCATACGGACGATTTCGATTGAAGGAACGCGCTCAATAACAACCTTAGCAAGCTCATTTTCAATTAATGTTGGTGCACCAAAGCTTGTACCAGATTCCGTTACTTTTTTTACTGCTTCAACTACTTGATCGTTGGAATGTCCGTGAATTAAAGGTCCCCATGATAAGACGTAGTCAATATATTTGTTGCCGTCAATATCGTAAATCGTAGCGCCTTTTCCTCGTTCCATAAAAATAGGATCCATATCTACTGATTTAAATGCACGAACAGGACTGTTTACTCCACCCGGCATTAATTGCTGCGCTTCTAAAAAAGCTGCTTTTGACTTTTCATAACTTCTCATGTGTAAGCCTCCTTAATTACTTGTCAGATAACCAGCGTGCTGCGTCTTTAGCATGATACGTTACAATTAAATCCGCTCCTGCACGCTTCATACTAATTAATTTTTCAAGAACAATCTCTTTTTCATTTACCCAGCCGTTTTGAGCTGCCGCTTTAATCATCGAATATTCACCGCTCACATTATAAGCCACTACCGGTAAATTAAACGTGTTTTTTACATCGCGCATAATATCTAAATAAGATAGAGCTGGTTTTACAATTAAGAAATCTGCTCCTTCTTCTACATCAGATTCTGCTTCTCGAAGTGCTTCTAAGCGATTGGCTGGGTCCATTTGATATGTTTTACGGTCTCCAAATTGAGGAGAAGAATGCGCTGCATCGCGGAATGGTCCGTAAAAAGCAGATGCATATTTAACAGCATAAGACATCACAGGCACATCTTCAAATCCAGCTTCGTCTAGACCGTGGCGAATAGCTGCCACGAAACCGTCCATCATGTTTGAAGGCGCAATAATATCCGCTCCTGCTTTAGCTTGACTAACCGCTGTACGCGCTAATAAGTCAAGGCTAGGATCGTTTAAGATTTTTCCGTCTTCAATTACACCACAGTGGCCATGATCTGTGTATTGACATAAGCATGTATCTGCGATAACAACAAAGTCTGGAAAATTTTCTTTAATTTGACGAATACCTTTTTGGACAATTCCATGGTCATGGTATGCCTGTGAACCGACTGCATCTTTTTCAGCGGGAACACCAAATACCATAGCTGACTTGATTCCTAAATCGACTAACTCTTGGATTTCATCATTCAAGTAGTCTAAAGAAATTTGATCCACACCTGGCATTGATTTTACAGCATTTCTTTTTTGTTCACCTTCTACAATAAAAATAGGATATATAAAGTCTTCAGGATGTAAATGTGTTTCACGTACAAGCGCACGCATATTTACAGAATTACGAAGACGACGATGACGTGTAAATTGTAAATCTTTCATGTTAAAATCCTCCTTTATTATTCAAAACAACTAACCAACATATCTATCATACCATTTATCGTGTATGTGTTAGGAACAAGATGCTTAATTCCATATTCGCTCGCTGTCTGACTCGTAATAGGACCGATGCAAACAACTTTGGTTCTATTTATAAGCTCAAGCCAATTCGGAATATCTTTAACTGACTCGACAAAAAATCTCACTGTAGAAGAACTTGTAAAAGTAATAGCATCAATTCCTATTTCTAAATGTTGCTTAACCAAGCGTTCAGAGTCTTGATTTCGAATGGTCTGATATACAACTAAATCCGTTACCTCACACTCTTTTAACCCATCTTTTAAAACAGAGCGGGCTAATTGTCCTCGTACAAGGAGAACTCGCTCGTGATGTGACACATTTGCTTTTAACGACTCAAGAAGTGATTCCGCAACGTATTCTTGTGGAACAAGTTGCACATTAAGATCGTGTTTTTCTAGCAATTTTGCGGTTTTTTCTCCAACCGCGGCCACTTTTAATCTTTTTAAAGCACTCCAACTGATATTTAACTCTTTTAGCCATTCAAAGAAAAAAGAAATGCCGTTTTGACTTGTAAAAACAATCCAATCAAAACAGTCAATCGACAGCAGGACATCTTCCACTTCTTTTTCATTGTTAGAACGTGCGAACGTGAGGACTGGTAAGCTTAAAGGTATGCCTCCAAGCTTTTTAATCTGTGCTGCAAATGAATGAGCCTGCTTCGCTTCTCTTGTAATCAAAACTTTTTTCAAAAAAAGAGGAGCCTCATGACTCATTATTTGTCCAGCTCCTCTTTTACACGGTCAATTAAAAGCTTAGCTCCTTGAGATGTTAAGCGCTCAGCAGCTTCTGAACCGATAGCAATGGGGTCTTTTCCCGTAATGTGCTCTTTGTAAATCGTTTTGCCATCAGGAGACGCGACTAGCGACGTTAGCTCAATGTTTCCGCCGTCCAATATACGCCCATAACCCGCAATCGGCACTTGGCATCCGCCTTCCATCTCTTTTAAAAATACGCGTTCAGCTCTAACAGCACGAGCCGTTTCATCATGATTTAGAGCTTGAAGAAGCGATAATAATTCATGGTCATTTTCTCGGCATTCGATAGCTAAAGCTCCTTGTCCCACAGCGGGAACGCTTATTTCCGGCTCTAGGTACTGAGTGACCGTATCTTTCGACCAGCCCATACGAGATAACCCTGCAGCTGCCAAGATAATCGCATCGTAATCTTCATTTTTTAATTTCTCTAGGCGTGTGTCGATATTTCCTCGAATCCATTTAATTTCGATATCTGAACGCATAGATAGAAGCTGTGCCCCTCGACGCAAGCTGCTTGTCCCAATCACAGCACCGCTTGGTAGCTCCTCAAATCGCTCACCATTTTTTGAAATAAGCGCATCACGATGATCTTCTCGTAAAGGAATACATCCAATCGTTAATCCTTCTGGCAAAACAGCCGGCATATCTTTCATACTATGAACGGCCATATCAATTTCTTTATCTAACATGGCTTGTTCAATTTCTTTTACAAAAAGACCTTTACCGCCTACTTTGGACAGCGTTACATTTAAAATTTGGTCCCCTTTTGTAACCATTTCTTTAATTTCAAACTCAAAAGGAAGACCTTGTTTTTTTAACTGTTCAATGACCCACTTGGTCTGTGTTAACGCAAGTTTGCTTCGACGAGAGCCGACAATAATTTTTCGCATGTTGTCCTCCTAATTACGAACCCCAAAAGTGAAAATTCGATAAACTGCCAAATAAAAAGAAATTAATAAGTAAGACTAAGAACAATCCAATATTCCACATCGCGATTGCCTTTCCTTGAATACCTCTACGCAGTCTAGCATACAAGTAAGCGCTGTATGCAACGAACATTAAAAATGAACCTAACACTTTTGTATCGTACCAATGAAAATCTACGTATTTAATATAAGCCCATATGATTCCTAAGATTAACGAAAGCAATAACAGCGGTACACCAATTAAAATTAATACATAGGACATGTAATCTAGCTTTGTTAAATCTTCAATTCTTAGCAAGCGCTTGCCCCATTTCTTCTTTTTCAATAAATTATACTGAACAAGATACAGAGCGGAAAAAACAAAAGAGACTGAAAAAGCGCCGTAAGATAAAATAGCCATGGTAATATGAATGATTAATAATTCTGACACAAGGCGCTCCGACTGGACAGCAGTGTATGTTTCAAGTGGAGCAAACGTATGAATAGCCATAATTAAGAAACCAATCACATTTGTAAAAAACACCATAAAATCAACGCGGAACAGGCGATTAATCACAAGTGAAAGAGTAATTAACACCCACGCGTAAAAATACAGCCCCTCAGAAACGGTAAGAATAGGAAACCTTCCCGTCTCAAACATTCGTAAAATTAAAAAGGCTGTTTGCAAAACCCACACAATAGAAAGTAACCAGAAGGCTATCGAGTTTGCCTTCCGGTTATTTTGTACAAAATCAATAAAATATAATAAAACGCTCACCGCGTATAAAATCACAATCAATTCATAGATTCTGGTTAATTCCATATCAACCATTATTCAATCCTCACTTAAGACTGATAAGCTACTGAATGAGACGTAATCGATGTATGAAGCTGCTCTTCTTTTTCTTTTTGCAAAGCAACTTCCTGTTCAATATTAAAAATCTTCATGAACAGCTCTAAAGACTCTTCAGCATGTTTCTCTCCAGCCAATTCTTTCGCGTGTAAAATTGGATCGCGAAGAAGTTGATTAATTATACTTTTTGTATGTTTATTTAAAACTTTGCGCTCACGCTCAGATAAATCTGGGAGCTTACGATCAATGCTTTTCATCGTTTCAGCTTGAATGGTAAGTGCTTTTTGACGAAGTGCAGAAATAACAGGCACAACGCCTAATGTACCAAGCCAAGACTTGAAAGCAACAATTTCAGCTTCAAGCATAATTCCAATTTCATCCGCAGCTTTTTGACGCTCTTGCAAATTGGATTCTACAATCCCGTTTAAATCGTCGATATCATATAAAAAGACCGTCTCTAGCTCATCTAGTTCTGGATCTAAGTCACGCGGAACGGCGATGTCTACCATAAACAATGGACGACCTTTACGCGTACGCTCGGCTTCACTCATCATTTGTTTCGTTACTACATAGTCATTAGCTCCTGTTGAACTAATTAAGATATCTGCTTCGCTTAAAGCATGTTGAAGATCAGCAAATGGTTTGGCTTCTCCAGAAAAACGGTTTGCTAGCTCCTGTGCCTTTTCAAATGTTCGATTCACTACCGTTACTTTTTTAGCTCCGCTGCCATATAAATTCTGTACGGCAAGCTGACCCATTTTTCCCGCACCAAGAATCAATACATGTTTGGATGATAAGTCTCCAAAAATCTTTTTAGCAAGCTCTACGGCTGCATAGCTGACAGAAACTGCATTCGCACCAATTTCTGTTTCATGATGAGCTTTTTTTGCTAATGTCACAGCTTGTTTAAACAGCTGATTAAAAACCGTTCCAATTGTTTCTTCTTCTTGAGCAAGCAAAAAGCTTGAACGCACTTGTCCAAGAATTTGTGTTTCACCAATCACCATTGAATCTAATCCACATGCTACTCGGTATAAATGTTCGATGGCTCCATCATTTTCATAGATGGTTAAATAAGGCGAAAACTCTTCTTTATCTATTCCGAACCATTCAGCTAAAAATGCTTTTACATAATAACGGCCCGTGTGTAATTGATCAACAACAGCATAAATTTCCGTACGATTGCATGTTGAAACAATGATGTTTTCCAAAATACTTTTTTGGCCGCTTAACGTTTTCATGGCAGATGCTAGTTCTTGCTCATTAAAACTAAGCTTTTCTCTTATTTCAACAGGGGCTGTTCGAAAGTTTAAGCCGACTGCTATAATATGCATTTGTACATACCCCCTATAATTGAAATGTGCTTATTTATCCGAATTTGACGGGCAGTAACCCCTAAATTTCCAAAGAGCTACAGTGAGATAACTGCCCGTAAAATCCGGCGTTCTTCATTCTACTATTCGTAAAAAACGGCGGACATTACACAGATGTAAGCTTCGCCTTATCTCTAACTATTATAACATGTTCTGTAAGTCATTCGAAAAAAAAATGTGAACAGTCTTTGAAAACATGTGTTAAGATATTAACTGTTATTCCGTAATAAATTGTATCAAAAAAGCAGCGTTTTATCACGTTTTCTGTTTTGAAACACCTGGAGGTTACTATGAAAAAGCAATCAATGTTTTTTGGTGTCTTACTAGTTGGATTTGGAATCTTTTTCTTACTGAATGAACTACATATGAGCATTGCAGCAAAGGTATACACGTGGCCTGTACTGTTAATTTTAATAGGAGCAGCACTGTTAACTGAGTCTGCTTTATCTCAAGATCATTCAAACTTGCTTGCAAGCTACATATTAATCACTTTAGGTATTCATTTCTATGTAAGTGAACAAATTCCCTTTTGGCCTACGAATATTAGCATGGTCGTTTTTATGGTGGCCATTAGCTTTTTACTCAGTGCTAGAAAAGCCAAATCAGGCTTTTTCCAAGGCGGCACCCTTTTAATTATTGCCATTTTAATGATGTTTTCAGACCGTCTTAAACTATTTTTGCCAAAAGTTGAAGACGGCGTAAATTATTTAACAACCTTCTGGCCTATTTTATTGTTACTAGTTGGGCTATATTTATTATTTTTCAAACGAAAGTAATCTATGTAAACAAGTTAAAAAAATGGAACGTTTGACTCACTTCCTGTTAGAGTGATGATAAACGTTCCATTTTTTTAGCTTCTATTCCTTTGTTTAGTGAGTCATGCGATACTGCAAAGATTTCCACGCTTTATCTTTTCCTTCACCTGTTTCAGATGAGAAATGAATTAATTCATCATTTGGATCTAAATCCAGCGTTTCTCTCACTACTTTTAAGTGCTTTTGCCATTTTCCTTTAGGAATTTTATCAGCTTTCGTCGCAATAACCATAACGGGAAGGTCATGGTGCTTCAAAAACTCATACATCATAACGTCATCCTTTGAAGGGGCATGGCGCAGATCAACAATCATTAACACAGCTTTAAGCTGCTCACGATTTGTTAAATACGTTTCAATCATTTTCCCCCATGCTTCACGCTCTTTTTTAGACACTTTTGCAAATCCGTAGCCAGGTACGTCTACAAAGTGAAGGATTTCATTAATTAAAAAGAAGTTAAGCGTTTGAGTTTTTCCAGGCTTAGACGACGTACGCGCTAAGCTTTTGCGATTAAGCATCTTATTAATAAAAGATGATTTTCCTACATTTGAACGGCCTGCTAACGCAAACTCTGGCAGGTTTTCTTTAGGATATTGTTCAGGGCGTACGGCACTGATGACAATATCGGCTTGAGTTACTTTCATTTTACCTCTCCTACTAGCGCATGTTCCAATACTTGGTCCACATGTGACACAAGAACGATGTCTAATTCCTCTTGTACACTGTCAGGGATATCTTCAATATCACGTTCATTATCATGAGGGATTAATATTTTAGTTAATCCGGCACGATGTGCACTAAGTGATTTTTCTTTTAAACCACCGATTGGTAATACGCGACCTCTTAGTGTAATTTCTCCTGTCATTCCTACTTCTCTACGCACTGGTTTACCCGTTAGTGCTGATACTAGAGCAGTGGCAATGGTAATTCCTGCAGAAGGTCCATCCTTTGGTACAGCTCCTTCTGGAACATGGATGTGAATATCATGTTTTTCATAAAACTTTTCATCAATTCCTAGTTTCTCTGCATTTGAACGCACGTAGCTAAATGCTGCCTGAGCTGATTCTTTCATCACGTCTCCAAGCTTTCCGGTTAGCACTAGTCTTCCTTTACCAGGGGACAAGCTTACTTCAATGGCTAGCGTGTCTCCTCCTACAGTTGTGTAAGCAAGACCTGTAGCAACGCCGACTTGATCTTCCGTCTCAGCCTGTCCGTAACGGAACCTAGGCTTACCAAGGAATTCTTCAAGCGTTTTGGCCGTCACCACCACGCGCTTTTTCTCACCAGAGACTACGATACGAGCTGCTTTTCGACAAATTGAAGCAATTTCGCGTTCAAGGTTACGAACACCCGCTTCTCTCGTATATAAACGGATGATTGCTGTTAACGCGTCATCGCGAATCTGCAAATTGCCCTTTTGCAATCCGTGATTTTCTAGCTGGCGCAGCAATAGGTGACGCTTCGCGATTTCAAGCTTTTCCAGCTCCGTGTAACCAGCAATTTGAATAATTTCCATTCGATCGCGCAGCGGCCCCGGAATTGTAGCTAAGTTATTAGCTGTAGCCACGAACATCACTTTTGATAAATCATACGTTTCTTCTATATAGTGATCGCTGAAATTATGGTTTTGTTCAGGATCCAATACTTCTAACAAAGCAGAAGACGGGTCTCCTCGGAAATCATTTGACATTTTATCGATTTCATCAAGCAGAAATACCGGATTAATCGTTCCTGCTTTTTTCATTCCTTGAATAATGCGTCCAGGCATAGCTCCCACGTAAGTGCGACGATGACCGCGGATTTCAGACTCATCTCTCACGCCACCTAGAGATACTCGTACAAAATGACGATCTAGAGACGTAGCAATTGAACGGGCTAGGGATGTTTTCCCTACGCCAGGAGGTCCTGCTAAACATAAAATAGGGCCTTTAAGAGATTTTGTCAACTGCTGCACAGCTAGATATTCTAATACGCGTTCCTTCACTTTTTCAAGGCCATAATGCTCATCGTTCAGCACTTGTTCAGCATTATGAATATTGAGCGTATCTTCCGTTTCATTTGTCCAAGGTAGCGCAATCAACCACTCGATATAATTTCGAATGACTGAGCTTTCAGCGGAGGTAGCAGGAATTTTTTCATAGCGATCCAATTCTTTAAACGCCACTTGTTTGACATGGTCAGTCATCCCACTTGCTTCAATTTTTTCGCGAAGTGTTGCTACTTCTCCCGTCTTTCCTTCTTTGTCTCCAAGCTCTTTTTGAATCGCCTTCATTTGCTCACGAAGATAATACTCTTTCTGAGTGCGTTCCATTGATTTCTTTACACGCTGTCCAATTTTTTTCTCCAGCTGCAAAACTTCTTGCTCGTCTTGAATATGAGAAATGATCGTATTTAATCTTTCTTTCACATCAGTTATTTCTAAAATTTCTTGTTTAAGCTGAATTTTTATTGGTAAATGAGAGGCTACAATATCCGCTAATCTTCCTGGTTCTTCAATGTCGCTTACGGTTGAAAGAGTTTCAACGGACACCTTTTTGGAAAGTTTTATGTATTGTTCGAAATAGTCTAAAAGCGTGCGCATCAGCGCTTTATCTTCTACATCAACCTGATGTTCTTCGTTTTGCTTTTCCACGTGCACAACAAAATATTCTTCGCTGTCTTCAAATTCTGTAACGGTTACGCGATTTAGTCCTTCTACTAAGACGCGCATCGTTCCATTCGGCAGCTTTAGCATTTGTTTAATTTTTGCTAACGTACCGGTTCTATATAAATCCTCGTTTGTTGGTTCATCGATACCCATGTCTTTTTGTGATACTAAACAAACTAAGTGATCATCCATCATTGCTTTTTCTAATGCTTGCACAGATTTATCTCGCCCAACATCTAGGTGAAGCACCATTGTCGGATAGACGATCAAACCTCGTAAAGGCAATAGCGGCATTGTCAATTTTTCTTTTTCTGCCATGCAATGAACACCTCCAATGCTCGTCAATTAAAGTATGTAAAGTGTGAATTCTTTTAACAATTTTATCTTATTTATATACACATGTCTAACAATAGTAATTACTAATTGTATCATGAGAAAGAATTAAAAGGCAAAATATATCTTTTTAAGCTCTTTTCATAAAAAAACGCCTTTTTCGTTGGTTGTGTATAAAGATTTTATACGCGAAAAAGGCGATGAATATTCATCTGACCATTAATTTTTAATTATCATGATAGAATTAACTAGATTCTCTATTTGAAATAGCTGAATCTACCGACAAATGTGCAACATGCTCATGTACAGACAATAGCGCTTGTTCAAACACCTCTGTTAAATGATGGACAGGAATAATATCGATACCTTTTACCTTTTCTACCATTGTATTCATATTTTCCTTTGGCACAATCACCGTCTGAACTCCCGCTTGTTTTGCTGCCTTGATTTTTGGAATCACACCGCCAATTGGCTTCACGTTGCCGTGCAGACCAATTTCTCCTGTCATTGCTACCGTATGTTTAATTGGCACTTCATAAATCGCTGAGTAGATCCCTGTTGCCATAGCAATACCAGCAGAAGGTCCATCAATTGGCACGCCTCCCGGAAAGTTTACATGAATATCATACTCATCGGCTGGAACATCCATTGAGCGAAGAACAGTTATGACATTTTCAATTGAGCTTTTAGCCATACTTTTACGGCGAATAGACTTCCCTTGAGTCCCTATACTTTCCTCTTCAACGATACCCGTAATAATAATGTTCCCTTTCTCTTTTGCAGGAATCGCTTTGACTTCAATTTCTAAAAGTGCTCCAGAGTTGGGCCCGTACACCGCTAATCCATTAATAAGTCCCACTTTTTCCTCATCCGCAATTTTCGGATCGTGTCTTGGAGATAGTTGACTAGAATGAACAATCCATTCAATATCTTCATTTTTAATGTCCGTTCGTTCCTCTGATATCGCTAATCCAGCCGCAATTTGCATCATATTAACCGTTTCACGTCCATTGCGTGCATATGTAGAAAACAGAGATAAACCTTCTTCTGATATATCCATTCTTACTTTATTTGCTGCTTTTTTTGCAACTGTAATAATTTCGTCGCGATCAAGCTCACGGAAAAATACCTCTACGCATCTGGAACGAATGGCAGGCGGAATTTCATTAGGCGTTCTAGTCGTCGCACCAATCAAACGAAAGTCTGCTGGCAAACCATTTTGAAAAATATCGTGAATATGTGTCGGGATTTGTGTGTTTTCTTCGCTGTAATAGGCGCTTTCCATAAACACTTTTCGATCTTCTAGAACCTTTAACAGCTTATTCATCTGAATAGGATGGAGCTCTCCAATTTCATCAATAAATAAAATTCCCCCGTGTGCATCTGTAACCGCTCCTTGTTTTGGCTGCGGAATTCCAGCTTGGCCCATGGCACCCGCTCCTTGGTAAATAGGATCATGAACAGACCCAATCAAAGGATCAGCAATGCCCCGCTCATCAAAACGCGCCGTAGTTGCATCTAACTCTACAAATACAGCCGATTGTTTGAAAGGTGATTTTTTATTCTTCTTGGCTTCTTCTAACACTAAACGTGCTGCTGCTGTTTTTCCTACTCCAGGCGGTCCGTATACAATCACGTGCTGTGGATTAGGGCCGCAAAGGGCCGCCTTTAGTGACCGAATTCCATCTTCTTGTCCGACAATATCGGAGAAGCTAGACGGCCTTACACGTTCGGCAAGCGGCTCAGTTAAAGAGATGGCTCTCATTTTCTGCAATTGCTCCATTTCTTTCTTTGAATCCCGGTCAATTGAGACTTTTTGCGTACGCTGATTGCGTAATAAATTCCAAAAATATAAGCCAATGATGATACCAAAAAAGAGTTGGACCATTAAGGCAATATTCGTCCAGTTCATAGATAAACCTCCTGCGCAGTTTAGTAAGATAATTATCAGTTATTATCTCCCTGCAGCAGTAGGAATAAACAAGATTCTAGTAAAAAGTAAAATTTAGTTGTCCTTCATCAGCATAAAAAAAGCCGGGTACTCAAATTGAGTACCTGGCTTTTTTTATGCTGATGTTTTGCTGCCTTCTTGAATGGTAGATCCGTCTTCTAATACGAACTTAGGAGCCGCTTGATCACGAACGGTTTCACCTGTAATAATACATTTTGTAATATCATCACGTGAAGGAAGATCAAACATTACATCTAACATAATACCTTCAATGATTGAACGTAAACCACGAGCACCTGTTTTACGCTCGATTGCTTTTTTAGAAATTTCTACTAAAGCCTCGTCTTCGAACTCAAGTTCAACGTCATCAAGTTCAAGCATTTTTTGATATTGTTTTACTAGTGCATTTTTCGGTTTTGTTAAAATCTCAACTAGCGCTTCTTCATCAAGAGGCACTAAGCTAGCAGTAACCGGTAAACGACCAATAAACTCTGGAATTAAACCAAATTTTAATAAATCTTCCGGTAATACTTTTGCTAGTAACTCTTTTTCTGTAAAGTCTTGTTGTTTTGTTTCTGAACCGAAACCAATTACTTTTTTACCTAGACGACGCTTAATAATAGGTTCGATTCCGTCAAATGCACCACCGCAAATAAATAAGATATTGGTTGTATCAATTTGAATAAATTCTTGATGAGGGTGTTTACGTCCACCTTGAGGAGGAACACTTGCTACAGTACCTTCTAAGATTTTAAGAAGAGCCTGCTGCACACCTTCACCTGATACATCACGTGTAATAGATGGGTTTTCAGACTTACGCGCTACTTTATCAATTTCATCGATGTAGATGATACCTTTTTCAGCTTTCTCCACATCGTAATCAGCTGATTGAATTAATTTTAATAAGATGTTTTCAACATCTTCTCCTACATAACCCGCTTCTGTTAGAGATGTTGCATCTGCAATCGCAAACGGTACGTTTAAAATACGAGCCAATGTTTGAGCTAGTAAAGTTTTACCGCTTCCTGTAGGTCCAATTAATGCAATATTACTTTTTGATAACTCAACGTCATCAATTTTACTGTTTGAATTGATTCGTTTGTAATGGTTGTATACTGCAACGGATAACGATTTTTTCGCATCCTCTTGACCAATTACATACTCATCTAAAATGTCACGAATTTCTTTTGGTTTTGGTACATCTTTAAATTCTACTTCTTCTTCTGTACCTAACTCTTCTTCTACGATTTCCGTGCAAAGTTCAATACATTCATCGCATATGTAAACACCTGGACCCGCAACTAACTTGCGTACTTGTTCTTGTGTTTTACCACAAAATGAGCATTTTAACTGCCCTTTCTCATCGTTAAATTTAAACATAATTTTCACCCCTTGTAGTATTTACTAAAGTGCTCGAAGCTGATTTCTATCCGCGCTATAGCCCAACAACATGGACAACTCATCTATTTGTAGGTAAATGCCCCTCTTTATCACATAGTAAAAGCGCTATGAAAAGATTTGTATTGCATTTTACCATACATTTTCTTGAATAGATACTAAAACGTTTTATGTATATGTTGTTGATGAGCATAACAGAATGGAGATCTGCTATTATATAGTGTCCTCTTATTGGGCCTATTTCATAACCACGGATTTCAAACAATGGGTTAAAGCTGCTTCTACGGTGTTGGTTATGATATAAAAAAACTATTGAAGTTTATAAAACAAGGCACGATCAAGTCGCGCCTTGTTTCTTACTTACTATTATGCAACAGCTTTGCTGTTTTCTACAAGAAATTCAACTGCTTTACGTACTTTCATGTCTTCTTTAATGCTATCAAGACTGCCAAGCACTTTCTTAATTTCTTCGACAGGCATGTTGTACATTCCTGCCATGTTTTCTAATTCTTTTTCTACTTCTTCTTCGCTTACTTCAAGATTTTCAGCTTTTGAAATAGCTTCTAGCGTTAAGTTGATTTTCACACGCTTTTCAGCATCCGGACGCATTTGGTCGCGAAGAGCTTTTTCATCTTGACCTGAGAATTGGAAGTAAAGTTCAAGGTTAAGACCTTGCATTTGTAAACGTTGTTCAAACTCTTGCATCATACGATCCATTTCAGTATTGAACATTGCTTCTGGAATTTCTACTTCAGCATTTTCAGCAGCTTTTTCTACTAAAGTGTCGCGAAGAGCTGATTCCGCTTGATTCTCTTTATCGCTTTGTAATTTTTCTTTTGTTTTTGCTTTTAACGCTTCTAAAGTTTCTACTTCTTCATCTACGTCTTTTGCAAACTCATCGTCTAAAGCTGGAAGCTCTTTAGATTTGATTTCGTGTAATTTCACTTTGAATTTAGCAGCCTTACCAGCTAGCTCTTCAGCGTGATACTCTTCAGGGAATGTTACTTCCACTTCTTTTTCAGCGCCTACTTCAAGACCAACTAGTTGCTCTTCAAAGCCAGGGATGAATGTGTTAGAACCGATTTCTAAAGAATAGTTTTCGCCTTTTCCGCCTTCGAATGCTTCGCCATCAACGAAACCTTCAAAGTCGATTACAGCTGTATCACCTTCAGCTACAGCTCCTTCTTCTTTAACAACTAGTTCAGCGTGACGCTCTTGAAGTGTTTTTAATTCAGCTTCAACGTCTTCATCTGTTACAGTTGTATCTACTTTTTCTACTTCTAAGTTTTTGTATTCGCCTAATTTAACTTCAGGTTTAACAGTTACTTTAGCAGTGAAAACTAGAGGTTGTCCTTTTTCGATTGTTTCAACATCGATTTCTGGACGATCAACCGGCTCGATACCAGCTTCAACAATTGCATTGCTGTAAGCTTCAGGTAATAAGATGTCTAGTGCATCTTGGTATAAAGATTCTACGCCAAAACGTTTTTCGAAAAGTGGACGAGGCATTTTACCTTTACGGAACCCTGGTACGTTTACTTGTTTTACAACTTTTGTGAATGCTTTATCTAAGGCTTTATCAAACTCAGCAGCTTCAACTTCTACTGTTAAAACGCCTTGATTTCCTTCTTGTTTTTCCCATTTTGCAGACATGAATGTTTCCCTCCAAAATCATTTTAAGTAGTGATTTCTAAATTAGATAATGCAGATAGCCTATCAGTTCAAACATCAATCATTATCTATTTAACTCCCTATTACTTTAAAGTAAGTAGGAATGTAATGTAAAGATGAAATTCTACTATACGTATTTAAGTGCATTTTACAACCATTATATTATAACATACAACAATGACGTTTCAACTAAACACCACATTTTATATAAAAGAAATTTCTTCAATTTCTTTTAGCTCTTTAATTGCCTTTCTTAATTCAGCTGCGGAGAAACTTCCGTCTTCCTCTGCTACAGCTGCATCTGACTCTTCTCCTTGCATCATCAGACTAACAGCATACACCGCTTCTGTCCAAAGTTTTACATTATCACCCGGTAAAAACGGAAATGTAATAAATAAATGACGCTGCCATATCTCAACGGCAACCTGCAGCAGTGTAGGATTTTCATGCTCCAGCTTTTCCGTCAGCTTCGCTTCTACTTGCTCGGCAAACAAATACGGTGTTGTTCGTTGAAGCTGAAGCGCATTTACTTTTTTCGTCTCTCCAAACTTAGTAATCATAAAATCAATGTCTACTTCTTCTTCCATGACTGTTTTTAAAGCGACTGTTTTTACGATAGGGTGAACAGCTTCGGATGAAAATAGCTGTTCCAGAAAGAAGCGCTGCTTTTCAATTCTCTTTGTTTTTAATGAATGAACCCATTCAAGCTGATCTTGAATATTGTCTAGAGCTGTGAATGATTTAAACTGCTCTAGCTGTTCTTCTTCTGTTTGTTCTTCTATGACTTGTTCTTGATTCATTCTATTCTTGCAGAACTCCAATAGCTGATAAAGCTGTTCAGCATGTTCAGAAGGAAGTTTGTGTTCTTGAATAACTGCTTGTAGAGTGACATATCCTTCATGATAGTGACCAAGCTGAATTAACACCATGAGGTACATTTGCAAATTATGATAATAATCGCCAATATCTTCTTTCAGCATTTGCTCACATAATTCCTTAGCTATGCCTGCATCACCGAGCTCCACGTAACAAATAACAAGGCCAAGCAAAATTTCATGATGCTTATTATCAAGTTCGTAGGCCTGCTCAAATAAAGGAAGTGCTTCTTGAAATTGCTTGTGCTGCATATGATCTGTAGCTTTTTCAACCAACCGTTCTTTTAATAGAGGAAAAGCTACAATTTTGTTTTGTTGTTCATTCGACATGTTTTCTCCCCACTTCGCGGTCCATTTGCTTTACAGTTTAGCAATTCGATTAACGGAACGCAAAAAAATCGAGCAAAATCATAATTTTGCTCGATTTTTGGTTAATATCTTACCGTTTTTGCTTCATAAGCAGAAATGTCGTCTTCAAAAGAAAGCGTATAGCCAATTTCATCATATCCGTTAACAAGCATATATTTCCAATGGCCATTGATATCAAACGTACGTTCAAAACCTGCTTCATCGGTAATTTTTTGCTGATGAAGATCGATTGTACAGGCGTAAGAAGCACTTTGAGACTCTTTCATTAAATAGGAAACATCTTCTTTTGGTAAAACAATAGGTAAAATACCATTTTTTAGACAGTTTTGTTTAAAAATATCCGCAAATGAAGGTGCGATAATGGCACGAAACCCGTAGTCTAAAAGCGCCCATGGAGCGTGTTCACGTGACGAACCACATCCGAAGTTCTCGTCAGCTACAAGAATTGTTGCTCCTTGATTTTGAGGCTGATTTAATTCAAACGTTTCATTTAACGTTTCATCTTCATTATATCGCCAATCAAAAAATAGAAATTGGCCAAAGCCAGTACGCTCAATTCTTTTCAAAAATTGCTTTGGGATAATTTGATCAGTATCTACGTTTGCTCGGTCGAGACCTGCTACTTTCCCTGCATGGATTGTAAAAGCATTCATCTGTGTTCTCCTCCTTATCGCACCGCTTGTTCTTGTAGTTTGCGTACATCAACAAAATGTCCATATACCGCTGCCGCTGCTGCCATTACCGGGCTTACTAAATGCGTTCTGGCGCCTTTTCCCTGACGTCCTTCAAAATTGCGGTTAGAAGTGGACGCACAGTGTTCGCCTTGTGGAACTAAGTCAGAGTTCATGCCTAGACACATGCTGCAGCCTGAGTCTCTCCAATCAAAACCTGCTTCAATAAAAATAGCAGATAATCCTTCTTCTTCAGCCACTCGCTTTACTTTTTGAGAACCTGGTACAATTATCGCTCGCACATCTGGTGACACTTTCTTTCCTTTAATAAAGGCTGCCACGTCACGAAGATCAGACAAACGAGCATTTGTACATGAACCGATAAATACATGCTGAACTGGAATCTCTTCTATTGCCATGCCAGGCTGTAAGCCCATATACTCAAGTGCTCGTGACAAAGACTTTCTCTCAGCTTCTGTTTTACACTCTTCTAATGTAGGAACTTGCTTGCTAACATAAGAACTCATCGCCGGGTTTGTTCCCCATGTTACAACAGGTTCAATTGTATCTGCATCAATTTCCAGCGTTTCATCGTATGTTGCACCTTCATCTGTTGCTAAAGCTGCCCAAGCTTCCACTGCTTTTTCAAACTGTTCTCCTTTAGGAGCATACTGACGTCCTTTAATATAAGAGAAAGTGACATCGTCTGGACTGATTAAACCAGCTTTTGCACCGGCTTCAATAGACATATTACAAATGGTCATGCGCTCTTCCATTGAAAGATCGCGAATACATTCGCCCGTAAATTCCACGATTGAACCCGTTCCAAAATTCACACCGAATTTTTGAATTATTGCTAACACAATGTCCTTAGCATAAACGCCAGGCTGCTTTTTGCCATTTACTTTCACTTGTAGCGTTTTTGGTTTCGCTTGCCATAGCGTTTGTGTTGCTAAAACATGCTCTACCTCACTAGTTCCTATACCAAAAGCAAGTGCTCCAAATGCACCGTGAGTAGATGTATGACTATCTCCGCACACAATGGTTTTTCCAGGCTGAGTTAATCCTAATTCCGGTCCAATGATATGCACAATTCCTTGCTCTTCACTTGTTAAATCTAAAAGCTTCACACCAAACTCATGACAGTTTTCGGATAGTTTGTCTACTTGTTTCTTTGCAATCGGATCTTTAATATTAAAACGGTCAACCGTTGGAATGTTGTGGTCCATTGTAGCAAACGTTAAGTCTGGACGCTTCACTTGGCGATTTGCCACGCGAAGACCTTCAAATGCTTGAGGGGAAGTTACTTCATGAATAAGATGAAGATCGATATATAATAAGTCCGGCTTCCCCTCTTCTCGACGTACAACATGTTGTTCCCAAAGCTTATCAATAATTGTTTTTGGTTTCATACTGCTCCTCCTTTCTGATTATGAAAAACGTTTCTCACAAAACGTGAGAAACGCATGATTAACTGTAAGCTGTCATAATGCTTGAAATGGCAGAATCATTGGCAATTACCGCAGTTATCGCCTCCACCATTTTATCGGTACCTAAATAATGATTACCGTCTGCTAAGTCAGCTGTTCGATGACCTGCATGTAATACACTTTCAACCGCTTGTTCAATCACTGCTGCTTCTTTTTCTAACCCAAATGAATGTCTAAGCAACATTGCTGCAGATAAAATAGCAGCAATCGGATTAGCTTTGTTTTGACCAGCAATATCTGGTGCAGAACCGTGAACCGGTTCGTATAAAGATGGACCATCAGCCGTTAAGCTCGCAGATGGCAACATTCCTAACGATCCTGTCAGCATAGAAGCCTCATCACTTAAAATATCACCAAACATATTTTCAGTTACCACTACATCAAAATACTTCGGATTACGAATTAACTGCATAGCAGCTGAATCTACAAGCATATGCTCAAGCTCTACATCCGGGTAGTCTTTTGCTACTTCTTCAGCTACTTCACGCCACACTCGACTAGACTCAAGCACATTCGCTTTATCAACAGACGTTACTTTTTTACGTCGATTTACAGCCGTGTCAAATGCTTGGCGAATAATTCTTTCTATTTCTGTACGCTTATAAAATAATGTGTCGACAACTGTTTCTTCATTTCCTTCTGTTCGGCGCTCGCTAGGCTTACCAAAATATAAGCCTCCTGTTAGCTCACGGACGATAATGAAGTCGACACCTTCAATGTATTCTTTTTTCAGAGGAGAGGCATCCGCTAAGCTATCATAAAACGTCACCGGACGAAGATTAGCATATAAATCCAGTTCTTTTCGAATAGCTAGCAAACCTTTTTCCGGTCGCAAATGTGAAGGGTTACGATCCCATTTTGGCCCTCCAACCGATCCAAGTAATACAGCATCCGCCTGCTTACAAGTCTCAATTGTACTTTCTGGAAGAGGTGTGCCCGCCTCATCAATTGCAGCTCCGCCAATTAGTCCATACGTAAACTCAAATTGATGATCAAAGCGCTCTCCAATTGCTTTTAAAACGGCAACAGCGCCTTTGGTTACTTCTGTTCCTACGCCGTCACCCGGTAATACAGCGACTTTTTTTGTCATGGTGGTCTCTCCCTTCAGTTCACATTACTTCTTGCTTTGTACGATGCTGCTGAATAGCGATTAAACGATTAATGGCGTTCAGATATGCTTTCGCTGACGATTCTAATACGTCAAATGCTACTCCGCGTCCGCTTGCTTCAGTTCCTTCGCTTTCAACCTTCACAAATACTTCAGCCAGTGCATCCGGCCCACCGTTAATAGACTGAATACGATAGTCTAATAGTTTCACATCTTGTTCAACACAGCGCTGCAGCGTATTATAGATAGCTTCCACGCTTCCAGATCCCGTAGCTGCTTCTTGAATCTCTTCGCCGTTTTCTTTGCGAAGCGTAATCGTAGCCGTAGGAATATTGTTCGTACCATACTGAACTTGCAGACTTTCAAGCTTATATTCACTGTCTTTGCTAACTTGCTTTTGAATGACTAATGCCAATAAATCATCATCGGTAATGTCTTTTTTCTTATCTGCTAAGTCTTTAAACTTCTCAAAAAGCACGTTTGCTTCTGTATCTTCCAATGTGAATCCAAGCTCTACTAAGCGTGTACGGAACGCATGACGGCCTGAGTGTTTACCAAGCACAATTGGATTTTGTTTAACACCCACAAGTTCTGGGGAAATAATCTCATATGTTAACGGATTTTTTAAGACGCCATCTTGGTGAATACCTGATTCATGAGCAAAAGCATTTTTTCCGACAATTGCTTTATTTGGTGCAATATTCATCCCGGTAAGCTTACTGATAATGTCACTCGTACGCTTGATTTCAGGTAAGATAAGACCTGTGCTCGCTTGATAGAAATCTTGACGGACATGAAGCGCAAGTGCTACTTCTTCAAGAGCTGCGTTACCCGCACGTTCTCCGATTCCGTTAATCGTTCCTTCAATTTGAGTAGCTCCTGCTTCAATAGCAGCCATTGAATTGGCCACAGCTAGCCCTAAGTCATCGTGACAGTGAGCTGACAAATCAACTTTATGAATATTTGACACATGTTCTTTTAAGTAATTAAATACTGATTGATAGTCACCAGGAGTGATAAATCCTACTGTATCTGGAATATTAACGACTTTTGCACCAGCATCAATAACTGCTTCTACAATTCTAGCTAAAAACGGTAAATCTGTTCGACATGCATCTTCAGCAGACCATTGAACAACCGGGAATTTTTCACTTGCGTACTTCACCATTTCCACTGCTGTTTCAAGTACTTCATCAGGTGTTTTTTTCAATTTATGCTGCATATGAATTTCGGAAGTAGCGATAAAGACATGCAGTCTTGGTTCTGCACTTTCTTTTAACGCTTCCCATGCAATGTCAATATCTTTTGTAACAGACCTCGCAAGGCCTGTTACAGAAGAATTTTTGACAATAGACGCAATTTCTTTTACGGATTGAAAATCACCTTTTGAAGAAGCGGGAAATCCGGCTTCAATGATGTCGATACCTAATCGCTCTAACTGCTTAGCAATTTCAAGCTTTTCTTGTAGGTTCAAATTGACTCCAGGTGACTGTTCACCATCGCGTAGCGTCGTGTCAAATAGTTTAATTTTTTGCACTAGCGATCACCGCTTCTTTCTTTTGTTTTTTAACAAATGGCATCATTTCACGTAATTGAGCGCCAACTTTTTCAATTAAATGTTCGTTTTCACGGTTATTGATAGCTGTAAATTCCGGACGATTTGCTTGGTTTTCTAGGATCCAGCCTTTTGCAAATTTACCTGTTTGGATATCTTCAAGCACTTTTTTCATTTGTTCTTTTGAACGCTCATCTACAACGCGTGGTCCTGAAACGAAGTCACCCCATTGAGCTGTATCAGAGATTGAATAACGCATGCCTTCCATTCCGCCTTCATACATAAGGTCAACAATTAATTTTAATTCGTGTAAACACTCAAAATATGCAACTTCCGGTTGGTAGCCAGCTTCTACAAGCGTTTCAAAACCAGCTTTAACTAATGAAGTTAAACCACCACAAAGTACTGCTTGCTCACCGAAAAGATCTGTTTCTGTTTCTTCTTTAAATGTTGTTTCTAACACACCCGCACGAGCTGAACCGATTGCTTTAGCATAAGCTAACGCTACGTCTTTTGCTTCTCCAGTTACATCTTGGAATACTGCGAATAACGCCGGTACGCCAGCTCCTTCTTCATACGTTCTTCTTACAAGGTGACCAGGGCCTTTTGGAGCTACTAAGAATACGTCAACGAATTCAGGTGCTACGATTTGGTTAAAGTGAATGTTGAAACCGTGAGCAAATACTAAAGATTTTCCTGGTTTTAGTCCTGGAAGAATTTCTTCGTTATAAACTTTTGGCTGATACTCATCTGGAAGTAATACCATTACTACTTCTGCTTGTTGAACTGCATCTTTTACAGATAATACAGTGAAACCGTCTTGCTCTGCTTGATCCCATGATTTACCTTTACGTAATCCCACTACCACGTTTACTCCGCTGTCGCGTAAGTTTTGTGCGTGAGCGTGACCTTGTGAACCATAACCTACGATTGCTACTGTTTTACCTTGTAATAATTGATCCTTTGCATCTCCGTTATAATATACCTTTGTCATAATAAATCTCTCCTCTTAGTTTATATAGTTTTATATAGTTTACTTTTTAGTAACTAGCTAGAATTAAATGATTGATGAAAGTTTGGCTGCTGCTTTTTGCGTACCGCGCGGAACAGCTACTGTTCCCGTGCGCGTTACTTCTTTTAATCCATAAGGCTGAAGTAGATCAATCATCGCTTCAATCTTGCTGGATTCACCTGTTACTTGAATAATTAGGCTGTCGCGGCTTACATCAATAATGGTTGCACGGAAAGGCTCAATTACTGCATAAAGTTCGTTACGGCTCGCTGGTGTAGATGCTACTTTCATTAAAGCAAGCTCTCTTGACACCACAGCTTGATCCGTAATATCTTGAACTTTCAACACGTCGATCTGCTTATTTAACTGCTTGATCACTTGTTCAGCAGCGTTATCATGCTCTACGTTCACAACAAACGTCATGCGTGATACATCCTCAGATTCAGTGTGCCCTACTGAAATACTCTCAATATTGAAATTTCTTTTTGTAAATAACCCCGTTACGCGATTTAAAACGCCCGCACGGTTTAATACAGTTGCTGTAATAATTCGCTTCATGGTTTCACCCCTACCATTTCATGTAATCCTTTTCCAGGTGCAACCATTGGATATACGTTTTCTTTAGGTGCGACAAAGAAGTTTAGTAAAACAGGTCCATCTGTTTCCATTGCTTCTTTCAGAGCCGCATGCGCTTCTTCTTCAGTAGAAGCTTGTAAACCTTTGATATCATAGGCTTCTGCAAGCTTCATTAAATTAGGCTGATTCGGAATTAAAGAGTGTGAGTAGCGTTCTTCATAGAAGATTTCCTGCCACTGACGAACCATACCAAGCGACTGATTGTTGAGTACAACCACTTTTACAGGTAAATTTAATTCTCTAATGACCCCTAATTCTTGAAGCGTCATTTGAAATCCACCGTCACCAACGACTGCTACAACTGTTTTATCTTTATTTGCCAGCTGAGCGCCGATTGCAGAAGGTAATCCAAAGCCCATGGTGCCAAGACCACCTGAAGTTACCCATCGATCTGGATTATTAAATGTGTAGTATTGGGCTACCCACATTTGATGTTGCCCAACGTCCGTTGTAACAACGGCATCTCCATTTGTATACTTGTGAAGCAACTCAACTACTTTTTGTGGTTTTAACACGTCCGCTGAGTTCTGATACCATAATGGATATTCTTGCTTCCACGCCGCTAATTTCTCATGCCATTTCGTATAATCTCCAACTTCTCCTTCTTGCAGAAGCAATTGCTTCAATACTTCTTTTGCATCTCCAACAATTGGAATCTTGGTTGGAACATTCTTTCCAATTTCCGCTGGGTCGATGTCAATGTGAGCAATTTTTGCATTTGGTGCAAAATGCTTTAAATTACCTGTTACTCGGTCATCAAAGCGTGCACCGATACTAATGAGAAGATCACTCTCATAAATTGCCATGTTTGCTGTGTACGTTCCGTGCATGCCAGCCATTCCTAAATGAAGCGGATGATCTGCAGGAAAACAGCCCAACCCTAAAAGCGTATTAATAACCGGAATATTTTGACGCTCAGCATAATTTTTTAATTCTTCTGAACCTTTACTCAATAACACTCCCGCACCTGCTAGGATAACAGGTTTTTTTGCAGCTGCTACTGCGTCTGTTAATTTTTTAACCTGCAGCTGATTTGGAAAATAAGTTGGCTGATAGCCTGGTAAATCAATTTCTCCTTCGTAATTAAATGTTCCATCACCCTGTGCCATATCTTTTGGAATGTCGATTAAGACTGGACCAGGTCTTCCTGTTGTCGCAATATGAAATGCCTCTTTGATGATTCTCGGCATATCGCTGATATTGCGTACTTGATAGCTATGTTTTGTAATTGGCATTGTGATCCCTAATACATCTGCTTCTTGGAACGCGTCAGAACCAATTACACTTGAAGCTACTTGACCAGTAAAAACAACTAAAGGAAGTGAGTCAATCATCGCATCTGCCAAACCTGTTACGATATTTGTTGCACCAGGACCACTTGTTGCGATAACTACACCGGGTTTGCCTGAAATTCTTGCGTACCCTTCTGCTGCGTGAATTCCACCTTGTTCGTGACGAGCAAGTACGTGAAACATTCCTGAACCGTATAGTTTATCGTAAATCGGTAAAACGGCTCCCCCTGGGTAACCGAAGATGACGTCAACATTTTCTCTTCTTAGAGATTCAATCAACATGTCAGCTCCATTCATTTGTGCCCCAGCGCTTACAGGTTCTTTCGTTTGCATATTGGCTCCCACTTTTCTCATCCTTTCGTTTTCTAGATAAAAGAAAAAAGACTTCTCACCCCTAAATAGACCCTATCAAATGATATAGGTCAAGGGGCGAAAAGTCTTTTGTACTTTACGCGGTACCACCCTCGTTTGTAATCGTAATGATTACCTTATGAATGTATACTTACATTCTTTTTGATAACGAGTGCTTTGGAAGTACACTCGGTCGCCCTTACTGAATTTCAGGGTGACACTCTGAGGTGAGTTCATTTTGAGTTGGTAACGTCGGCTTCCAGCAACCCGACTCTCTGTTGATACCTAAACATCAAAACTACTTATCCTCTTCAACGTTTTAAAACGCTATATGCTTTTTGAACAATGCTTTACACATCATATTTTAAATTAATTACAATTAATTAAAATTTTTAGAAAACTTATATTTGAGGACTATCTTACGCCCATTTCTATGCATAGTCAACCACTTTTCAAGATTTTTTTAGACAATTTAGACTAAACAGAATATTTGAATGCGTTTTCATTATTGATGTAATAAGGGTTTACAGCTGTTCAAAAAGTTTTTCTGAAACGTTCATTTGTACACACTGAATGAACAAACATTCACTTTTAAGATAAATAAAAAAACCGGCTTTTACTAAAAAGTAAAAGCCGGTTTTTTCTGGACGTCCCAGGAGAGATTCGAACTCCCGACCGACGGCTTAGAAGGCCGTTGCTCTATCCTGCTGAGCTACTGGGACATAATGTTAAAGTGTATCAAAGACAATACTTATTATATTCAAATATAATTTAAAAGTCAACGTTTTTTTGAAATTTTATGAGAAGAGAGGTAAAAAACCTTCTCTTCTCCCTATATTTGGCTATATTATGCTGAAAGTGTACAGGTTAACTGCATGCTAGGAATATGTTTACCGCTTATATCGTAAAACTGCACGGTAGCTTCTGTACCATCCATTACTAGTATAGCATACGTACGTTCTTTTCTCATACGAGGAAGTAACATACTTCCTGGATTGATAAATAAAACTCCGTCCATGAGCTCAGCTCCCGCTATGTGAGAATGCCCAAAACAAACAACGTTTGCCCCGACTTCTCTCGCTTTGTAATGGAGATTCATCATAGACATTTTAACATTATATAAGTGACCGTGTGTAACCAGACACGTAGCTTCTCCAAGCGACTCTACTCGATCATTAACGTAAGATGCATCGTAGTCACAATTTCCTCGAACGCCTAAAAACGCAGACATTTCTTTGCCGTCTTGCGGCAACTCAGAGTCCCCACAATGGATCATCTTATCTACATCAGCATGTCTCTCTCTGATAGTGAGCAGTTCTTCTTGTAACCCGTGGCTATCGCTCACAATTAATAGTTTCACACGTCATCACTCCTTCTAAAATTGCGCATCAATTAGCGGTGCTAGTTTTTTTAACGCATTTGCTCGGTGACTAATCTGATTTTTTTGCTCTTTGGTCAATTCTGCCATGGAGCATCTCCATTTTTCTACAAAGAAAATGGGATCGTACCCAAAACCGTTTTCCCCTCTTTTTTCCTCCAAGATGTGCCCTTCACATGTGCCTTCTACAATTTCGGTTCTCTTTCCGGGCACTGCAATAGCAAGAGCACAATGAAAGCGTGCCGTGCGCTTTTCAAACGGCACGTCATTTAATTTTTGAAGTACCTTCTCTATATTAGCATTATCATCTTTATTTTCACCAGCATAACGCGCGGAATAAACGCCTGGCTCCCCGTTTAAGGCATCAATAGCAAGCCCGGAGTCATCAGCAATGACCGGCTTATTTAATGCGGATGAAATGGCCTCTGCTTTTAGCGTCGCATTCTCTGCAAATGTAACGCCCGTTTCTTCCACGTCTTCAATCTCAGGAAAATCAAGAAGCGATTTTACTTTAAATCCCTTTGGTGAGAAAAGTGTTTCAAAATCTTTTACTTTGCCTGCATTTTTAGTTGCAATAATGATTTCACGCACGTTAATCCCTTACCTTTCTTTAACCGGAATGTAAGCAGCCAGGTGATCAAGAACTTCCTTTTGCTGTTCAATCAATTGATAAACACCCTTTTCCCCTAAATCTAGAAGATGGTTTAACTGTTCTCTCGAAAACGTCGATTCCTCTCCCGTTCCCTGTAATTCTACAAACTGTCCGCTTCCTGTCATCACAATATTCATGTCAACTTCTGCTGTCGAATCTTCTTCATAATTTAAATCTAAAATCGAATTTTCTCCATGAATACCTACTGAAGTCGCAGCTAAGTAGTCACGAATAGGAATTTCTGTCAGCTTGTTCTCTTCAACCAGCTTTCCAAACGCTAAAACCATAGCCACAAAAGCACCTGTAATCGATGCTGTTCTTGTTCCCCCATCTGCTTGAATAACATCACAATCAATCCAAATTGTCTTTTCTCCGACCTTTTCCAGATCGACTACAGAACGAAGAGCTCGTCCGATTAGACGCTGAATTTCCATTGTTCGTCCTGTGACTTTACCCTTTGATGATTCACGTATATTTCTTTGTGCCGTAGCTCGAGGCAGCATAGAATATTCAGCTGTAATCCATCCTTTTCCTTGTCCACGCATAAAAGGAGGCACTCTGTCGTCTATGCTTGCTGTACAAATAACCTTTGTGTCTCCCACCGAGATTAATACAGATCCTTCTGGATGCTTTAAGTATGAAGTATGAAGAGATACAGGTCTCAATTCATTAAATTCCCTACCGTCCAAACGCATTAAGCATGTCCTCCTATTAATTCATTTATATGTAATAGTCTCTTCCGTTTTAACTATAAAACAGCGGAAAGAGGTCGCTATTTCAGCAGACCTCTTTCTACTTAGTCCTTTACTAGTATAACAAAAATTTGTTTTTAAAAACTACCTGTGTTCACATTTTTAGGTCTTGAAACTGGTTCCGTTAATTTTTTCCCTTTTTCATCTTTTAGCGTTTTTTTGCCATTCACCTTAATAGCAACGCTGTCTACGGCTTTTTGTTCCGTCAGCGATAGCACCAAGGAGTCGAGAACATGCTGAGAAATTTCCGTTCCTTTTAAATTCCCAAAGATGTTTTTATTAAAGTTCAGCGTTAACTCACCATCCGCATACTTTGGAGCTGCTACGAGCTTTGCATCAGGATTAAAATCTGTCACTAAACCTGATGCAGGCGCAGGTCCTTCTACAAGTTCGTTCACAATTGCAGTGTACATATCTTTGTCATCAGAAGCAATTCGTTTTGTGACAGGAACATAGTAAGTTTGTTTGCCCTCTTGAGCTAAGTAATAAATCGTAACTGGCTTCGTTTGAGTTACGTCAACTACTCCAGTATTATCAAAGTTAATGCCATCTGCTCTGCTCAACCCTTTACTGATTGGCGTATGATTTACAGGCATCTCATCTTTATCATAGCCGTTAATGCGAATTTTAACTTTATTTACGCCTTCAAACTGCGTCAGCGTCCAAGTGACGGCCTGCAGAATACGGAGTTCATCTTCTTTTTTATACTCAGCAAATTCAGGTGAAAAATCTGCTACCATCGTGCCGTCACTTTCCAGCTTTGTCCCTAAAACTCTTGTATCAGCAGGAAGAACCGCTCGGAAATTATTTGGCAATAAGTTTGTGACTGGTCCACCCTCTACTAAATATTCAAGAGACTGTTTAGCGACACCTTTTGATTTAGGAATTTCAAGCGTCTGGGGAACAACGTACCCGTTTTTATCAATTAAGTAGAGTTCTCTTTTGGTAGGCGCAGATGTTTCTGCCGCTTTACTTTGTTTTTTATTAGCTTCCGTTACTTTCGCTTCAGTCGCTAATGATTTTTCATCTTTCACATAGGTGACATCCTTTGGCGGATCAATTTCCTTTGCTGCGTTATCCCCTCCGAAAAGTCCACAGCCGGATAACAATACAGATGTGGTCACCACGGCGGATATGAGAACAAGTTGGGTCTTTTTGGACATTCCTTTCCCTCCTCAGACTGTTTGTACTACTATGTATACGAGCTTTTTTGCATTTTAGACCAGCTCAAAAAAGTTTTTGTCCACAAAAAAACCGAGCATGATATGCACGGTTTTAAAGCTTGATATGTTCAACATTATATACAGGGTGCTCAAACCATTTAGATGCAATAGATTGAAACAGTTCTGTTGATCCTGTTGTAAAGAAGTAGTGTTCAGGCTCCATGTTTCTAGGAGCTAGTAAATTGCTATAAGAAAGAATGGCACTTACCTCTATTGCCGTTTCTTCGCCAGAACTGATCAACTGAACTCGAGGCCCAATTGCTTCTTGAATAACTGGCTTTAATAACGGATAATGCGTACATCCTAAAATAAGGGTATCCATATCTGTATGATAAAAAGGTTTTAATGTTTCTTTTACAATTCGCTGCGCTTCCGGTCCTTCATAATTACCGCTCTCTACAAGAGGTACAAACAAAGGGCATGCTAAATTTTCCACTTCCACTCTCGTATGAAGAGCGCGGAGTGCATGTGTATAGGCTTGACTTTTCACGGTTCCGTTTGTGCCGATTACGCCTATTTTATGATTTTTAGTTACTTTAAGCGCAGCGCGTGATCCTGGTTCAATGACGCCTATAACCGGAATATCGAGCTGTTCTTGAATTTCATCTAGTACAACTGCCGTAGCCGTATTGCACGCAATAACAAGCATTTTAATATCTTTATCTACTAAATAATTAGTCATCTCCCATGTGAAAGCTCGTACTTCTTCACTAGGACGAGGACCGTATGGGCAGCGGGCTGTATCTCCAATGTACATAATTTGTTCTTTCGGAAGCTGTCTCATAATTTCCTTTGCTACCGTTAATCCGCCCACACCTGAATCTATAACACCAATTGGTCTACTCAAAACAATCGCCTCATTTTTCTTTCATTTCATCATGCAATTTTCGTAACGTTACTCGTAAAACTTCCGTTTCACTCGGAGAGAAGTTTGCCAGTACGCCATTTAAATACGTTTGTCGCTTTTCAATTACTTCTTCGATAACACGTGCTCCTTCAGGAAGCAAATGAATACGCACTACGCGGCGGTCTTTTGGATCTTTCACCCGAACCACTAACTTATTTTTTTCCATACGATCTACTAAATCTGTCGTTGTACTACAAGCGAGAAAAATACGATTTGATAAATCGCCAATCGTCATATCTCCACGTTCAAACAGCCACTGCAAAGCAATAAACTGAGGTGGCGTAATCGTATAGCCTTCTAAAATTTCTCTTCCTTTTTGCTTCACAATCGCTGCAATATGTCGAAGTGACTTTTCTAATTCTGCCACTGTATCCTCATTATTTTTTGCTGTCATACCGTAATCCTTTCCACCTATAAGTCTTATTTTCTATTATTTCTTTCAGTTAAACCCGTCTCTATTGTTTCTCTTTTCTATTTTATATTGTGCTCTTTTTTCAGCGATTTTTCAAGGTTAACATGAGGATTATACACGGTTCATCATAAGTCTACATACTCTCATTCAGCATCAAAAAACAGCTGCTCCATAAAAGGAGCAGCTGTTTCTATTAATTATTGATATACAGCTCGAAAACTGAGCTGAAATCTTTTGTTGTGTAAGCTGTTTTTTTATCTAATAACCAAGAAAACGCAGCTTCGTTAATTTCTTTAAATTCACCAGCAACACTTCCACTTGTATTTCTTGTACTGCTTAGCGTAGAAGAAGCTAGCTGAATGCTTTGTTTAGCAAAATCGAGCGCAATTTCATTTTCACGCGTTATTTCAGACATTTTAAACAGCGCTTTATATAAATCTTTTACCTCTTCTATATGCTTTTTGTGTACATCGATAGAAAAAGTCTCCGAGCCAATTTTAAATTTAATTTCTACATCTAAATCGACAGTTCCAGCCGTTTCTAGCATCACATTTGAAATGTGATTTGTGCTGTAGTTATAGCGGCGAAGCATTCGCTTTTTGCTTGTAGCACTTGTTCCATCAAGGTGAATGAGCGCTTTATTGGTAAAGCAATATTCATCTGACTTTGATTTGATTAGAAAATAAATTTTTTCTTGTTCTTCGTGCATAACGTAATCGTCTGCATCTACCTTGTCATAATCAACTGGCTTAATAACAGAACCAATATCACTTAGCCCCAATACATCAGCAGCTACTTTTCCAAACATTTCCCCATCTCCCTTTTAAAAATGATTGTGTTATTTTCATGTTTTAAGTGTACTGTGCAAATGAGGGGATGTAAATAAAAAAAGGAGCTTCTTTAAAAGAAGCTCCCCATTTATTAAAAGAACAAATTTAAAATCATATAGATAAGTGCAGCTAACGAAGCTGAAATTGGCAATGTGATAACCCATGTAATCACCATGCGCTGTGCAGTTCCCCACTTTACACCTTTCACTCGGTGAGCAGAACCTACACCTAAGATAGAAGATGAAATAACATGAGTAGTACTGACAGGTAGATGAATAAACGTTGCTCCAAAGATAATGGCAGCACCTGTTAAGTCCGCAGCTACTCCATTAACAGGACGAATTTTCATAATTTTACCGCCAACGGTTTTAATGATTTTCCATCCACCAATTGACGTTCCAAGCCCCATTGCAACCGCACAAGCCAGCTGTACCCACCACTGAATCTCAGTGCCGCTTTGCATATTGTTAGCAATAAGCGCTAGCGTAATGATACCCATTGCTTTTTGCGCATCATTCGTACCGTGTGTGTAAGATTGTAGGGCTGCAGTCAGGATTTGAACGCGTCGAAAACGCTTATTCGTTTTCGTTAAGTTATGGTTTTTAAACGTTAGTTTGATAATCGTATAGACAATATAACCTACTACAAAGGCCAGAACTGGTGAAATTAGAAGGGCTTCAATGATTTTGATGAAACCTTTATAATTTAAAGCACCAAATCCAGCAGCTGCAATAGCTGCTCCTGCAATCGATCCAATAATTGCATGAGAAGAACTACTCGGGATACCGAAATACCATGTGATTAGGTTCCACGCGATAGCAGAAATTAATGCTGCTAAAATAACGACAGAACCATTTTGAAGCGTATAAGGATCAACGATATCCTTTGTAATCGTTTTGGCTACGCCCGTAAACGTCATAGCACCGACAAAGTTCATGGTTGCGGCTAAAAGAATTGCATGTCGCGGTTTTAAAGCTTTGGTTGAAACAGAAGTCGCAATGGCATTAGCTGTATCGTGAAATCCGTTGATAAAGTCAAAACCAAGTGCACCAACTACAATTAGAATGGTTAATATTAGCATCGAATCCATTATAATATAGCCCCGTTACGCATTCTTCATAATAACTGATTCTAAGTTGTTCGCAACCGTTTGACAATAATCCGCGATTTCTTCTAGCGTTTCATAAATTTCTTTATATTGAATAACTTTAATTGGATCTTTACATGTTGCAAATAATTGTTTTAGTGCACGACGATATAATGTATCACAATGTGACTCATACTCTTTAATTTTAATTGCATGCTCACTAATTTGAAGAAGCTTTTTCTCAGACAACAAATTAATAGTAATTAAAATTTCTTCAGCACAGCCTTGAATATTTTTAACAAATTCAGCTACATATTCATCAAATGTCGTAATTGAATGAATTTCCATTAAAGCAGCAAAGCTGTCGATGCCATCAAGTACATCATCCATGCTCATCGCTAGCTGTAAAATATCTTCACGCTCAATTGGAGTAATAAATGCTTTGTTCAACTCAGTAATCACTGTATGCACGTATTTATCACCTTTTGATTCATACGCTTTTAAAACGTTGGCAAATTCCTTTAGGTCAGATACGTTTTGAAGTTCAAAGCTGCCTAAAAACTCCGCTGAGTCCTTAATATTTTGGGCAATGTCCATTAACATTTCAGAAAACTTGTCTTTTTTTCTTTTGATCACGTTGCAATCCTCCATCCAATTTATCGAAACTTTACCACTCGTTTTTTCTCTCTATCTTTTTATATGTGTTCTAGTTTCTTTTTTCATTTAAAGTAATGGATAAAACTTAGCTGTTCATTACTATAACGAGAGAAACCACCTCTCTTGTGTATCAAAAAATTCTAAAAAAACAAACGTTTACCAGAGCAAAAGTCCCAAAAGGTGATTCTTTTACTTATAGGTTATGCGATTCATTTTTTTACGCCAAGTCAAAAATTACTCCTATTATTGTTAATTGTCAATAACTTTTCAAACACATTTTTTTAGGCCTCTTTACAATACATTAACAATAATACGTTGATTCCTTTTAAAATAAGGGTTTTCAGAGTTTGTATAAAACTGGGATTTACAAAAACTTAACATTACTCCCCTTGTGTAAATAATAAAAGCCAGCTCTTTTAGAACTGGCTTTTATTATTTACTTATTATATTGCTGAAATACATTTTTTACTTTCGGCACGACGTAATGACTTCCGCCTTTATCTTCTACTCCTTCAACCATCATTGAAACGAGTAGGTTTTTCTGTTTTGTGTCCACAGCTACAAACCAGCCGTTTTCCTGCCCTTTTTCACCTTGAGTTTTCTTTAATTCTGCCGTTCCAGTTTTTCCAGCCAGGGTTAACCCATCTATCTTTGCAGCATGACCCGTACCATTTTTATCTTCAATGACATCAACTAAATCATTTTGAATTAATTGCGCCGTTTCTTTAGATATTACTTGTTTTTTCCATATTCCACTCTCATCACCGTTCATAAGAATAGGCTTTACTATGTTTCCATCGTTTACAATCGATGTATACATCAATGCCAAATGGAGAGGATTCACTTGCAGTTTCCCCTGGCCATAGCCAGAGTTTGCTAATACTCCCTCATCTTTAATATCTTGATCACCTGCAATTTTAGACGTTTCAAAAGGATAATTAACAGGCATTTTTTGATTGAACCCAAACTGTTTTAAACCACTGTTAAATTTGTCTAAACCTAGCTTCAAAGCAGTCTGCGCAAAATAAATATTATCAGATGTAACATAAGCATCACGTAAATTAACATTCGGCTTGCTGCCCACTCGTGTTACGTAGAAATTCCCCCAGCTTTTATCTTTTTGCCATTTCTTCCCGCTGATTGATATACTTTCGTTTGGATTTAGCACGCCTTCATCAACTGCTAAAGCTCCCGTGACTAACTTAAATGTAGATCCGGGAGAATACGTTTTGGTAAAGCGATTCATTAACGGCTTATTGGGATTCGTTGAAAGGGATTGATACGTATTAGCATCGATTCCAAAAGAAAAAGAATTCGGATCAAAAGCTGGCGTGCTTACAAGACCTAATATTTCTCCCGTTTTAGGTTGAAGAGCAGTAGCTACTCCTTTTTCATCTTTTAACTGTTCATAAAGGGATTTTTGAACATTCGTGTCTACCGTAACTTGAATGCTTTCCCCGTCTTTTGGATTCACTTTTGCAATTTCATCCTTTTTATTACCATCTTTATCTACAGTATAAATCGTGACGCTGTCTCGAGCACGAAGCTTATCTTCATATAAAGACTCTAAGCCAATCATTCCAGCTTTAGACTGAGCATTATAGCCTTCATCTTTATGCTCTTTTAAATATTCCGCCGTGACAGGCGCAACGTATCCAACTAAATGAGCACACGCTTCTTCACAAGGATATACGCGCGCATTTACCTTTTTTTGTTGAATGCCTTCTACTTTTTTCAAAGAATTCTCTAAATTAGAGGCGTCTTTTTGACTAACTGTTTTAATAGGAACAAATTGATTCTCTTTCACCCAAGAAGCGCTCAGTGCTTGATTAATACTTTTTTCTGAAAGAGCAAGAGTCTTGCTTAATTGTTGTATAGCTTGCTCGCCGCCTTTAGAAAACTGCTGGGGAACAACTCCAACTTGAATCGCTTCTCCGTTTTGAGCTAAATATTTCCCTGAACGATCCATAATTTCTCCACGCACAGCTGACTGAGTAGCTACTCTTACTTGCTCTCCTTGCTTAAGTCCTTTAAAAATCATATTAGGCTTCCAATTAATATACCAATTCTCTGCATCCCCTTGTTTTTCTTGAACCACAGCAGCATTTTCTTTAAATGAGATTTCACCGGCTACAGAGTTCATGTTTACTTCAAAAGGTAAAACAGCTTTATGGTCTTTTATTTCTAAGTCTTCTATTTTACTTGCCTTCACTTTAAGCTTGTCCGCTTCAATTGCATCATAGATATTTTTATATCGATTTACAAAGTCTTTTTCTGAAATCGTCTTTTTAGCATCTTTAGACAAGTATCCATACATGCCTTTAAAATCTTCTTTATTCCACATGGCTACATATTTATCAAATCGATCCTGTACTTTCTGTTGATCATTTGAGCAACCGGCAGTTATTAATAAGAGAATTGCCATAGTAAAAAATAGCCACCCAATTCGTCTCATGATGATTTTCCCCCTTTTTTCAATACCATTTCTATCATATAAAATTTTACATAAACTTTCCATCAGAAAGTTATAATCAGGAATTAATTGGTATTACAACCCACTAAATTTACATATCTACAAAAAAATCAATAGGTAAACAAGAAAAAAATCGAACATTTTGTGAATATTTTGTGTCTTTTTTGGAAAGTATTTGATATAATAATTGTAAGAAGAAAAAGAATAGGAGGCGACTAAAATGAGAAGATTCTTACAGTTTTACTTTATGTTTAGTTCTCTGTTCTGTTTTGGAAGCGTTTTCGTCCTACTTATGTCTCAGGAATATTATTTTGCACCGTTATTCCTCACACTGGGCTGTTTAAATATTTTTCTCTTTAAAGTATATATTCAAGAAAGTCGAAAAGATAAACAAGCTGCACCTGAAAAACCAAAACCAACAATTTAACGGACTCGTCTCTCGGCTGAGATGAATGAAAAAGAAGAACCGGTGAATTTTTCACCGGTTCTTCTTTTACGAGGTTGAAGCTTTTGGAAACCTATCGTTTGCAATAATCTCACCGATGCTTTCACTCTTTCCTTCACCCTCATCAATATTTAAAAGCGGGAACAATAACTCCCCTACGTGATAAGCTTCTTCTAAATGCGGATAGCCTGATAAAATAAAGGATTCAATTCCTAAAGCTTCATATTCTTTTATTCGTTTCGCTATATTTTCAGCACTGCCTACTAGTGCAGTTCCTGCACCTCCCCGGACGAGCCCTACACCTGCCCATAAGTTAGGGCTAATCGTAAGTTCCTCTCGGGTTCCTCTATGAAGGCTCGCCATTCGCTGCTGCCCGACTGAGTCATACCTTGCAAAAGTACGCTGTGCAGCTTGAATCGTGTCGTCGTCCAAATGCTGAATTAATCGATCGGCTGCTTCCCAAGCTTCTTCTTCCGTTTCCCGTACAATAATATGCAAACGAATTCCAAACTTAACGGTTCTGCCTTCTGCTTCTGCTTGCTT
Source organism: Priestia megaterium (assembly GCF_023824195.1). Classification (NCBI taxonomy): domain Bacteria; kingdom Bacillati; phylum Bacillota; class Bacilli; order Caryophanales; family Bacillaceae; genus Priestia; species Priestia megaterium. The sequence goes on from NZ_CP085442.1 coordinate 4,596,729, forward strand.
TCTCACAGCCGTTATTTTTTCTCTTACTTGTTCAGGAGGCTCGCCCCACGTTAAATACACGTCAGAATGTTTCGCTGCAACTTTTTGTCCTGCGGGTGAAGATCCACCAAAATAAATAGGTGGAGAAGGTTTTTGAACAGGTGGATACAACAGCTCACTGTTCTCTACATGAATATGTTTTCCTTCATAATTTACCGTATCTCCAGCCAATAACCCTTTCCACACATCTAAAAATTCATCCGCAGCTTCATAACGTTCATCATGTGATAAGAAAAGGCCGTCTCCGGCTAATTCTGCTGGATCTCCTCCTGCTACTACGTTAACTAGTAAACGACCGTTTGAAATTCGATCAAGAGTCGAAGTCATGCGCGCTGCCACGGAAGGAGCCATAATACCGGGGCGTACAGCTACTAAAAATTTCAAACGCTCTGTTTCAGGTATAAGTGAAGCAGCCAATAGCCACGGGTCTTCGCATGATTTCCCCGTTGGAATCAGAACTCCTTCAAATCCTAACCGGTCAGCTGCTTGAGCAACTTGCCGAAAATATGAATAATCTGCTGAACGACCTCCTCGATTTGTCCCTAAATATCTTCCATCTCCATGGGAAGGAATAAACCATAACATTTTCATGATTCAACACTCCTTTTCGTTTGTTCTAGATGATATCCCAGCTCTTTTAATGAACGTTTAATTCTCGCTTCTGCTTCTTCCGCAATAAACTCAATTTCATTTTCTTTCGTATAGGCCACCTCAGAATCAACAATATAAACTCCATGAATAAGAGCAGTAGCTCCTAAAACGGATAAAGTTGGCTTAAATACATAATCAAGAGCCAGTAGGTGAGCAATGGTTCCCCCTGTAGCTATCGGCAGCACGGTTTTATTGTGCAAACCTTTTTCAGGTATTAAATCTAAAAATGTTTTTAAAATTCCTGTGTAGCTAGCTTTATAGATTGGGCTGACAATAATAACGGCATCAGCATCTGCCACTTTCTTTTGAGCTTCTTGAATCGCAGGGCTAGAAAAGTTAGCATATACTAAGTCTTCAGCGGGCAGATCACGGACATGCACGGTTTTCACTTCATATTTTTCATCTTGTAGATATGCTGCAATATACTCGCTTAAAGCAGTTGACCTTGATTGCTTTGAAGGGCTTCCTGTAATAATTGTAACCTGGCTCATTATCATCTCTCCTTTTAACTTATAAAACTGATAGATTTACAAGGATTAATGCGTATATAAATCCTTATTTTATTTTTCACCTGCGTAGCTGTCTCTCCATTTAAGAAGACGCTTTTCTAATACTCGGACAAATGAATCGGTTAATTTGCCTACAACAGCAAAAATGATAATTCCAACAAAAACTACGTCCGTTTGAGAAAACTGTCTAGCATCCATAATCATGTATCCTACACCTTCACTTGCTCCCATTAATTCAGCTACTACCAGTCCGAGCCATGCAATACCTAAAGACAATCGGACACCAAGTAAAATATTAGGAAGAGCGGCTGGTAAAATGAGTTTTGTAATTTGTTTCCATTTACTAAATTGAAGAACACGAGCAACATCAAATAATTTCGAATCAACGCCGCGAATGCCTAGATACGTATTAACATAGATTGGGAAAAATGCACCGTTTGCAATTAGCAATATCTTTGAAATTTCACCAAAGCCAAACCATAAGATAAATAAAGGCGCCAATGCAAGGTGAGGAACAGTTCTAAGCATTTGAATAGATGGATCCATATAGTGCTCTGTTTTCTTTGAGAAACCAACAATTACACCCAATAGTAACCCTAGTCCAGCTCCAACGGCAAAACCTATGGCAGCACGCAAAATACTGATTTGAAGGTTAGCTCCGAGTTCTCCCGATACGATGAGCTGTTTAAAAGAAAGTACAATATCAACAGGTGTAGGAAGAACAGTTTTGGATACATAGCCCGCAGAACCAATGATTTGCCACACGACAATAAGCAGAATTGGCACGACAAGAGAACGAAGGAAAATTCCCTGCTTATTTTTCGCTTCTTCCTTTCTTTTTTTCACTTTTTGCAAGTGAGCAGCTGAAGACTGAACATGTCCTGAAACCACAGATGTTTTACTCATTTTCATCACCTCATTTTTCTTTTAATGCTTTTTTAATAAATGAATTATCAACGACATCTCCAGTATCAATTTTCTTTTTAATAACGCCTAAAGATTGTTGAAAATCAGCTGTTCGCTGTTGTTCTGCAATAATTTTCTTAGAAGTTGGGCGGTTATAAGCAGGATTATTTTTTAATACTTGTCTTACTACATCTTTATCTAGATTTTTTTGCTTTGCTAAAATATCTACAGATTCTTCAAAATGTTCGTTTTGCCATTCAAGCGCTTTTTGATAAATTTGTAAAAACTTAACGACTAACTCCGGATGGTCTTTTGCAAAGTCTTCTCTTACAATAGTAAAACCTGGTGAAGCAACATTTAACGAATCCCCGTCTGCTAAAATACGCGCTTCATTTTTTAAGTTTTGCAGTGAGATAAACGGTTCCCAAATTGACCATGCATCAACTGACCCGTTTTCAAATGCTGGCTGAGCTTCGTCTGGCTGAAGCTGAATAATCTTTACATCACTTGGCTTCAAACCATTTTGGTCAAGAGCTCTGTACAATAAATTAAAACCACTGCTTCCTTTCGCGACCGCAATCTTTTTACCTTTTAAATCTTTTATACTTTTAATCTTGCTGTTTTTCCCTACTAAAATAGCATTTCCTTTTAATCCATCGCTGGAATTAGCAATTTCTAAAAACGGAATGTCTGCGCCTTGCCCAGAAATAACAGGTGAATTTCCAACTTGGCCGAAATCCAAGTGTCCAGATGCTATACCTTCAAATTGCGGAGGACCGCTTTGAAACTCTGTCCATTTGACATTTACACCTATTTTTTTAAATTCTTTTTCAAACCATTTTTGGTTTTGTGCCAGCATTAAAGGACCTAAGCTTTGTTGGATACCAATATTGACTGTAACGTTTTTTGAATCTTCTCCGCTCGCTTTTTCTTTCGTCCCGCACCCAGCCAATGCGAGAACAAGTACAATAGCTGCAGTTAAAAGTAGCTTTTTCATCTGTTCTGTCTCCTTCTCTGTCTTATTGAATCTTTAATGTTCTCCTGCTTCTTCAAATTCTTTCAGTACTTGCTGCCTTAGCTGCTGAAAAGGTAGTTCTGTCTTTTTTCGCGGATGACTAATTTCTACTGGAACGACCCGGCTAATTTCTCCTGGTCTGGCACTCATAATCACAATTTTAGTCCCCAAGTAAATGGATTCGTCTAAATCATGCGTAACAAAGACCATAGTTGTTTTTTCTTTTTTCCATATGTCTAGCAGCACATCTTGCAAATGAGTGCGAGTAAAAGCATCTAACGCACCGAACGGTTCATCTAACAATAAAACTTCTGGATTTCTTAAAAGAGCACGCGCAATAGCAACTCGTTGAGACATCCCCCCAGATAGTTCTCGAGGATAAGCTTTTTCAAATCCTTTCAGCCTGACAATATCAATTAACTCATCTACGCGGCGCCGAACGTTCGAATCTTTCAAAGATAAGTCAGCCGCTATATTTTGCTCCACATTAAGCCAAGGGAACAAGCGGTGTTCTTGAAAGATCATTCCTTGTTTAATGCTAGGTCCGGCTATGTACTTCCCGCTGATTTCAATACGCCCTTCATAATCCATATCAAGTCCTGCAATCATTTTAAGCAGTGTACTTTTTCCGCACCCGCTCGGACCAATAACGGTGATAAATTCACCTTTATTAATCGTAAGATTTACATTCCGCAATGCTTGAGTTACTTGTTCTCCTTTTTGAAATGAGCGGTTAACAGATTGAATGATAACACTCACAGCAATTCCTCCTCCTTGAATTTTTAAATCAAAAGCTCGTTCATCTAAAAACACAAAAGCTCCTACCTGAAAAAGGTAGGAGCTTTCGGTTGACCGATCAGCCCGTTGCTATATTTAACTGATTTGTTATTGGATTATTTTGAATTTTATCATATTAATCCGATTTGTCAACTGTGTTTTATATATTTTATCCTTTTGATTCTTGAGGATTTTGTTTTTTCCATTTAAATACTCGGTTTAAAAATCCGTATATATGCTTAGACTCCTTCGTTAACAAAGGGCCAATAATAGCTAAAATCAATACATAAAGCGCAGCGAATGGCTGAAGAATTGCGGATAATCCTCCTTCAATTCCAATGTTAGCCATAATGATAGAAAACTCGCCTCGTGACATAATCGTTAACCCAATGTTAGTAGAAGCCTTGTGTGACAGCCCGCTTTTTCTTCCTGAGATCATACCGGCTGTAAAGTTACCAATAATCGTAAGCGCAACTGCGCCAAGCGCAAGCCAGCCTGCATCCCATAGCGTGAGAGGATCAATACTTAACCCGAAGCTGAAGAAAAAGATGGCTCCAAAGAAATCACGAAACGGTACGACAAGATGTTCAATACGATCGCGATGTTCCGTTTCAGAAAATACAAGTCCAAGCAATAACGCACCAATTGCTTCTGCCACGTGAATTGTTTCTGAGAAGCCTGCCACAAAAAACAATACCGCAAAAACGACGATTATAAAGATTTCGTTTGATGAAATATTTAAAAGTTTATTTAGTAGCGGCGTGGCTTTTCGAGCAATGATAAAGAACAGCATCATATAGCCAAACGCAATTAAAATAGATGTTAAAGATCCAGCAAGCGATCCGTGGTCTCCAAGTACCAACCCTGAAACGACAGAAAGATAAACGGCTAAGAAAATATCTTCAAACATGATGATCCCTAATATCAGTTCCGTTTCTGGATTCGCTGTTCGTTTTAAATCAACCAATACTTTTGCGACAATTGCGCTGGACGAAATCGTAATAATTCCAGCGATAATCAGCACTTCAAGAAGAGGATTTCCTGTCAGGTATCCATACAATAATCCTAAAGTGAAGTTAATTAAAATATAAATAGATCCTCCCACCGCGATGGACCTACCTGATTTAATTAGCTTTCCAACTGAAAATTCTAATCCTAAATAAAATAGTAAAAAGAGAACTCCAATTCTCCCCATAAATTCAATAATCTCTTGGCTTTCAATAAACTTTAAACTGAATGAGCCAAACTCAGGAGCATGGGGACCAACCGCCATGCCCAGCAGAATGAGGAATGGAATAATCGTAAATTTAAATTTGTGTGCTAGTATAGCCGCTAAAGCGACTAGTAACAAAGCTGTCCCAACTTCAAATACTAAATGATCCAATTACGAACTACCTCCTTGTGAAAGCAATTCTTTAATGAGCGTTTTTAAATTCCCTCGTTCTCCAGAGATAACAAGCGTATCTCCTTCTTCAATTAACGTATCTGGTCCTGGAGTTGATAATTTTTTTTGCGTATTTTTAATGACGGCGATGATAGTGACATCATAGTTACTGCGAACGTCAATTTCACCAATTGTTTTGCTATGCGCTTTCGCTTGCTTTTCAACTTTATACCATTCAATCACTAAGTCATTAAATGCCACTTCAATGGTTTCCATTGCTTTTGGCTTGTAAATCATGCCGCCTAAAATTGCAGCTAGCTGTCTTGATTCCGTATCTGTTAACGTAATGTCAAAAATGCTTTCTTCTAAATCTTTTTGATTGAAGTGGTAGATTTCACGTCGTCCATCATCATGAATAATAACGACCACGCGGTTTCCTCCGCTTGTCTCAATTTCAAATTTACGGCCGATTCCTGGTAATTCCGTTTCTTTAATCATCATTGAATGATCACTCCTATAAAGTTTTTAACAAGGGTTTTACATTTTTATAGATTTCACATTATTTTCCTAGAAAATTCGCATGACAAATAGGCCTAAGAATAGTTGGTAATTTTAGGTTTGAAGAAAAGGCTGTTGAAATTTCAACCTTTTTTATTTAATTGAGGTAACTTGATTGAAAGATTTTCGGATAAAAAAGTGTTTTCTTGAGGATAAAATACGCAATTTGATGCGTTGGAATGATGAGTTTGGCACTCACCCATACTAAAGCAAAAGTTACTATCACGCTTTGTATGAGAGATCCTATTTGTTTAACGCTGTGCTTAGCTCCTGGAGACATGTGCACAATATCCGTATAATGCTGAACCGAACTTTTTGTGACCTTCACTTTTTCAAAGTCGTTATCAATAAATTTATCTGGCAAACTCGCAAAAGGCAAACAGAATATCATGCATAACAATAAGCTCATCCATACATTTTTCATCATCTCACCTCTCTTTCTTCTGAGCTAGTATCTCCTTACTTAAAAGTATACGTACTCTGAAATTCAATTTCAAGCAATAAGTTTTTTTTATAAAGATTTACCTTTTTTATAATATTTTCTTAACGTTATTCTTTTTAGATATTTATGCGACACTTAAAAAAATATACAAAAAGCTGGCTTTCTAAGAAGAAAGCCAGCTCATGTTATAGTTCAAGTTCTCCCATTCGAAGGAGTTCTACGACTGCTTGAGAACGCCCCTTGACTCCAAGCTTTTGCATCGCATTAGAAATATGATTTCGAACTGTTTTTTCGCTAATGAATAGTTCACTCGCGATTTCTTTTGTTGTTTTGTCCTGTACTAAAAGCTCGAATACTTCTCGTTCACGCTTTGTAAGTAGCGGTTTAGGTTGAAACTCTTTTTCTTTCAATGTAACCCTCCTTGCCTGATCCTGAGTTGAACTATCGGATGGGTGTAAATTTAGTCAACATATCTTATGTGCGGTATGCCTACGCGGTTACTAGTTTTAGAAAAAATATGCAAAAAACTCTTTTTTACCTTTAAAAAAGAAAAAAAGCCTGAAGAAAGAGCCTTCAAGCCATTTTCATATATTTGATAAACACCTTTTCATCTCTTCATTCCAAGGCACGCTTTTTCCTGTTTCTTTAGAAATTTGCACCATTGTTCCTCTCCCGGTGAGTACAACCTCTCTTTGCTCATTTTGAATCATATAGTGTAAATCAACCGACGAACGTCCAATTCTATGAGCTTTCACAAAAACAGATAGCACGTTGCCAAAATACACTTGTTTGACATAATCGCACTGCAAATCAGCCACCACCGGTATCGTTCCCTCATGCTCACTCGTCCACTTTTGCATAAAGCCAATATGGTGAAAGAATTCCGTACGTATTTGTTCAAAATAAACAAAAGGAACCGTATTATTTAAATGCCCAAACATATCTGTTTCAGAAAATCTTACCTTGATCTCCTGCTTAAATGAAAATGACTCTTTCCAATGATCCATGTCTTCAATATACGAAATATTATTCATCTGTATTTCCTCCGTTCGCCATAGAAAAAATAAAACCTCTCCGCACGGAGAGGTTTTGAGTGATTATACTTGATCGCTACCAAAGAAACTTCTGAATGCTTGAATGGTTGTATCGCGGTTCAAGGCTGCGATTGAAGTAGTCAATGGAATTCCTTTTGGACATGATTGAACGCAGTTTTGAGAGTTCCCGCAGTTCGCTAGCCCTCCATCACCCATAATCGTCTCTAAACGTTCTCCTTTATTTAACGCACCTGTTGGATGGGCATTAAACAAGCGAACTTGAGAAAGCGGTGCTGGACCGATGAAGTTTGACTTGTCGTTTACGTTTGGACAAGCTTCTAAGCAAACGCCGCATGTCATGCACTTGGATAACTCATACGCCCACTGACGTTTCTTTTCCGGCATACGCGGTCCTGGACCTAAATCGTATGTGCCATCGATTGGAACCCAGGCTTTTACTTTTTTTAGTGAATCAAACATACGGCTGCGGTCTACCTGCAAGTCACGAACAACTGGGAATGTTTTCATTGGCTGTAAGCGAATTGGCTGTTCTAGTTTATCAACAAGAGCTGTACATGACTGACGAGGTTTACCGTTGATGACCATTGAACAGGCTCCGCATACTTCCTCTAAACAGTTCATTTCCCAGTTTATCGGAGCAACCTCTTTACCTGAAGCATCAACAGGGTTACGTCTGATTTCCATCAGTGCTGAAATAACGTTCATATTCGGACGATACGGAATTTCAAACTCCTGATTGTAAGGAGCAGATTCAGCTGAATCTTGACGTGTAATAATGAAGCGCACTGTCTTTTGGACTGTTTGTTGTTCACTCATTGATTAACGAACCCCCTCTTGTTGTTTTTTTGGTTTTTCATCTTTTTTCTTTGTGTAGTCGCGCTTACGCGGTTTGATTAACGATACGTCTACCTCTTCATAATGGAAAGAAGGAGCCGTTTTCTTATCCACAAAAGATGCCATTGTTGTTTTTAAGAATTCTTCATCGTTACGATCTGGGAAATCCGGCTTATAATGAGCACCGCGACTTTCGTTACGGTTGTAAGCTCCTAGCGTTACAACACGTGAAAGCTGAAGCATGTTTTGCAGCTGGCGAGTAAATGTTGCCGCTTGATTACTCCATTTAGCCGTGTCATTAATGTTAATACGATCATAGCGTTCAATTAATTCTTGAATTTTTTCATCTGTTTTTAACAGTTTGTCATTGTATCGTACGACTGTCACGTTGTCAGTCATCCATTCCCCTAGCTCTTTATGAAGAACGTATGCATTTTCTGTACCTTGAAGATTCATGATATTGTTCCATTTCTCTTCTTCTTCTTTCACATGACGATCATATACGCTTGAAGAAATAGCATCTGCGCTCTTTTCTAAACCATTGATGTATTCAACGGCTTTAGGACCAGCAACCATACCGCCATAAATAGCTGATAATAATGAGTTTGCTCCTAAACGATTCGCTCCGTGCTGTGAATAATCACACTCACCAGCTGCGAATAAGCCAGGAATATTTGTCATTTGATCGTAATCCACCCATAAACCGCCCATTGAATAGTGTACGGCTGGGAAAATTTTCATTGGTACCTTGCGCGGATCATCGCCCATGAATTTTTCATAGATTTCAATGATACCTCCAAGTTTAATGTCTAGCTCTTTTGGATCTTTATGTGAAAGGTCCAGATAAACCATGTTCTCTCCGTTAATTCCTAACTTCTGCGCTACGCAGACGTCAAAAATTTCACGAGTTGCAATATCACGAGGTACTAAGTTACCGTATGCAGGATATTTTTCCTCTAAGAAATACCAAGGTTTACCGTCTTTATATGTCCAAACGCGTCCGCCTTCTCCACGAGCAGATTCACTCATAAGACGAAGCTTATCATCTCCCGGGATAGCAGTTGGATGAATTTGAATAAACTCTCCGTTTGAATAGTATGCACCTTGCTGATACACGATAGATGCCGCTGAACCTGTATTAATAACTGAGTTCGTCGATTTTCCAAAAACAATTCCTGGTCCACCTGTAGCCATAATAACCGCATCAGCTGGGAACGTTTTAATTTCCATTGATTTTAAATTCTGTGCAGAAATTCCGCGACAGCTGCGCTCATCATCAAGAACAGCACCTAAGAATTCCCATCCTTCGTACTTTGTCACAAGTCCGGCAACTTCATAGCGACGAACCTGCTCATCTAATGCGTACAATAATTGTTGACCCGTTGTTGCTCCAGCAAAAGCCGTACGGTGATGCTGCGTCCCGCCAAATCGTCTGAAGTCTAACAAACCCTCAGGAGTACGGTTAAACATAACACCCATGCGGTCAAGTAAGTGAATAATACCAGGAGCTGCTTCACACATTGCTTTTACAGGTGGCTGGTTGGCTAAAAAGTCTCCGCCGTACACTGTGTCATCAAAGTGTTCCCATGGTGAATCCCCTTCACCTTTCGTATTTACGGCTCCGTTAATTCCACCTTGCGCGCAAACTGAGTGAGATCTTTTTACCGGAACTAGTGAAAATAAATCTACTTGCTTGCCAGACTCAGCAATTTTTATCGTTGCCATCAAGCCAGCTAAACCGCCACCGACTACGATGATTTTTCCGTTACTCATCGGAACCCCACTCCTTCAAAACCTTAATTTTATGCAAATGCGAATAATGTACGAACACCTACAAATGTAAGTGCTAAGAAGATTGCTAATGTCACATAAGTTGAAATTCTTTGAGAACGTGGTGTTACAGTTAACCCCCAGCTAACTCCAAATGACCATAGACCGTTTGCAAAGTGGAAGATCGTAGATACAACACCAACTATGTAGAATGCAAGCATTGCCGGGTTGCTTAAAATTCGTTCCATCATTTGAAAATCTACTTCTTTTCCAAGCGCAGCTTGTATTCTGGTTTCCCATACGTGCCATGTGATGAAGATAAGTGTGATTACACCTGAAACACGCTGAAGGATAAACATCCAGTTACGGAAAAACCCATAGTTGTTAACGTTTGTTTTAGCAGTGAATGCGATGTAAAGACCGTATATTGCGTGAAAAACGATTGGTAAGAAAATAATGAAAATTTCTAGAGCATAGCGGAAAGGTAAGCTCTCCATGAAGTGAGCTGCTTGATTAAATGATTCTTCTCCCTTTGTCGCGAAATGATTCACAACTAAATGCTGTGTTAAGAAAATCCCGATTGGTATTACCCCAAGTAATGAATGGATTCTCCGATATTGAAACTCTCTGTTTGCCGCCATCTGCGTAGACCCCCCTTAGTTAAATGAACATAGTTTGTGAAGAACTTTCTTACTCCCACTAGACAAATAGATTAATCGTGAATATAGGAAATGAAAACCTTTGCATTTCCTAATAAAGTATGTGACAGGTTAATTTTACTCCCATCGATTAAGAGCGTCAAGGCAAGATATTTAAATCTTCTATAAAATATAAATTTATAAAATTTTATATTTGTTAACGCTTACTATATTGATGTTACAGATTTTTTCTTTCTATTATAATATTGCTTACCACAATTAAGTAAGCGTTTACTTTATACTTTTATTGTAAACAAGTTCACAAAACATTTACACAGGTAAAAGTACCCTTTTAAAAGGGATTTTATGGTTTTTTTATCTTTACATCTAACTCTTTTTACCATAATAAAGATCCTCTTACATTTTATTAAAAAAATGCGTGAGAGGTTTTTTAGATTTGTATATAATAGTAGTAAAGAAAGAGGGGAAAGCATGAGCAATTTACAAACAGAATCACAGCAAGAACTTGAAGAGACGATGGAAACATCAGAACCTAATGTCACAGCTGAAACAGAAAGAGCTCTTGATCACGTTTCATATTTCGGATACAGCCTTTTGCGTGACGTGTTAATTCCAGAGCTTCTTGGAGACGAAACGAATACCATCTCATACTGGGCAGGAAAACACCTTGCGCGTAAATACCCATTAAATACAATGGATGAAATCGTCGCATTTTTTAAAGCAGCTTCCTGGGGAACACTGACGCTTGCAAAAAAAGATAAATATTCACTAGAGCTTGAATTATCAGGTGATGTGGTCAGCAAAAGATTTCAACAGGAAACTTGTTCGTTTCATCTTGAGTCAGGATTTGTGGCTGAACAGATTCAGCGTCAAAACAACTGCCTAACAGAAGCCTACTTAACACATAAAGAAAAGAACGGAAAAGTGCTGATTTCCGTGCAGTGGGACCGAAAAGATATCTTACCTACCGAAACACGTGCGGAGCGTTATAAAAAGTAAGAAATACGTATATATAAAAGACGTGGAGATACCACGTCTTTTTTCTCTTCTTTATACTTGCACTGCTTGCTGCTCTTCTAATTCAAATGCTACGTGAAGCGTCTCAACAGCTTTTACCATATCAGCATGCGGTACAACTGTAGATACTTTAATTTCAGACGTGCTGACCATCTTCACTTCAATTTTCTCTCCTGCCAGCACTTCAAACATTTCGGCTGCAACACCTGGATTAGAAATCATGCCAGAGCCGACAATTGATACTTTAGCCAGACCGCTTTCATGTTCAATACGCGTATATCCCAAAGTAGATTTATACTCTTTTAAGACGGCAAGAGCAGCTTCTACGTCTACGGTTTTAATAGAAAATGAGATAGAGAGGCGATTATTAGCCGTTACGTTTTGAATAATAATATCCACATTTAACTGTTCTTTTGCTAATGCTGTAAAAATAGTAGAAAGAGTTTGTAACTCGTTGTTTAACCCTTCAATTGTCACCCGTGAAATATTATCTTCAAACGCAATTCCTCTTACGACTAAGTTTTGTTCCATTGAAACTTCCTCCTCAACAATCGTTCCATTCTCGTTTTCTAAGCTTGAACGCACTTCTAGCGGTACCTGATAATTTTTTGCAAACTCAACAGCGCGCGGATGCAGCACCCCTGCTCCCAAATTGGCTAATTCTAACATTTCGTCATATGAAATAGAGTGAAGCTTACGAGCATCTTCTACATAGCGCGGATCTGTCGTAAACACTCCTGTTACGTCTGTATAAATATCACATTTTGCAGCTTTTAATGCTGCGGCAAGAGCTACTGCCGTCGTGTCAGAGCCGCCTCGACCTAATGTTGTAATGCTCCCATCTTCTGAACAGCCTTGGAATCCAGCTACTACTACGATTCGACCTCTATCTAATTGGCTTTGAATACGAGTCGTGTCAATGTGCTGGATTCGTGCATTGCTGTGAACTGCTTCCGTCTGGATACCAGCTTGCCAACCTGTTAGCGAAGTTGCTTCATGCCCTTTGCATTGAAGAGCCATTGTTAACAGGGAAATCGTTACTTGTTCTCCAGTTGTAAGAAGCATATCCATTTCGCGTTTGCTTGGACTGTCTGTAATATCATTTGCTAATTTCACCAGTGCATCTGTGGTTTTGCCCATTGCCGATACAACAACAACTACTTGGTTACCGCGCTCTGCTTCTTGAATAACACGGTTTGCTACATGTTGAATACGTTCAACAGAACCAACAGATGTTCCACCAAATTTTTGAACGATTAATGCCATAATTTTGTTCATTCCTTTTCAATAAATTTGCATATGCAGGATGATGAGAAGCTAAATTTTTTTACTCAGACAATAAAAAAAGCAATGAGATGAGCTCTCATTGCTTAACGAACGAAAATTATAAAACATAACCGTCCACTGCCGTGAGATAGCTCTCCAAGAATCTACATCTTGACAATCCTACGTTTATTCAACGCAGAACCAGCAATCATTACTATGAGGTAATGTTCACTTCGGCAAATTTCCCTTTCCGCATCATTCATAAGGGCTCATACCCTTCCTGATACGTACTGATTAAATTTGCACCTCTATCTTCACTTCATTTGATGAAGTGTCGTATGAAATTAGTTAATAGCTTATCAAATATTTTCTATTATTTCAAGACTATTTTTGCAATGTTTCATAAATTTTTTCAGCAATGTTTTGAGGAACACCTGAATTCCGAATATCTTCAACCGTTGCTTCTTTCAATTTTTTCACCGAACCAAAATGCTTTAACAAAGCTTTTTTACGCTTTTCTCCCACTCCCGGAATGTCGTCCAGAACGGACTGAAAAGCGGACTTAGAGCGCACTTGACGGTGGAAGGTAATCGCAAAGCGGTGAACTTCATCTTGAATTCGCTGAAGCAAATAAAATTCTTGACTATTGCGTTCAAGCGGTATGATTTGAGGAGGCTCACCAATCATCAGGTTGGAGGTTCTGTGCTTATCATCTTTGACAAGACCTGCTATAGGCACTAAAAGTCCCAATTCATTTTCGAGAACGTCCTGTACTGCAGCTAAATGCCCTTTGCCTCCATCTACAACAATTAAATCCGGAAGCGGAAGACCTTCTTTTAACGCTCTGGAATACCGTCTGCGAACTACTTCTCTCATGGAACTGTAATCATCTGGTCCTTTTACGGTCTTAATTTTATATTTGCGATATTCTTTCTTTTCCGGTTTCCCATCAACAAAAACAATCATCGCAGAAACTGGGTCTGTTCCTTGAATATTTGAGTTATCAAATGCTTCAATCCGATAAGGAGCGGCAATTCCAAGCTCTTCTCCTAACCGTTCAACTGCGCCAACCGTGCGCTCTTCATCTCGTTCAATTAAATAGAATTTTTCACCGAGCGCAATTTTTGCATTTTTACACGCAAGTTCTACTAATTCTTTCTTTTTACCTCGCTTTGGATGCTGAACCTCTACTTCTACTAATTTCTCAGCTAACTCTGCATCAATCGTTGCTGGAACCATCACTTCTTTTGGCTTAATATTTTTGGCATAAAACTGACCGATAAAAGTTAAGAAATCTTCTTCTGGCTCTTTATAAAAAGGAAACATAGAAACTTCTCGCTCAATTAATTTTCCTTGGCGAATAAAGAAAACTTGAACACACATCCAGCCTTTATCATAAGAATAGCCAAACACATCTCGATTAACAAAATCATTAAACGTTACTTTTTGCTTTTCCATTGTCGCTTCGATATGAGCAATTTGATCTCGATATTCTTTAGCCCGTTCAAAGTCAAGTTCTTCTGAAGCTTTTAACATTTTTTCAGTTAACTCTGTTTTGACATGCTCATATCCACCATTTAAAAACCGCGTGATATTTTCAATAATTTGTTTGTTTTGCTCTTCTTTTACTTCTTTTACGCAAGGAGCTAGACATTGCCCGATATGGTAATACAAACAAGGCCTGTCTGGCATGGTAGAGCACTTTCTTAATGGATAAATGCGATCAAGAAGCCGCTTTGTTTCATTTGCAGCTTGAACGTTAGGATAAGGACCGAAGTATTTTCCTTTATCTTTTTTTATTTTTCTTGTAATAACAAGTCGGGGCTGTTTTTCAGCTGTAATCTTAATAAAGGGATAACCCTTATCATCTTTAAGCATGATATTGTATTTTGGATCATGCTTTTTAATTAAATTCATTTCTAAAATAAGCGCTTCTAAATTAGAAGATGTGACGATATATTCAAAATCGACAATGTCGTTTACAAGTCGAAGCGTCTTTCCGTCATGAGATCCGGTAAAGTAGGAGCGCACTCGATTTTTTAATACTTTTGCTTTTCCTACGTAAATGACTGTTCCATATTTATCTTTCATCAAGTAACAGCCGGGCTGATCCGGTAAAATAGCCAGCTTTTCTTTTAAATAATCATTCATACTTTTCTCCTTCCTCTTCTCTTACTCTGTCCATCTATACATTCGCTTATGAAGCGTAACCTACATTCTTTCCTGCCTTACAATACATGCACATAAGCCGGATTTATGACGGTGTTCCTTACATCTAGTATAAAACAAACGAACGCATATTCGCTAAATAAAAGTATTCCCAAAAGAGAAAAAGTGGAGAAAAAGAAAAAACCTAGCCTGAGCTAGGTTTTGACTTACGCGTGTTTATTAATTAATTCTGTTAATGCTTCTTTTGGTTGGAAACCAACTACTTGGTCAACTTTCTCTCCATCTTTAAATAATACTAAAGTTGGGATACTCATAACACCAAATTTTCCAGCCGTTTCTTGGTTTTCATCAACGTCTACTTTCACGATTTTAACTTTATCGTTAAGTTCGCCATCAATTTCTTCAAGAACTGGAGCAATCATTTTACAAGGGCCACACCATGGTGCCCAAAAGTCAACAAGCACTAGGCCTGATTTAATTTCATCTGTAAAGTTTTTATCTGTAGCATGTGCAATAGCCATTTTAATTCCTCCTAAATATATGCAATATCCAAATTCTACTCACAGTATATCACCTTCAAATAAGGTTTGCTAACTTTTTGCTTACATTTATACTGTTTATTCTCCGCTCTAGTTTGTACAATTCACATAAAAACATACGTAGAAAATTTCGTTTTCCATGAGGTTGAGACATAACTAAATCCCATCTAAAGACGAACAAATAGTATACATGGGCTGAACCGCTTGTGACACCGCAGTTGATTTCTGTACAAGACTTCGCTTTCCGCGGGAGTCTTCGCCTTGCCCTCCAATCAACTGCTAGAAAGACCCACACACATGAAACCTACGTTTACCCTAACAAAAAAACGAACCACTAATCAAACATCTTGATCAATGGTTCGTTTTTCACTTCGTCTAAAATACTTTTGTCCCAGCCTCTTACGCAGACTGTACTTTCAGCTTTTTAAATTCTTCCGTTAGCAGAGGCACCACTTCAAATAAATCTCCAACGATTCCGTAATCAGCTACTTTAAAAATATTCGCCTCAGGATCTTTGTTAATTGCAACAATAATTTTTGAATTTGACATGCCGGCCAAATGCTGAATGGCTCCTGAGATTCCGCAGGCAATGTATAAATCTGGTGTGACTACTTTGCCCGTCTGACCGATCTGAAGAGAATAGTCGCAGTAATCTGCATCGCACGCTCCGCGAGATGCCCCAACAGCTCCATTTAACACGTCCGCTAGTTCTTGAAGAGGTCCAAAACCTTCCGTGCTTTTTACACCTCGACCACCTGCAATCACGACTTTTGCTTCGGATAAATCAACCCCTTGCGTTGCTTTACGTACAACTTCTTTTACAACTGTACGCAGGTTTTTGATTTCAACATTTAAATCCTCTACATCGCCTGTAAGTCCCTCGTCTTTTGCAAGCGGTGAAATATTATTTGGACGAATCGTTACAAACGTAAAAGCATCGGTCATGATTTTCTTCTCAAATGCTTTACCAGAATAAATTGGGCGAGTGAAGACTACTTGATCCCCTCCAACTTCTACATCCGTCACATCGGAGATAAGTCCTTTGTCTAAGCGAGCTGCCAGTTTTGGCGCTAGGTCTTTGCCAAGAGCCGTATGGCCAAATACGATAGCTTCAGGCTGTTCACTTTCAATGATGGCTAATAACGCCTGAGCGTAACCATCCGATGTGTAAGCAGCTAAATCTTCATGCTCCGTCACAACAACTTTATTCGCTCCGTACGCAATAAGCTCTTCACTTAAAGCTTTTACGTTCTTTCCTACTAACGCTGCAACAATTTCTCCACCGTCAGCTACAGTAGACGCTGCGGAAATCGCTTCAAACGATACGTTTCGTAATCCCCCATCACGTGCTTCTCCTAGAACTAACACTTTGCGTCCCATTGCAATACCCCCATTGTTTTGACTTTTGACTTATTAAATGACTTTTGCTTCCTTATGCAGTAAATTGACCAGTTCTGTCACTTGATCTTTTATATCTCCTTGTAATACGCGTCCTGCGTCTTTTTTCGGAGGCAAATAAATTTCAATAGTCTTTGTTTTTGCTTCTACATCATCTTCATCTAAATCTAAATCATCCAATTCCACTTCAACCAACGGTTTCTTCTTCGCTTTCATAATCCCTGGAAGAGATGGATAGCGAGGTTCGTTAAGTCCCTGCTGAGCTGTTACTAAAAGAGGAAGCGACGTTTCAATAACCTCGGAATCACCTTCCACATCGCGTACAACAGTCACTTTTTCACCTTCGATATCCAATTTTGTAATGGTCGTAATATAAGGGATTTCTAACTGTTCTGCTACGCGCGGTCCCACTTGGCCCGAACCTCCGTCAATCGCTACGTTTCCTGCCAAAATTAAGTCAGGAGATTGTTCTTTTAAGTACTGTGCCAGCAGCCTAGAAGTCGTATACTGATCGCCATCTTCTATGTCATCTTCCGTATTGATTAAAACCGCTTTATCTGCTCCCATAGCCAAAGCTGTTCGGAGTTCTTTTTCTGATTCTTCCCCTCCTACACTCACGACCGTAATCTCCCCGCCATGCTTTTCCTTTAGCTGAATAGCTTCTTCAACTGCATACTCATCGTAAGGATTAATAATAAATTCAGCACCATCTTCAACAATTTGACCATTTTTTAATGAAAGTTTCTCCTCTGTATCGAATGTTCTTTTTACTAACACATAAATATTCATTCAATTCCCCTCCTAAGCTTATTTTCCTAAAAATTTAGGCTGGCGCTTTTCAATAAAAGCGGCTACGCCTTCTTGAGCATCCCGGCTTTTGAATACGCTTCCAAAAAACTGCGCTTCTTTTTTGATGCCGCTGTAATAAGCATCTGTTTTTACATGCTGAAGCAGCTGCAAGGTAGCTTTAACAGAGATTGGGCTTTTTTTGGCAATTTTTCTAGCAAGTAAAAATGTTTCATTGATAAGCTGACTTTCTTCAAAAGCTGCATTTGCCAATCCTAACTCCACTGCCTCGCTTCCGGATATTGGATCACTTGTCAGCATCATCTCACAAGCCTTATGAACTCCTACATAACGAGGCAATCGCTGAGTTCCTCCAAACCCTGGTATAATTCCTAACTGAAGCTCAGGCAAGCCCAGCTTAGCATTTTCCGTTACCAAACGGATATGGCAGCTCATAGCAAGCTCCAATCCTCCGCCTAAAGCAGCTCCATGAATAGCTGCAATAACTGGTTTTGGGTAATTTTCAATATACTCAAAGAGCTCTTGACCGTTAACAGCAAGCTTCTCGTATTCTTTTTCCTGCTGAAGTGATGTGAATTCTTTTATATCAGCTCCGGCACAAAAGAATTTCCCTTCACCTTTAATGACGATAACCCTTGTCTCTTTACTATCTTCTAAATGTTTTAAAACACTTGAAAGATCTTTTAATAAATCTTGAGACAAAGCGTTAGCAGGTTGTCTATTCAACGTAATGAAGCTTATTGCATCAACAGTTTCAACCTGGATAATCTCCATTTGTTTACGCCACCCTTTCTTTCTATTTTCATTAACTTGCGCTTTTCCCCTCGCAAGGGAGCAGCAGGCTCACTTACGATTATGAGCCGCTGCAGCCGTTTAACAGCAGGGAATGGACTTTATCTACCGATTCTATTAGACCATATCGATGATCGTTCATTACCCATGTTGTGACAGTTTCATCAATCGTTCCAAAAATCATCTGTCGCGCAAGACGAATATCTATATTTTCAGAAAACTCACCCGTTTCGATTCCTGTCTGCAAAATAGAATCAATGAGAGTCAGATAATCTTTTAATACATCGTTAATTTTCAACCTTAAATCTTTGTTCGATTGACGCAGTTCGAGCTGTGTCACTGTAGCTAAATGATGATCCTCCGCTAGAAACGAAAAATGTTTGTCAATTAACACATGAAGTTTTTCTGCCGCGGTTTCAATTCCCGCCAGTTCTTCATAAATTTTTTCTACAAATTGTCCCATCTTCTCTTGAAACAAGGAAATCAAGACATCTTCTTTGTTTTTAAAATATAAATATATCGTACCGTCTGCAACTCCAGCCTGCTTAGCAATTTTAGAAACCTGAGCATTGTGGTATCCGTTTTCTGCTATTACTACTACAGCTGCATCGATAATCTGTTTATACTTTGGCTTATTTCTTCTCAATCTTATACGCTCCTTTAAAATATGAATGATTATTCATTCATATCTTTATAATAAAGAAACCGCAAGTATCTGTCAATTATGTTTCAGTAAAAAAATCAAAGGCGACGATCGATTACGTCGCCTTTTTATGCTTTTCATTTTCTTCATCAATCAGCGCTCGTCGCAGAATCTTACCGACTGCCGTTTTGGGAAGCTCATTTCGAAATTCATAAAGGCGCGGAACTTTATAAGCAGCTAAATACTTTCTAGAAAACTCATTTAACTCTTCTTCAGTACATCTTACACCATTTTTTAATACAATGTAAGCCTTCACCGTTTCTCCTCTATATGGGTCAGGAACACCCACCACTACAGCTTCTTGAATTTTTTCATGCTCATATAATACTTCTTCAACTTCTCGAGGATAGATATTATATCCCCCGGCAATAATAATATCTTTCTTTCGATCTACTACATAAAAATAACCTTTATCATCCATATAGCCAACATCACCTGTTAGCAACCATCCGTCTCGCATAACAGCCTCCGTTTCTTCAGGCTGCTTCCAATATCCTTTCATTACCTGAGGACCTTTAACCGCAATTTCTCCTACTTCGCTTACAGCAGCTTCTTTACCTGTTTCAAACGAGAGAATTTTGGCATCTGTGTCTGGCCAAGGCACTCCAATGCTTCCTGGTATTCTCTCTTTCCAAAGAAAATTAGCATGAGTAACAGGAGAGGTTTCCGTTAAGCCATATCCTTCCACTAGTTTACCTCCGGTGAGCTTTTCAAACTGCTCCTGCACTTCCACAGGAAGTGGAGCCGAACCGCTCATACATGAATCAATAGAAGATAGGTTGTATTTTGCTAAATCAGGATGGTTTAATAATGCGATGTAAATTGTCGGAGCACCTGGAAATAAAGTAGGCTGCTGCTTATGAATGGTTTTGAGCGTCGTTTTTGCATCAAATTTAGGCAAAAGAACCATCTCATAGTTTTGCAAAACCGATAGAACAAGAACCGTTGTTAAACCATACACATGAAAAAATGGGATAATTCCAAGCACTTTTTCTTCTCCATGCCTGCAGCGGTATAACCAATGTGAACACATCGTTGCATTGGCTACCAAGTTTTTATGAGTAAGCATGACTCCTTTTGGAAAACCTGTTGTTCCCCCGGTGTATTGTAAAATCGCGATATCTTCGTCTGAAATTCCCTCAGCGTTACATACTGCTGGAGAGGATTCATTTATAATACGTTTAAATAAATGAGTAGTCTCCGTATGACTCACATCCACGCTTATCTTCTGCTGCTTGCGCTGAATAAATGGATAGATTATGTTTTTGGGAAATGGGAGATAATCTTGAATAGAGGTGATGACTACGTGCTTTATCTTTGTTAACGCTTTCACTTTTACTACACGCGGATATAGCAAATCGAGTGCAATAATCATGGTCGCTTCTGAATCATTAAGCTGATACTCTAACTCTCTTTCCGTATACAAAGGGTTTGTTTGAACGACTACTCCTCCGGCAAGAAGAACAGCATAAAAGGAAATGACAGCTTGAGGGCAATTTGGAAGCATAATGGCTACTCTATCCCCTCTTTTTAATCCCAGTTCAATAAGGTAAGATGACAGCTTCAGAGAATCTTGATGCAGCTGGGAAAACGTCATTTTTTTCCCTAGAAAATAGATTGCGCTTTTTTTAGGATCCTTTTGAACTGCTTCTTCAAAAAGCTGTGCTAAATTTTTTTGTTCATAATGAAGCATAGCAGGTATTTCATCCGGATATTGAGAAAGCCATATCTTTTCGGTGGATTCCACACGCATCCTCTCCCTCAAAAAAATAAAAAATTAGAATTTTCTAATTAAAATTATAGTTCATTCTTTTTTTATATGCAATCGTTATTGAATGTTCTCTTTCCTACCTAATCACTCTTTCATCCTGCAGCGTAATAAATAAAAATTGGATTTACCCCTGTACATTATCCGAATTTTTTGTATATAATAAAAATTAGATTTTTTTTAAGGAGCTGTATGAATTGACAACAACATTGACTAAAGGACCGTTCAAAGCAGATCACGTTGGAAGCTTTTTGCGTCCCGAGCGTATCAAGCAAGCACGATTACAGGTGGAAAACGGGGAAATGACAAAGAAACAGCTTCGAGCAATTGAAGATGAAGAAATTCGTAAGCTCGTAGAAAAGCAAAAACAAATTGGATTAAAAGCCGTCACAGACGGTGAGTTTCGCCGTGCGTGGTGGCACTTTGATTTTCTGTCAGAGCTTGTTGGCGTAGAACTTTACGAAGCAGAGTCGGGAATTCAGTTTCACGGGGTCCAAACAAAAGCTCACGGTATAAAAGTGACTGGAAAACTAGATTTTAATCACCACCCTATGATTGAAGATTATAAATTTCTTCATCAAGCTGCTGGAAAAGAACACGTAGCTAAGTTCACCATTCCAAGTCCTAATATGCTGTTTTTCAGAGGTCATATTGAAGAGTCTGCTTACTCGGATACGGATGTATTTTTTGCTGATTTAGTTAAAACATATCAAAAAGCCATTCAAGCATTTTATGATGCCGGATGCCGCTATTTACAGTTAGATGATACTGCGTGGGCAGTCTTTTTCTCAGAAAAAGGACAAGAACAAATCGCTTCAAAAGGTTTCACGCCCCAAAAATTACTGAAACGTTTTACGGATGCGATCAATGAATCCATTGCGCATAAGCCAGATGATATGGTCATTACAATGCATATTTGCAGAGGGAATTTCCAGTCTACTTATACAGCAAGCGGCGGATATGAAAATGCGTCAAAAGCTATTTTCAGTCAGTTAAACGTAGATGGACTATTTTTAGAATTTGATGATGAACGCTCAGGAGGATTCGAACCTCTTCGACATGTAATGCGAGATGATCTTCAGATTGTCCTTGGTCTTATCACATCAAAATTTGGAGATTTAGAAGATCCTGAAGCAGTGAAAAAACGAATTGCTGAAGCGGCAGAATTTGTTTCTCTTGATCAAATTTGTTTAAGTCCCCAGTGCGGATTCGCTTCTACAGAAGAAGGAAATTTACTAACTGAAGAGCAGCAGTGGGATAAAGTAAAGCACGTGATTTCAATTGCTGAAGACGTATGGAAGTAATCATTAAAAAAGCTGACCTGCTTTAAGGTCAGCTTTTTTGCTGTCATCACAATGTTAGGAAAAGCTATATAGATAAATAGATAAGACCAATAAGCATAAACACTCCGCATAAAACGAGTAAAATTTTCGCTAACTTCTCCATGAATCTCTCCTATCCTATCCCTGCTCCTATTACATAGGACATACCGATTGAAATAACAAGTGAAATAAACCCAACGGCTCTGTTATCTTGTTCAATTTCATCATCGATTCGAAATTTTGGCGTCAAAAATTCGAAAATAAAATAGCTGACTAGTAAAAGAACAAACCCATATATTCCCCATCCGAGCATTCTTAACAAGTTGTCGTTATGCTCAATCGAATAGCGAAAAATATTAGCTAATCCAAATATTTTCCCACCTGTTGCCATCGCAACAGCCATATTTCCTTTTTGAATCTCTTCCCAATTCTTATACTTAGTAACGAGCTCAAACACAACAAGAAAGACGACAATGCTCAAGACAACCACGCTGTAATAAGCGGCGGATTCAATATACGGGTCTTTCCAAAAATCCCTCATTTTTGCATCACTCCTAATTTATATTACGCTCCACGTAATGAACTGACAGGTCTCTTTCCTTTACTTGTATCGTTCTTAAAAGAGATAGAAAACCCAGCATAGTCCATGAGCCATGTCGGATTTTCTATCTTCATATATGCTTGTTCAGCGCATCGACTGACACCTTTATTTCAGCATTCTTTTATTTAAATTCCACAACCGTAACGCCAGAACCTCCTTCAGAAGCTTCTCCGAAACGAATATTTTTAACAGAACGATGATTTTTCAAATATTCCTGTACACCTTTACGAAGAGCTCCAGTTCCTTTACCGTGGATAATCGAAACACGCGGATAGTTGGCTAACAAAGCATCATCAATATATTTTTCAACTCGAATCAGCGCATTTTCATAGCGTTCTCCTCTTAAATCCAGTTCTAGACTTACATGATAATCTTTTCCTTTTACCGTAGCAAGCGGCTTCGTTTCTACAGGTTTTGGGGAACTGATATATTCGAGATCTTTTTCTTTCACCTTCATTTTCATGATTCCCATTTGTACTTGCCATTCATTATTGCTTACTCGTTCCACAAGCGTTCCTTTTTGTCCCCAGCTTAAGACTTTCACTTCATCTCCAGCTTGAAGAGTGCGCTCTTGTTTTTTCGGCACAGCCGGTTTCTTTTTACTTTTTTCAAGAGTTGGAACTGCATCTTCTAGACGCTTACGCGCTTCAATCAATTCATGCTCTTTTACAAGCGCATGATTTTTTTGACTCATTTTACGCAAATCGCTAATGATTTTCTCTGCTTCTTCAGATGCTGCTTTAACTGTGGCTTGAGCTTTTTCTTCAGCTTTTTCGTACAGCTTATCTCGTTTTTCATTAAACTCAATAATCTGACTCTGTAATTCTTTATGAAGCTTCTGAGCCTCTTTTCTTAGCTCTTCAGCTTCTTCTAGCTCGTGTTCAGATTGACGGCGGCTATCTTCAAGAGAGGCAATCATATTTTCTACTTTATTTGTTTCTGAGCCAATATAGCCTTTGGCACGTTCAATTACTTCAGCACTTAAACCTAAACGTTTTGAAATCTCAAAAGCATTGCTTCGGCCCGGTACACCAATGAGCAGCTTGTAAGTAGGGCTCAATGTTTCAATATCGAACTCTACGCTAGCATTGACCACTCCTTCACGGTTATAGCCGTACGCTTTTAATTCAGGATAGTGAGTAGTCGCAACTACGCGAGCGCCTCTTTCATATACTTGATCTAAAATCGAAATCGCAAGCGCTGCACCTTCTTGAGGATCCGTTCCTGCTCCCAATTCATCGAACAAGACCAGACTTTCATGATCTACTTTTTGTAAAATATCTACAATGTTGACCATATGAGATGAAAAGGTACTCAAACTTTGTTCAATCGACTGCTCATCTCCAATATCAGCAAATACGTGTTTAAACACAGCCATTTCCGATCCATCCAGCGCAGGAATCTGTAAACCTGCTTGAGCCATTAACGTAAATAATCCAAGTGTTTTTAACGTTACGGTTTTACCGCCGGTATTTGGTCCTGTAATAACGATAGACGTATATTGATCACCTAGCTCAATATCATTCGCAACGACATCTTCCTGTGCAATAAGAGGATGTTTTGCCTTCACTAACTTAATATAGCCTCGGTCGTTCATTTTAGGTTTTGAAGCTTTTAGCTCATGGCTATAGCGCCCTTTAGCAAACATGAAGTCCAGCTCACCTAACAGATAAACGTTTTGACGGAGTTCATTTGCCACTTCCGCTACCTGAACGGTTAAAGCAATGAGAATACGCTCAATTTCTTGTTTTTCTTTTACTTTTGCTTCTTGAAGCTCATTGTTTAACGTCACAATCGCCTGAGGCTCAATAAATAAAGTTGCTCCAGATGAAGACTGATCGTGCACAATGCCTCCATACGCACTGCGATATTCTTGCTTAACAGGAATAACAAAACGTTCGTTTCGAATGGTAACAATCGCATCTGACAACATTTTTTGAGCAGACGAGGAGCGAATAAGACTTTCTAGCTTTTCGCGAATACGAGACTCCGTCGAGCGAAGTTTTTGACGAATGCCTCTTAGCTGGTCGCTTGCACCGTCTAGCACTGTACCATTCTCATCAATGCTCATTTTAATTGTTTGTTCTACCTCAGGAAGAGGCATTAGTTTTTCGATATGTTCAGTTATAATTGGAAGCTGTAAATCTTCGTCTTCTACTACTTGCTCGATAAATTGCTTGACTTGTCTTGCAGCATAAATAGTGCTTGCTACTTCAAGAAGTTCATTAGAGCTTAGCGTTCCCCCAATTTCAGCGCGCTTTACGCTAGGTCGAACGTCAAAGATGCCTCCTAGCGGTACGTTGCCACGCAATCGCAGCACGGTTGTAGCTTCATCTGTTGCTTCCTGCCATTTGACTACTTCTTCATACTGAGTCGAGGGAATCAAATTCGCTACTTTTTCTCGGCCTAAAGAAGAAGCTACTTTTTTCTGAAGCTGTTCCTTAACTTTATTAAACTCTAGTACATGAAAAATACGTGATTGCAAAACTGATTCCTCCTGTTGCTTATTTATGTCGATTTAAAAAGGCGGTTAATTCCTTGAGGCTATACGTATTTAATACCGTTTCTGGTGTAAGCCAGCCTTTAATTCCCGTAGATATTCCAATTTCCATATGTTCTAGCATGTCTAGATTGTGAGCATCTGTATTAATAGCAATTTTAACTCCTGCCTCTTGTGCTTTTTTTATGTGCTCAGCAGCTAAATCTAAACGGTTTGGATTCGCGTTTAGTTCAAGAGCCGTTTTTGTTTCTTTAGCTAATTCAATTAGCATATCAATATCTACATCATATCCGTTGCGGCGACCAATCAAACGACCGGTCGGATGAGCGATTAAATCTACATGAACATTATTTAACGCTTGCTTTAAGCGATTCATAATTTCTTCGCGTGATTGCGAAAAACTAGAGTGAATGGACGCAATAACAAAATCTAGCTCAGCTAGCATTTCATCATCATAATCAAGTGTTGCATCAGGCAAAATATCCATTTCAATTCCTGCTAGTATTGTAAAATCATCGAACTGTTCGTTTAAACGATTAATTTCTTCACGCTGTTTACGAATGCGTTCAGGCGTTAGACCGTTAGCTACTTTTAAATACTGAGAATGGTCTGTAATCGCCATGTACTCATAGCCTCGCGCGCGACATGCTTCCGCCATTTCTTCAATCGAATACGCCCCGTCGCTCCACGTGGAGTGCATATGCAAATCACCTTTTACGGCACCGTAGGTCACAAGCGTTTGAGGCTTTATAAATACATCTACTTCCGTTCCATCTTCACGAAGTTCCGGCGGAATAAACGACAGCCCAAAATGTTCATAGAATGCTTGTTCAGACTCAAAAGTCATGACTTCGCCTGTCTCCGCATTTTCAACGCCATACTCGCTAATTTTTTCACCGCGTTCTTTTGCTAATTGACGCATACGCACATTATGATCTTTTGATCCTGTAAAATGGTGAAGCGTTGTGGCAAACGCTTTATCTTCTACAAGACGAAAATCCACAGACACATCGTACTCATAGGCTAACGTTACCGATACTTTTGTATCTCCATTTGCAATGATATCCTTCACATTTGGCAGCGATACTAGCTGTTCACGGACAGCATGAGGCTCAGCTGTTGAAATAATAAAATCAAGATCTTTTACGGTTTCCCTCATGCGGCGAATGCTCCCTGCTTGAGAAAAACGCTCGATGCTATGCATATGTTTAAGGGCCTCTAAAATTTCTTCCGCTATTGGAAGCATAAAAGCAAGAGGCAAACGATCAGGACGCTTCCCAAACTCCTCAATAGCAGCGATAATTTTTTCTTCTGTCTTTTTACCAAAACCGCTTAGTCCCTGCACTCGATTTTCCATACAGGCCTGATGCAGTGATTCCATATCTCGAATATCTAGCTCTTTATATAATTTAGCGATTTTTTTACCTCCAAGCCCCGGCAGCTTAAGCAGAGGAATAAGTCCTTCAGGAACTTCTTGCTTTAGTTCTTCTAGTACACTTGACTCATTTGTTTCCATATACTCTGTAATGACTGCAGCCGTTCCTTTTCCAATCCCTTGGAGCTTAGTAAAATCCTCAATCTCTGTCAGCGTTCTCTCGTCAGTTTCTAGCGCTGCAGCTGCTTTTCGAAAAGCAGAAATTTTAAAAGGGTTATCTCCCTTTAATTCCATATATGTAGCAATTGTTTCTAACAATTTAATAATATCCTTTTTATTCATCTCTTTTCACCAGCCTATTATCATAATAACGAAACTTTCAAAAACATGATGAGTGACATATGTACTCTCTCAAATTTTTATCTAGACATACTTTTATCCTCGTGAAAACCGCAGAACAGACTGCGATAAAAAAAGAGGGTATCTCAAAAGTATTATGACACTTTCGACACACCCTCTCAACAAGCTATTGTAATTTCATTACATTACACCATACTGAGTCCACAAATCTTGAATGGCAGACGATAAGTATGGAGTATTTTGTACGATATTGATTGCAATTGAAGACTGTTGAATTGGCGTCTGAATTTCACTTACAGGAATCACGGCTCCAATGTATAACAAAATAAAAACGATGATATACACTTCAACGAATCCAAGTGCACCTCCGCCCCATTTATTTAACTGGCGCAGAATTGGCAGTTCGGTTAAAGCCGTTAAAACAGAGCCTGCAAGGCGAAGTACAATGTGAGTAGCAAAAAATAAAATCGCAAATGCAATCATTCGATAAAAAGCGTCTTCTATCGTTCCAGAATCAAATACAAACGATGCGACACTTTGCTGCTGAATATTGTCCGGAAACGGAATCAACAAGCGAAGTCGACTTGCCAAATCTCCACTAAACATATAAGCTACGATAAACGAAACCGCAAAACTGACAATATGAATGAGCTGCAAAATAAATCCTCTTTTAAGACCTGTTACAAAGCCTAAAAGAAGCAACACAATTAAAATGATATTAAGCATTGACTCAGTCATTCCTCTTTTCCATAAAGTTTTTGTTCAAGTCTCTCATAATCTTCTTTTAGTTTTATATATTCGTGTACAGCATTCACAGCTGTTAATACTGCTAATTTATTGATATCTAAAGAAGGGTTTTTAGTACTGATTTCACGCATTTTTTCATCCACTATAGAGGCGACAAGTCGAATATGGCTTGTACTTTCGCTACCGACGATGCTGTACTGCTGACCAAAGATGTCAACTGTCGCACGTGTTTTATCTTGTCTTGACACGAGAAAATCCTCCGTTCCACGAAAAATCCTAATCCCTATCATACCACGAAGAAGACTTCAATGGAAACATATCTATATTTAAGCTATCATAAGGGATAGTGCTTATAAAGTAAACTAAAATACCCCGAAAGGAGTGAAGCATTATGTCACATGCTGTTATTAAGGTATCAGCTGATCAAATAGCTAAAATGAAGCTTCATTACACATCCTATTTGCAGCCTAAACTGCCGCAGGGAAGTATTTTTGCAGCTAAAACCCCCGGCTGTTCTATCACTGCGTACCGCTCTGGAAAAGTACTTTTTCAAGGAAAAGAAGCTGAAACAGAAGCGGCTAAGTGGAGAGGCTCTTTAGATGCTGCTAAAAAGACTTCTGTCTCACACCTCCCATCAAACTTCAGTTCACTATCGGTCATCGGTTCTGACGAGGTAGGGACGGGAGATTATTTTGGTCCTATGACCGTGGTTGCTGCCTATGTTCAAAAAGAGCAGCTTCCTTTGTTAAAAGAATTAGGAGTACGAGATTCAAAAGAGTTAACGGATGCTAAAATCATTGAAATTGCCAAGCAGCTTGTTTCATTTATTCCTTACAGTTTGCTTGTTTTACATAACGAAAAGTATAATGAATTTCAAGAAAAAGGCATGTCGCAAGGTAAAATGAAAGCTCTGTTGCACAACAAAGCTTTATCCAACGTGTTAAAAAAATTGGATCCTGAAAAACCTGATGCCATTTTAATTGACCAGTTTGTTGAAAAAAGCACCTATTATAAACACGTGGTAAAGGAAAAAGAGATTATCAAAGAAAATGTCTTTTTCAGTACAAAAGGAGAAAGCGTTCATTTATCTGTAGCCGCTGCTTCCATTATTGCCAGATACGCATTTTTAAAACAAATGGATTTACTGACGGAAAAGACCGGGATGGTTATTCCTCGCGGAGCTGGGGCACAAGTTGATATCGCCGCTGCTAAAATTATTAAAAAACATGGCGTCAATGCGCTGAACTCTTTAGCTAAAATCCATTTTGCTAATACAGAAAAAGCTTTAAAATTAGCTAAAAAATAAGAGATGTGGAAATCCACATCTCTTTTCTTATTCTTATGAACGAAGCGTTGCACCAAATTCTTTTTCTACTGCTTCTAACACTGCACCATGTGCTTTTGCTACTTCTTCATCTGTTAATGTACGTTCAGGATCTAAGTAACGTAAAGAGAAAGCTACAGATTTCTTGCCTTCTTCCATACGCTCGCCTTCATATAGATCAAATACCGTCACGTCTTTTAAAAGTTCTCCGCCTGCTGCATAGATGACGCGCTGAACTTCTCCTGCAAGAACGTTGTTATCTACAACAAGTGCAATATCACGTGTAATAGATGGGAATCTTGGAATAGCTGAATAACGAACTTCTTCGACATCTGCAGCTAATAGCTCTTGAAGGTGTAATTCAAATACGTATGTTTCACGAAGACCATACTGTTTCTGAGCAACAGGATGAACTTGACCTACGTATCCAATTTCTTTTTCATCTAACCATACAGCCGCTGTACGTCCAGGGTGCATACCGTCTTTTTTAACGGGAGCATATGAGATTCTTTTCTCTAAACCAAGCTGTGCAAATAACCCTTCTAGTACACCTTTAATCACATAGAAATCAACGGCTTTCTTTTCACCTTGCCAGCCGTGAGCATGCCACAGACCCGTGATTGCACCAGCTACGCGCTCCTGCTCATCCGGTAATTCTCTTTCACCTTTAGATAAGAACACTGAGCCTGTTTCGTATAGCGCAATAGAATCCGATTGACGAGCATTATTATGCTTCACTGCTTCTAGCAAATGAGGCACTAAGCTTTGACGAAGGATGCTGCGATCTTCACTCATCGGCATTGCTAAACCAATCGTACTTGTTGCATTTAGTGCAAACTGAGTAGCTTTTTCAGCGCTCGTTAACGAATATGTTGTTGTTTGTGCTAGTCCCGCTCCCTCTAAGAAACGACGAACTTTACGGCGTCCAAGCTGATACTCCGTTAATTTCCCTGGAGTTGCCACTGTTACAGGAAGCGTTGTAGGAAGGTTGTCATAGCCATACATACGAGCTACTTCCTCTACGATATCTTCTTCGATTGTAATATCGCCTCTACGAGTTGGCACTGTTACAACAATGGTTTCGTCTTCTACTTTATTTTCAAATTGAAGACGGTTCATAATATCTTGTACTTCTTCCATTGACAATTCTGTACCAAGTACATCGTTAATACGTCCAAGTGACACAGCTACAACAGCAGGTTCCACAGTTAGTGTATCTACTTCTACAGTACCGCTTACCACTTCACCTGAAGCGTATTCAGCCATTAATTCTACTGCGCGGTCAGCAGCTACGCGCGTACGGTTGGGATCAATTCCTTTTTCAAAACGAGCGCTTGCCTCACTTCGAAGACCGTGGTCTTTTGAAGCTTGGCGAACCGTTAAGCCTTTGAAGTAAGCTGATTCAATGAGAACATTTACCGTATCGTCTTTTACTTCAGAGTTCGCTCCGCCCATTACACCTGCAAGAGCTACCGGCTCACTTCCGTTTGTAATGACAAGCTGATTGCCTTTTAATACGCGCTCTTGATCATCAAGTGTTACAAACTTCTCGCCTTCTGACGCGTGACGTACAACAATTTCTTTTGAACCAAGACGATCATAGTCAAAAGCATGCAGCGGCTGGCCGTATTCAAGCAAAATATAGTTGGTAATATCAACAACGTTGTTATGAGGTCGAATACCAGCTGCCATTAAACGCGTTTGCATCCATAATGGTGACGGAGCAATTTTTACGTTTTTCACAATGCGCGCTACGTAAAGCGGATTGTCTTCTTTTGCCTCTACTTTAACGGAAATATAATCAGCTGCTTGCTCATCAGACGTTTGCACGTTTACTGACGGATACTTCACTTCACGACGTAAAATAGCAGCCACTTCATGTGCTACGCCTAACATACTTAAGCAGTCTGAACGGTTTGGTGTTAGCCCCAGTTCTAATACTTCATCGTTTAAGTTTAATGCATCTAGTGCATCCGCTCCTACTTCAGCATGGCTTGGGAACACGAAGATGCCTTCTTGATAATCTTTTGCCACAAGCTTGCTTTCAATGCCAAGCTCTTGAAGAGAACAAATCATACCGTTCGATTCTTCACCGCGAAGCTTAGCACGCTTGATTTTAAAGTTACCTGGAAGTACAGCTCCCACTTTTGCAACCGCTACTTTTTGACCTTGTGCCACGTTCGGTGCTCCGCACACGATTTGAACGATTTCTCCTCCGCCAAGATCTACTTGACAGCGGCTTAATTTATCAGCATTTGGATGCTGTTCACGTTCTACAACGTGACCAATTACCACTCCGCTGATGCCTTTATTTAAGTTTTCTACACCTTCAACTTCAATTCCACTTTTTGTGATTTTATCTGCTAACTCTTCTGCCGTTACGCCTGATAAGTCAACATACTCTTGTAACCAACGATAAGATACAAACATCGTAGTCCCTCCTTTATACTTGTTTAAATTGATCTAAGAAACGAACATCATTTGTATAGAAATGACGAATATCATCCACGCCGTGTTTTAACATAGCAATACGCTCTACACCGATTCCAAAAGCAAAACCACGATATTTAGTTGAATCGTATCCAGCCATTTCAAGGACATTTGGATGAACCATGCCGGCTCCTAAAATTTCAATCCAGCCTGTTTGTTTACATACATTACAGCCTTTACCTCCACATTTTGCACACGATACGTCTACTTCTACAGACGGCTCAGTGAATGGGAAGAAACTTGGACGAAGACGAATTTCACGGTCTGCACCGAACATCTTTTTCACAAATACTTCAAGCGTGCCTTTTAAATCGCTCATACGAATGTTTTCGTCTACTACAAGACCTTCAATTTGCATGAATTGATGAGAATGCGTAGCATCATCGTCATCACGGCGGTACACTTTACCTGGGCAAATAATTTTAACAGGTCCTTTGCCTTCATTCTTGTTCATAACACGAGCTTGAACAGTTGATGTATGCGTACGAAGAAGCGTTTCTTCCGTAATATAGAACGTATCTTGCATATCACGTGCTGGGTGACCTTTTGGCAAGTTCAGCGCTTCGAAATTATAGTAGTCCTGCTCTACTTCCGGTCCTTCTGCTACTTCATAGCCCATTCCTAAGAATAAATCTTCTACTTCTTCAACCACGCTTGTTAGCGGGTGATGCGTACCTGTTTTAACAGGGCGTCCTGGCAGCGTTACGTCGATTGTTTCTGAAGCAAGTTTACGCTCTACCTCGGCTGCTTCTAACGCCGTTTGTTTTTCTTCAATTTTAGATGCAATAGCTTCACGTACTTCATTTGCAAGTGCTCCCATCACAGGACGCTCTTCAGCTGAAAGTTTCCCCATACCGCGAAGTACTTCTGTGATAGGGCCTTTCTTTCCTAAATAAGCTACGCGTACATCGTTTAATTCTTTTAAAGCACTTGCTGCTTCGACTTTTGCAATTGCTTCTTGTTGAAGTTCTTGTAAACGTTCTTTCATCACTTATTCCTCCTTTTAACATAAAAAATGACAAATAAAAAAACCTCCTCCCAAAAAAGGGACGAGGATTAGTCGCGTTACCACCCTTGTTAACTATATACACAGACGTATACAGTTCACTTCATTCAAGTTAACGGAATCTCCGGAACACCTTTACATCTATGTAAGATGGTCTAAGTGTCAACTCAAGAGGTGAATTCACTTATTACATTTATAAAAATGCTTTCAGTCACGGCATTTTCTCCCTGCATAAACGGACATAAGCTACTGCTCTCTTTCATCGTTTTTTACATATGTAACTATTGTATTATTATAGTGAAAACACGTTCTCGATGCAACTACATTCCGCGTAAATAATAAAGTAAGATTCCAGAAGCGATGGCAACATTTAGCGACTCGCTCTTTCCATAGATAGGAATGTACAGATTCTGATCCGTTTGTTCCAGCACTTTCTCGCTTACGCCGTTTCCTTCATTTCCCACAATCAGCGCAAATTCGTTTGAAGGTTTTACGTGTGTGTAGACCTTTCCATTTTGTAGCGACGTGCCGTAAACTGCTATTCCTCTTTCTTTTAACAGTGAAATCATTTCGAGTAAATCACCTTTTACAATTGGAAGGTGAAAAATAGCTCCTTGCGTTGAACGAACGACTTTTGGGTTGTACACATCCACGCTGCCCTCTCCAACGATAATAGCGTCCACTCCGGCAGCATCAGCGGTTCGAATAATCGTACCTAGGTTACCTGGATCTTGCACCGCATCTAAAAGCAATACTTTCTGTGCTGTATGAATGATTTCTGCATGCTTCGTTTGAAAACACACGGCGATAATTCCTTGAGGTGTTTCTGTGTCAGATAATAATTTGATTATTGCTTCGTTTACAACGGTTATTTCGATACCATCTATGTTCCACTGTGCTGGCACTTCGATCGATTCGCGTATAATTAGTTCCTTTACGCAATTCTTATTTTTGATAGCTTCTTCGACTAAATGAAAGCCTTCTACCATAAAAAGGCCCTGCTTATCACGGTCTTTTTTATTATGCAGCTTTTTCCACGCTTTTACCTGCGGATTTTTAACTGAATCAATTTGTTTCACAAACATAACTCCTTTATCTATACAAAAATAAATAGTTCGATTACATTTTGCTCAATAATCATTAGATAAGTTTCACTTTATTGTACATAGAAATCGCAAAGAAAACAAAAACTATTGGTAACTTTACGATAGCTGAGGTGAAAATGATGGATCTTAATTTACGAAATGCTGTTATTGCAAACGTTTCAGGAAACTCAAAAGAAGAGCTTGAAGCTACAATTTCTGACGCTATTCAAAGCGGTGAAGAAAAAATGCTCCCTGGACTTGGTGTTTTATTTGAGGTGCTTTGGGAAAAGTCTCCAGAATCAGAAAAAGAAGAAATTCTGACAACACTTGAAAACGGTTTAAAATAAATAGCCTTTTCCTATGTACAACAAAAAGCTCATTCTCCTGGGAGAATGAGCTTTTTTTAATTATACGTAATTGTGTTCACCGTATCTCGGTCTAAGCGTTTAATTACTTCGGCAATTAATTTAACTGCATTTTCATAATCATCACGATGAAGCATCGCTGCATGAGAATGGATATAACGAGTTGCGATTGTAATCGAAAGTGCCGGCACCCCGTTAGCTGAAATATGGATAGAACCTGAGTCCGTACCGCCTCCAGCGATTGCATCAAATTGATATGGAATATTTAATTCATCTGCCACATCTACCACCGTATCTCGAAGTCCTTTATGAGAAACCATGGAAGCATCATATAAAATGATTTGCGGACCGTCTCCCATTTTAGAAGATGCTTCTTTATCAGAAACGCCAGGTGTATCTCCAGCGATACCGACATCAACAGCAAATGCAATATCTGGTTCAATAAAGTTAGCGGATGTTTTTGCGCCTCGAAGTCCAACTTCTTCTTGCACCGTTCCTACACCATACACAACATTTTCATGTGTTTCATTTTTTAAAGCTTTTAATACATCGATAGCTATTGCACAGCCAATACGGTTATCCCAGGCTTTCGCTAGCAGCATCTTTTCATTGTTCATAACTGTAAATTCGAAATAAGGCACAACCTGATCACCCGGTTTCACTCCCCACTCCGCTACTTCTTCTCTACTAGAGGCACCAATATCGATGAACATATCTTTAATGTCAACTGGCTTTTTACGAACTTCTGGAGGCAGGATATGAGGAGGCTTTGAGCCAATAATCCCCGTTACCTCTCCTTTAGATGTAACGATGGTTACGCGTTGAGCAAGCATAACTTGAGACCACCATCCGCCTACCGTTTGAAAACGAATAAAGCCGCGTTCATCAATTTGAGTCACCATAAAGCCTACTTCATCTAAGTGACCGGCTACCATAATTTTAGGCCCTTGTTCGTTTCCCACTTTTTTTGCAATCAAACTGCCTAGCCCATCCGTCGTTACTTCATCTGCATAAGGTGCAATATATTTCTTCATAACCTCACGCGGTTCACGTTCATTGCCAGGAATTCCTTTTGCATCTGTTAGTGCTTTAAGCATTGTCAATGTTTCATCTAACTTTGTCATATGGATTACCCCTTTCATATGTATACCTCTATTATAGCTAAAAAGAGGTTGAAGTAAAATTTCCCATCCCTTTATTTCTAGTATCCTTGTTCTTGGCGTTTAAAATTCACTTCATTTTTTGAGATGTACGCCTCTTCAATATGTTCAGCGGAAAAACCGAACATATCGCCAAGCGTCATGTAAGATACAAACATGTCCACATAGTTTTCTTTCGACTGATCCTTCTCGAAAGCAGCAACTTGCGCAAATACCTGTAAAAATTGTGCTGTTTTTGAATCACTTGCTTTTGCTTTCGGTAGCTCAGTTAAATCATCGTATCCTTTTTCAATACCTAAAGAAAGGATAAAATGTACGCCGTCCACAAATTCTTCTAAAATAACAGCGTCTTCAGCGGGAGGTTTAACACTCCAAAATTTGAAGCAGCGCGTTTCGTTTGCCAGTTCTCCCATTTCGACAAGCAGTGCTAAAAGCTTTCTCGGAATCAAGTCTTCCTTATGAAGCTCATGCTTATCCTCTATATGCTGATCCAGCTGGCGCTGCATAGTAAATAGCTGTTTTAAATTCAATGTAATCACTCCTGTAATTATGTATATCTTCTTCTTTTTAAACCAATAAAGAAATTATATCAAAAATCATGAAACTTTTTAGAAACTCGAACGTAAAGTAAGAAAACTGTGCCTTGTAAAGGAGGGAGCGTTATGTTTGTTATTGTTATCGTTCGCGTGTTCATTTTCGCGCTTGTTGCTTACACGCTATTAAAGCTGGTTCAGCATTTTCGCAGTCCAAAGCGGAAGCTTGTAGCAGCTCAGGAACATCAGCAATTCTTTGTCGTTGATGAAAAAACGAATATCCGCAAAAATTTTCTATTAACGTATAAAGGTATTTTATTTGAAGGAGAAAAATACAGCAATCCCAATGAACCAGAGTCTCTATCAATTACAATGGTGTTAACAGATCCATCTCGATTACATGAACTGCAAAAAGAAGATTTCAAGCTGCTTGAAAACCACGTACACGACATGTATCCAAATGCTCCTATTCGCTGGAAAAGCCCCGTTCGAGAATTTTTACACTGAGCACAAAAAATATTTGTGCTCAGCTGATAACAAAAAAGAAAAATAAATCAAGAACAGCAAGAATAGGAAACCCTACTGTAAATGCTTTGTGCTTCGTTTTATGACGATAGCAATACATACCAATGAGTCCTCCAAGTGCTCCTCCGATAGCAGCTACCGTCCACAGTGTGCTTTCGGCAATTCTCCACTCATGCCTTTTCGCTTTTTGTTTATCCCTATACATCATTCCTATCCCTACTATATTGATGATAATAAAATAGGTAAGCAGCAGTTGGTTCATGATATATCCTCCGATAGCAAAAAAGCCTCATCATCCAAAGATGACGAGACTTTATAATCAATTACTTATCTAAGCCTTTTTTAGCAGCAGTTGCTAATTCAGCAAATGCTTTTTCATCAGCTACAGCTAAGTCAGCAAGCATTTTGCGGTTAACTTCAATACCTGCTAATTTTAAACCGTGCATTAAACGGCTGTAAGAAAGACCGTTCATACGAGCAGCTGCATTGATACGTGTGATCCATAATTTACGGAAGTCACGTTTTTTCTGACGACGGTCACGATAAGCATACATGTGAGATTTCATAACTTGCTGATTAGCAACTTTATATAATCTATGCTTCGAACCGAAGAAACCTTTAGCTAATTTTAAAACTTTTTTACGACGTTTGCGTGTTACTGTACCGCCTTTTACGCGTGGCATAATTGTTTACCTCCTGTATTGTTTCTATCTCAACCCAAATTACTTAATGTTATCTAATAAGTGACGGATACGTTTGAAGTCACCTTTGCTTACTAAAGAACCTTTACGTAATTTACGCTTTTGTTTTGTAGATTTGTTAGCGAATAAATGGCTTGTGTAAGCACGAGCACGTTTTAATTTACCGCTTCCAGTCTTTTTGAAACGCTTTGCAGCGCCACGATGTGTTTTCATTTTTGGCATGGGGTGTTCCTCCTCGTTCTATTACTTTTCGTTTTTAGGTGCCAAGACTAAGAACATGCTGCGGCCTTCCATTTTTGGAGCCGATTCAACTGAACTTACATCTTCGCAAGCTTGTGAAAAACGTTCAAGTACTTTTTGGCCAATCCCTTTATGAGTAATGGCACGACCTTTAAAGCGAATAGACGCTTTCACTTTGTCACCTTTTTCAAGGAACTTGCGTGCGTTACGAAGTTTAGTGTTAAAATCATGTTCATCAATTGTTGGACTTAAACGAACTTCTTTTAAGTTTACAACTTTTTGGTTTTTACGAGCTTCTCTTTCTTTACGTTGTTGCTCATAGCGGAATTTACCGTAGTCCATAATACGACATACCGGCGGTTTCGCATTTGCAGCAACCATTACTAAGTCAAGATTTACTCGTGAAGCAATTTCTAATGCTTCATTTTTTGATTTAATTCCTAATTGTTCACCGTTTTGATCAATTAGACGAACTTCGCGAGCTCGAATGCCCTCGTTTACCATCATGTCCTTGCTAATAAGTAGCCACCTCCAAGGTTTAATGAGCGAATACGCTTGCTTAGACCGATTATTAACTCACACAAAAAAGTGTGAGTACATACTGCACCCACACTTCTATCGTTTTAATTAAGATACGATGTACCTGCTAACTGCTCTATGCGTCACTCAGGTGAGAAGCGGGTGCTTCTTCTTCTGTATAAACAAGTATTCAATTACTTAAGCTATTATAGTATCAACAAAGACAAAAGTCAATGATTTCGTTCTTTTTTCACAACAAAAGTTATTGTATCAAAGGAAAAACATTTATGCAACAGTTTTTTATAAATGTTGCATAAAAAAGCAGAGAATTTCAATTCTCTGCTTTTTTCATTAACGAGATGCTTCTGCTTTTACATTTTGTAAAAAGGCTTGGAAATCCACTGTTTCTGAATTCTGCTCACCATATTTACGTACGTTTACTGCTTTATCCTCTACTTCTTTATCCCCTACAACAAGCATATAAGGAATTTTTTGCATTTGAGCCTCACGGATTTTATAGCCAATTTTCTCATCGCGTGAATCAAGTTCCACACGAATACCCGCAAGCTGAAGCTGTTCTTGCACTTCTTTTGCATACTCAAGGTGAACCGTAGGTGATACCGGAATCACTTGAACTTGTACAGGTGCTAACCACGTTGGGAAAGCTCCTTTGTATTCTTCGATTAAGAAAGCTACAAAACGTTCCATTGTTGACACCACGCCGCGGTGAATAACAACCGGTCGATGTTGTTTTCCGTCTTCCCCTACATACGTTAAATCAAATCGTTCAGGAAGTAAGAAATCCAATTGAACCGTAGATAGCGTCTCTTCTTTACCAAGAGCCGTTTTAACTTGAACGTCTAGTTTTGGACCGTAGAATGCCGCTTCGCCTTCAGCTTCATAATAATCAAGGTCAAGCTCATCCATTGCGTCTTTTAACATGCTTTGTGCTTTTTCCCACATTGCATCATCATCAAAGTATTTTTCTGTATCTTCAGGGTCACGGTAAGATAGACGGAATGAATAATTTTCAAATCCAAAATCTTTATAAACCGCTTCAACTAAGCGAACCACACGAATAAATTCTTCTTTGATTTGATCCGGACGTACAAAGATATGCGCATCATTTAGCGTCATGCCTCGAACACGCTGAAGTCCTGATAATGCTCCTGACATTTCGTAGCGGTGCATCGTTCCAAGCTCAGCAATACGGATTGGAAGCTCACGATAGCTGTGAATACCTTGTTTGTAAACCATCATGTGATGAGGACAGTTCATCGGACGAAGAACCAGGTCTTCGTTATCCATTTCCATTGCAGGGAACATGTCATCTTGGTAGTGCTCCCAGTGACCAGACGTTTTGTAAAGTTCTACACTTCCCAGCACCGGAGTGTAAACGTGCTGATAACCAAGGCTTACTTCTTTATCTACGATATAACGCTCGATAATACGGCGGATCGTCGCACCTTTTGGAAGCCATAAAGGCAGACCTTGTCCTACTTTTTGAGAATTTGTAAATAAGTTTAGCTCTTTACCAAGTTTACGGTGATCACGTTCTTTTGCTTCTTCAAGAAGACGAAGATGCTCGTCTAAATCTGCTTTTGTAAAGAATGCTGTACCGTAAATACGCTGCAGCATTTGATTATCGCTGTCTCCGCGCCAATAAGCACCTGCCACGCTTAATAGTTTAAATTCTTTAATTTTGCCTGTTGACGGCACGTGCACGCCTCGGCAAAGGTCAAAGAATTCGCCTTGTTGGTAAATCGTAACCTTTTCACCTGCTGGAATTGCATCGATCAATTCAAGCTTTAGTTCATCGCCAACTTCTTTAAAAAGTTGAATGGCTTCTTCACGAGAAACTTCTTTTCGTTCAATTTCGATATTTGAATTAACGATTTTTTTCATTTCTTTTTCAATTTTACCTAAATCTTCAGGAATAATTGACTCTTCCATATCGATGTCATAGTAAAAACCGTTTTCGATAACCGGCCCTACACCTAGCTGTACTTTTGTATCTTTGTATAAACGTTTGATTGCTTGAGCCATTAAATGCGCTGTACTATGACGCATAATTTCAAGCGCTTCAGGAGCATCTTGCGTAATGATTTCAAGACTGCCATCTTGTTCGATTGGCGTACGTAAATCCAGCAGCTCGCCGTTTACTTTGCCTGCTAATGCTTTCTTCTTTAATCCCGGGCTAATAGAAGCCGCAATATCTTCTGTTGATGATCCTTTTGGATACTCTTTAACAGCTCCATCAGGAAATGTCATTTTGATTACTTCTGACACAACTTTCCACTCCTTTAACATAACTGAATAAACTTTTTGTAAAAACAAAAAACTCGTCCCTTATCAAAAGGGACGAGTTGTGTATACACGCGGTACCACCCTTGTTTCCTCTTCGTATCTTGGATAACCCAAAGAACCCGAAGCGGCTCGAGGTTTTATAACGGAAATTCCGTCAGTAATTACTAGAGGCTCTGCTCGTTTACTACTGAAGTTTAGAGGTGGTAAGAATATATTCCGTGTTAGGAGATTTTCAGCCTAGATCTCCCTCTCTACAAACCGTAAATATACACTCATGTCCTCATCATAACTTGTAACATATAGCTGTTTTTCAATATGCATTTATTATATTCATTTTCAAAATAGAAATCAACCTTTCACGTTATATTTTGCTTTTGATCAAACGGAAATTCATTTTTTTCGTATAACATAACTTTTTCTTGGAAGATATTTTGAATGGTATAAACAAAATCATGATCATGCTGGTCGCTATACAGATGAATAGCAGCTGGAGATAAACTTAGCAAAGGCGCGATAATAGTCGAGTCTATGTATAATGATTCTTGTTTAGATAAAAAGGCCTCTGCTAGAGCTGCACATTCACGTTCAGGAACATATCTACTGCTGTGGTCGTACAATACAAACTTGTTTTTATTCAAGTGCATCACATACACATCACCTGTAGATGACTGTCTTTCATTAGCTGCTTGACGCAGCTGATGAATAAGAATTTGATAGTCTTGCTCAAGCCTATATTCATCAATCGCCAGCTCAGCATAATAGCGCAGCCGCTCTTGATATTCTTTTAAACGGAATTGGAGAAAAGACTCAAAGGTGAATGTTACATTATGAATGAAGAAGTCTTGAAGAGCCTGGCGGATAAGTAATTCTCTTGGAAGAGAAAATGTTTTTTGCGGAATTTCGCCTCTCTCTCCTTCCATAATCCCCCCCATAATTTGAAGCAGCAAATCTTGCTCTTCCTCTTCTGAATAGAAAAATTGTTCTTTTAATATGTTTACCATCATCTTTTTTTCTTTCTTTTTTAAAATTACGTGGGTTAATACCGGTATCACCATGTCTTGTAAAATGGCCTCTCTATTGTATGTCTCATCAATGACTAAAAGCTGATTATTCACCAGCTTCAAGCACTGTGAACCATATGATAAAGCGCTTCGCTTCGCGCATAAAGACTCATATACAACGACTGCGTCTTCTACATATTTAAAAAATATTTTCATTCCTCATAGCCCCCCTTTGGACACGCTTTATTAATGTATATGGGGCAACATGCAAAAAAATGAGCAAGTCGTTACAAGAAATGTAAAACGACCTGCTCATCTATTTCGTTTATTCTCTCCATTCATTTCAACAGGAATGGCTAGAGACTTAATTCGTTCCATGACACGAGCGGCTTTGAGCTCTTCCTGCTCGCCTCTTTGGGTATAAGTCAAATGATGTTGAAGCTCTTTAAAATTTAAATTCGAGCTGAAAAATGTCGGCAAATTTTCGAGCATACGGAATTGTAAAATGGTTCCGAGCACATCGTCTCGCATCCAGCTCGTTACGGATTCTGCTCCGAGATCATCAAGCATAAGAACCGGTACTTTTTTGACATACTCTATTTTCTCATTGAAGCTTTGATCTTGAAACGAACCTTTTAACTCACGCAAAAACTCCGGAACATACAGAATGGTAGATTTCACTTTCTTTTCGGCTAACGCATTCGCAATTGCTCCAAGAAAATACGTTTTCCCCACACCAAAAGAACCGTGTAAATATAAAGCTTTCATTTTCTTATTTGGCTCATATTCTCGCACAAAATCTCTTACTAGTTTAATGGCTTCAAATCTTCCCTGCTCAATTTCAATATCAGACATTGTTGCCTGTAAAATTTCTTTAGGCACGTACATACACTGAATAAAAGATTCTTGTTCTTTTCGCTCATCTTCTTGTACTTTTCTAGGACAGCGTTCATACTGTAAATCAATATTACGGCCTTTTACAACCAGCTGAGGGTGGTATCCTTTCACCATATTGACACAGCTTTGCAGAGAAGGACACTTGTCACAGCATTTGCTTTGGTCGATAAATTCATGCATCTTCATCAAGCCTCGGTCGACCATTTGCTCATCTAACTCATGGCGATGCTCTTGCAAAAATGTTTTAACTTCGGGATTAGACAGGATACTGTTTCTTAATGCTTCTAAGCGTGCTTTAAAATCCTTTTTGTTCACTAACTGATTTAGTGAATCATTGATAGGCTTCATCTTTTTCACCTCATCTCTATCATACCTGCTTTTTATTCTTTATGCTTTTGTTTTAGCTCTTGATCTAACTGCTTGAGCTCTTCTTGTAGCTTTCGTTTTTCTTCTTCAAATCCGTCCACTTCTTTTGAAGGCTGCTTTTTCTCTTCTTTTTCTTCATCGCTCAGCCACTCTGGCACCATTTCTTTACGCACAATTTTTCGTCCAGCCGTTTTTTTATTTTGCTTTGCTTCGGTCCAATTCTGATATTCTTTCTGTTCATTTTTAGCTAAATTCATGGCATCTTGAACAGTTTGTACCTTTTTGCGCGCCCAGTGTCCAGCAATTTTCTCTACATAGCTCTTAGATAATTTCATATCGGATCTTAGCATAACATAGTAAATCAGAACATTTACTACCCCTGGTGAAAGCTTTTGGTTAAACATCACTTCTTCAATCATTTGCAAATCTGCTTTTGAAGGCTCTGCTCCCCCGGAAAACTCGATCAAAAGCTGTCGAGGAGAAGTCACTTCAAGCTGTTGAATGAGCTGCTCTTCCTTTGTCTGCGGCTGCTTTTCCTGCATGGTACGAAGCATAGGAGGCTGAATTTGTTCGCTTAGATTTGGAAGTGCTTCTCCATTTTCAAATTGGTAAAAGGACTGTGCTGCTTTTCTAAGCAATTCAATATCAACTTGATCGTTCTCATTTAGCGAATCGAGCACCACATTTTTCATTTGAAGAGGATCGATACCGTATAAAAAGGCTAGCTTTTCAATCGCTTGTTTTACTTTAGATGTAATGGACCTTTTCGAAATCATTGAATCTGTTAGACCTGCTAAAAATAAATCAAAATCAAAGGAATCCGGGCTCATCTCAATAGAAGCACGTTTGGAGGAATCCACAAAGTCCGTTTGAGCATCAGGAGAAAATACATCCTTGCTTTCAGACTGAAAACTTGGAGCCAGCTCTGTTGCTTTAACTGATTTAAATACATCGTTAAATGAATGCGTCACATCTTTGAACGATTGGTCA
Organism: Priestia megaterium; assembly: GCF_023824195.1. NCBI lineage: Bacteria > Bacillati > Bacillota > Bacilli > Caryophanales > Bacillaceae > Priestia > Priestia megaterium. Next base: position 4,640,201 of record NZ_CP085442.1, read on the forward strand.
TCGACGAGTGAATCCGAAAAATAATTTTTTACTTTTTGAAAGATGGATTTTCCTAGTCGGTTATATAAATATACATTTAACACGCCATCGTTAAAAAACTGATGGGGCGTAAGAGGAGGAATGAGCTCATAAATGAACACACGAACATCATCTTCTTCCTTAATATATGTTTTTAACAAACCAATGCCTTCTAATTTTAACCGCTCATGGTAAATAGCTTTCAAATTAATTTGCATCATTGACATTAGATGATGATGCGTAGACTCTTTTCCCCATAAACGATCTTGTTCCAGCTCGCTCCATAGCGTCATATACAGACCAAAACACGTCGTACCCACCAACGGCTGATAGAGCATTGTTAAAATCTTTCGGTCGTATTCCTGCAGTATGCCGTTCGAACGAACAACATAACGATCGACCGGTATCATTTCTTTCCAATGTTGTTCTTTCATGTCGTTCCCTACCTACTTTTAAAGTAATAGAAATGACAAAAAAAGAGCCTAAAGAATACTTCAATAGCTCTTTTACAGTCGTTCCTTCTTAATTAAATCTTTTAATTCATCAATAAATACATTGATGTCTTTAAATTGTCGGTATACAGAAGCAAATCGAACATAAGAGACTTCATCGATAGCAGCTAATCGCTCCATCACCATTTCTCCTACCACATCTGACTGCACCTCTGATGTACCCTGACTGCGCAGCTCTGTTTCAATATCGTGTACGGTATCTTCTAATTGTTTTAAGCTTACTTGGCGTTTTTCACACGCCTTAATTAACCCTCGAAGGATTTTGTCTTTGCTGAACTCTTCTCTCGCTCCATCTTTTTTTACAACAATTAACGGAAGTTCTTCTACTTTCTCAAAAGTTGTAAAACGATAGTGACACTCTTCGCATTCACGTCTTCTACGAATAGAGCGGCCTTCTTCTACAGGGCGCGAGTCCAGCACTCTCGTTCCATTGTAATGACAGGATGGGCACTTCATATTCTCAGCTCCAATAATAAACCTTGTTTTTCTTTTTATTTTCTCTTATATAAGTTAATTTCCATCTATGTTAGTCGGCTATTCGCCATTTATTATGATTTTTATCATCATTTCCTTTAACAAACACGATGCTGTATTAAAGGATTTACTTTATTCCATCTTATAGAAAACAAGGCTTGAATACAAGTAAAGGAAAAGGAATTTCCCCATTTTATTTCCTGAAATTCAAAAATGATAAGGAACTTACGAAGAAAGAGGAATAAGTTTTTGATCAAAGCTCTTATAAAGCGTACGTACAAGTTCTTTACTAAAACCAAAATCAAACGGCACCACTTTTGATTCTGTTGTAGCAGAAAAATCGATAGCGGTTTCAAGAGGACGTACGTTAATAATGGTAATCACAACAAAAGCTTTTCTTCCTTTTACAACGTTTAAGCTAATTTCTCCTCGCTCTTCATACGCAGCAAGTATCTCTATCCCTTGCATGTGCTTCAACATTTCATGAACTTGCTTAAATGCATTCCCAGCCGTTGTTTTGTAATAATGCGTTTTTAGAGTCGGATCTGAATGGTGATCGCTTGTTTCTACATGATTAGAAAATAAAGATTTAACTGCTTGTACTACCCCCATGTTGTTATCCCCTTTGTTTTTGCGTATTAAAAATTTATATACTAAAAAGAGGTGTGTAATACACCTCTTAACTTACGTAATCAATCGACACTATTAAAGTGCATTCGCTTTAGTTTGTTTTACCTGAACAGGACCCATTCCACGTGGTAATTCAATTGTTTCACGTGTCTGTGCACTTAGAGCATCTGCAATATAATCTGCTGCGATTGTAGGATCTAAATGACCACAAGTATAAACATCGATACTTGCATAACCATGCTCTGGGAAGCTGTGAATCGTTAAATGTGATTCTGAAATAATAACAACGCCACTTACACCTTGAGGTGCAAATTTATGGAACGCTACTTCGCGAACTTCCGCACCAGATTTTAAAGCTGCATCAACAAACGTTTTTTCAATATAATCAATATCATTTAACTTATCGAAATCGCATCCCCATAATTCTGAGATGACATGACGACCCATTGTTTCCATAATGATATTTCCCCCTTTAACAATTTTTAATCGTTAAACATGAAGTTCTTTCGCCATATAGCATGTTAACTACCACGGGGGAAAGTTAGTCCAAAGAGGTCCTAACCCTTTAAGTAGCCACATCACCGAAAGGTACACAAGAAGTTCACGAAACATAGTATACTTTGTTTACATTTATTTTGCAATACGTGTTTTGATTTTATTAAAGATTGTTCTTGCAGATAGACCTATACAAATTACCCCTGTATTCTCGTGAGACAGTGTGTAAAAGCTGCTAAACGACTATTAATTTTTTATTAAAATTGAGGAAAATAAACACCCCTTTGCATGCTTATCTTATTGCTTTTCCCTATTCTTTTGAATAAAAACAAAAAAAAACAGGGCGATAGCTCCCTGTTTTTTTAAAGCAATCAATAGCTTTCTTAGCTTACTCTTATTTTTGATCCATTACGCATTTCTGCAGCAATATATCTTACCAAATCGACTACGCGCTGAGAGTAGCCCCACTCGTTATCGTACCAAGCTAACACTTTAATTTTATGATCTTCCATTACGATAGTCGATAGTCCATCTACAATAGCTGAATGAGGATTTGTATTAAAGTCAATTGATACGAGTGGTTCCATTGTTAAATTTAAAATATTCTTTAATGGTCCTTCAGCAGCTTTAATAAACGCTAAATTAACATCTTCCATCGTCACAGATTTCCTTACATCCACAACTAAATCGACAAGTGATACGTTCGGCGTTGGCACGCGCAGCGCCATCCCATGAAGCTTTCCTTTTAAATGAGGAAGAACTAATGAAAGTGCCTTGGCTGCTCCAGTTGTTGTAGGAATAATTGATTGAGCACACGCACGGGCTCTTCGCAAGTCTTTGTGCGGATTATCGATATTCTTTTGATCATTTGTATATGCGTGAACGGTCGTCATTAAACCGTTTTCAATTGTGAACGCTTCGTCTAACACCTTGACAACTGGAGCTAGACAATTTGTCGTACAAGAGGCATTAGAAATAATGTTATGCTGATTCACATCAAACTCTCGTTCGTTTACGCCCATCACAATGGTAATATCTTCTTGTTTACCTGGTGCCGTTAAGACAACTTTTTTCGCACCTGCTTCAATATGTAACTGCGCTTTTTCTCTTGAATTAAATTTCCCCGTTGCTTCAACAACTAGATCAACCCCAAGCTCTTTCCAAGGCAAATTCAGCGGATCACGTGAATTTAATAGCTGAATTCTTTTACCGTTAACAATTAGCGCATCATCATCACATTTGACATCTCCATTAAATGGTCCGTGTATAGAGTCATATTTGATTAAATGTGCTAACGTTTCTGCTGGATAAGATGCATTTATTGCAATAATATCTAAATTTTCCTCTATAATCGCTGTGCGAAACACCATTCTTCCTATTCTCCCAAAACCATTAATGGCAATACGTGCTTTCATGGCTATACCCCTCTCTATATGTGTTATACTATTTAACTTTTTATATTGAATAGTATAACATAAATATTTAAAAAGTGAATAATATTAATTTTTTTTAATAAATTATTTTAATTAAGTTTTACTATATGTATATAGCGAGAACAGATATTTAACACATTCTTTTTTAGAAGCCCTTAAATATTCCCAATAAAAAAAGAGTGAATGCAATCATTCACTCTTTAATCTAGCCACAGGGCCAATATACTTAAAAGCTGTTGTTTTGTTTCCTCTACAGGTCCGTTATTGTTGATCACCGCATCGGCTAAGGCTACTTTTTGAATCAAAGGCAGCTGTGCATGGATACGCGCATAGGCATCCTCCGTCGAGAGATCATTACGAGACTTTAATCTTTCTAGCTGCACAGGCTCATCGACATATACAACCACTACTTTATCGACTAAGTGTGTCAAATCACTTTCAAACAGCAGCGGAATATCTAATACAACGGCTTCGTAACCTTCCTCTATATAGCTTTCCTTTTGAGAAAGCATTTCTTTTCTTACGGCAGGATGTACAATTGCATTCAACTTTTTACGTTCTTCCTCTTGATAAAACACAATTTCCCCTAAAGCCGCTCGATTGATCTCCGCATTCTCGTGAAGAATAGCACGGCCGAACGTCTCTACAATTTGTTTGTATGCTTCTTTTCCTGGTTCTACGACTTCTTTTGCAATGTGATCGGCATCGATTACTGGAATATTGATATCTCGTAGCATTCCGGTTACCGTGCTTTTTCCGCTTGCAATTCCGCCTGTTAATCCAATTACAATTGACATTGGCCTCTCCTTTATCGCTTTATTTAAAATCTAAAAATACCTAAAATAATGAGCAGAACTCCTGGTACAAACGAGAACATTTTCATCCATGATAAACGTGAAAAAATTTTGCCAAACTGTATGCCAGCACTTAAAAAAAGTGAACTCATAAGAGCTACAGCAATTGCTAAAGCATACGGCGAATAACCTAATAAAGCTGCTCCAAACCCAGCTCCAAATGCATCAAGAGATAATGCAATTCCAAGTATAAATGCTTCAATTCCAGTGATGGAACCCGAATTATCTAAATCTGCTGCAGTCGGTTTTTTCAATACGTTAATGACTAAGCCAATGGACTTAATTTCAATTTTCACTAATGTTTTTTCTTCTTTCACTCGAGATGAATCTGCTGGACAAAAAAACTGGTATAAAATCCACATTCCAAGCAGAACAAGAATACCTCCGCCTACTTTATTTAGTACATCCACTGAAAATAGATGCGTAAGTACTTTTCCTAAAAACATAGAAAACATTAAAGAAAATGCTGAGCAACATGAAATAATAAAAATGGATTTCAGCGGAATTTTCACCTTTCGAAGTCCGTATGTCAGGCCAACGCTAAAGCTGTCAAGACTTACGGCAAAAGCAAGAATAAGTAAAGAAAATGTTATCATGATGAGAGGACTCCTTTCCTTTCTGTCTATACGTAGTATATGAAAGGAGCCCATCCATTGTTATTTTTTAGCCGGCTGACAATTTGGGCAGATATGTGTTCCTCTACCGCCTACAACAAATTTTTCAATTGGGGTACCGCAGATTTTACAGGATTCGCCTTTTCTCCCGTACACATAAAGCTGCTGCTGAAACATGCCTATTTGTCCCTGTGTGTTTACATACGTGCGAATTGTGCTGCCTCCTTGTTTCACAGCTTCTTGAAGGGTCGCTACAATTTCTTCGTACAATTTTTCATACTCTTCGTCTGTTAATTGGCTGGCCACTCGTTCAGGATGAATCCCTGCGCGAAATAGTGCTTCATCTACATAAATATTCCCGAGTCCAACCACGACATTTTGATCGAGTAAAACCGGCTTGATTTTTCGAGAGGTTTTGCCGATTCGCATTTTTAATTGACTTGGATTAAATGTTTCGTCAAACGGTTCAGGTCCAAGGCCAATAAGAGGAGGAAACAGATCTTCCTCTCCCTTTTTAAATAAGTGCATAGTACCAAACTTCCTTACATCCCGGTATCGCAATTCCGTTCCATCCGTGAAGTGAAAAAAGACGTGTACATGCTTATCTGGTTCTTCTGCATTCTCATGGAGAGCATATTTCCCTTCCATACGCAAATGAGAAACCATCGTATAATCATCGAGCACAATTTTCAAAAATTTACCTCTTCGTTCAACATCTCGAATGGTTTGTCCAATAAGCGCATCACAAAACTGTTCAACTTGTTCAGGACGTTTGATAATATTAGGCCATTTAACTGTTACACGCTCAATGATCTTTCCACTGGCTAATTCAATTAACGTACGTCTGACGGTTTCAACTTCTGGTAATTCTGGCACGTTTGTCACATCCTTTTTCCACTACTTTGCTTCGTACCAAGTCTTTCCGTAAGAATAATCTACTTTCAACGGAACTTCTAGCTCTAAAGCATGCTCCATTACTTCTGGTACGATTTTCTCTAAAATTTTAATTTCTTCTTCTGGGGCTTCAAAAATCAGCTCATCGTGTACTTGAAGCAGTAGCTTAGCCTGAAGATTTTCATCTTTTAAGCGCTTATCCATTTCAATCATTGCTTTTTTAATAATATCAGCTGCTGTCCCTTGGATAGGCGTATTCATAGCCGTACGCTCAGCGAAGCTGCGGAGGTTAAAGTTTCGGCTCGTGATTTCAGGCAAGTAACGTCGGCGGTGCAAGAGCGTTGTTACATATCCCTTTTCTTTTGCATCGCGTACAATCGTATCCATATACTCCTGTACACCCGGGAAGCTTTTTAAATAGCGTTCAATAAAAGTAGCCGCTGCTTTTCTTGTAATTCCTAAACTTTGCGATAAACCGTAATCACTGATGCCGTAGACGATTCCAAAATTAACTGCTTTAGCCTGACGGCGCATATTCGACGTTACTTCTTCTCTTTCGACGTGGAACACATCCATCGCTGTTTTCGTATGAATATCTAAGTCATGCTTAAACGCATCAATTAGCTTTTCATCATCTGCAATATGAGCCAGTACGCGCAGCTCAATTTGTGAATAATCCGCCGCAAATATTAACCAATCAGGCTGTGAAGGCACGAACGCACCTCTTATTTTTTTACCTTCTTCAAGACGAATCGGGATGTTTTGCAAGTTAGGATCTACGGAACTTAACCTTCCCGTTTGAGTTAACGTTTGATTAAAGCGGGTATGAACTTTTCCATCGATTTCATGAATAACCTTTTTTAATCCTTCAATATACGTAGACTGTAATTTTCCTAGCTGACGGTATTGTAAAATCTCTGGGATAATATCATGGGTACTAGCTAATTGCTCTAATACATCGGCTGATGTGGAATAGCCTGTTTTTGTTTTCTTTATGACTGGAAGCTGCATTTTTTCAAAAAGAACAACTCCTAGCTGCTTTGGCGAATTAATATTGAATTCTTGTCCAGCGTATTCGTAGATTTTCGCTTCAATTTTTTCAAGCTGTTCTCGAAGATCTTCGCCCATTTCATCCAAACGCGCACGGTCAATTTTCACCCCTTGATATTCCATATCAGCAAGGACAATGGCAAGAGGCATTTCAAGCTTCTCAAATAGCTCAAACTGTTCATTTTCAACCAATTCTTTTTCTAACACTTCTTTTAAATAAGCTACGGCGGCTGCTTTTCTTATAACATGCTCAGCTAGCTGATCAGCTTCTGCAATGCTTCGCTTAGCTCCTTTTCCATACACAGCTTCATCTGATTGCACTTGATGATATCCTTTTAATTTTGCAATTGTCGCTAGATCATCATTTGCCTCAGCAGGATTCAAGATGTAAGAAGCAATCATTACATCATGTTCAATTCCTTTAATTTCATGCCCCACCCATTTTAACGATACAATCGTACGTTTCCCATTAAACACCGTCTTTTTTACACGTTCATCTTCTAACCATGCTTTAAATTTAGAAGATGAAAGAGCTGTATCTTTATCAATAAAATAGTGGCCATTTTTGTTGCTGATTCCAAAACCAAGCAGCTGATTGTGATGATAGTTTTCTTCATAACCTTCTACGATCAGAGCTGCTTCGCTTGTTAACATATCATCGTGAACTTCCTGCGCTATTTCAAACGTCAGGTCTTCAAAATCTGCTTCCTCTTCTGCTGATTCACCAAATTTAGCAAGCAGAGAATTAAACCCAAGCTCTTTAAATAAAGAGATGACCTTTGAAGATTCAAACCCGTCATACTTTGCATCTTCTACAGATACTTCAAGAGGCGCTTCGCAATAAATAGTTGCAAGCTTTTTACTCATGATGGCTGATTCACGATTATCTTCAAGCTTTTCTTTTAATTTTTTACCGCTGACTTGATCGATAGATTGTAATACATTTTCAACCGTTTCGAACTCTTTTAATAGCTTTAAGGCTGTTTTTTCTCCGACTCCGGGCACGCCTGGGATATTATCCGAGCTGTCCCCCATAAGGCCTTTCATATCAATAATTTGTGCAGCCGTAATACCATACTTTTCATCAATGGCTGCAGGCGTATAGGAATCGACATCTGTAATCCCTTTTCTCGTAATATCTACGGTTACATGTTCTGACACAAGCTGAAGTAAATCTTTATCCCCGGAAATGACTTTTACGGCCATTCCTTTTTGTTCAGCTTGCTTTGAAAGTGTACCGATAATATCATCTGCTTCATAATCAGGCAGTTCATAGCGCTTAATCCCATATGCATCTAATAACTCGCGAATAAAAGGAAACTGCTCTGAAAGTTCAGGAGGCGTCTTTTGTCTGCCTCCTTTATATTCTGTAAATGTTTTGTGACGAAACGTTGTTTTCCCTGCATCAAAAGCCACCAGTAAATGCGTTGGCTTCTCTTCCTCTAGGATACGTGTCAGCATTGTGGTAAAGCCGTATATGGCATTTGTATGTATTCCTTTATCATTGTTTAAAAGCGGCAAAGCAAAAAATGCACGGTAGGCAATACTATTCCCGTCAATTAATACTAGTTTTTGTGTCATTCATGTTCCTCCATTTCGCTCTCTTCTTATCTTACCTTTATTTTAGCAAACAATAAGCTTTAAGGACAAAAAGTACTCTTCAATTCAACGTTTTATTTTCATGTGGTGATAAGATCTATACATCATAAAATAAAAACACCGCCTAGTTATTTTAGGCGGTGTAACATGTGAGTGGATAAAAATCAGCAAAAAGAATCGGCGAAAATAGCACGGTTAAAGCTATCTTCGCCTTACATATTGGCTCCTTGGATGAAGGGGTTTCCATGAAAAATTGTATCAATTATTTATTAAGCTACATTAAATAAATTGTAAAAGGAACGTAAACATTTTACATCTGCGGCAAATACTTGTGCAGCTTCACCGAAAAAGTTGTCCCTTTGTTGGCTTCACTTTTCACTTCAATTTCCCCTTTATGAGCTTCAACAAGGTGTTTAACAATTGCTAATCCAAGACCTGTTCCTCCCGAATTACGGCTTCTTGCTTTATCTACTCGGTAAAAGCGCTCAAAAATACGTGAAATTTCATCGGCATCAATACCGATACCTGTATCTTGAATATGAACCGTAATCGTTGCTTCTTCCTCTTCAAGCGAAACGTGAACGGTTCCTCCAGGCATTGTATACATGAGCGCATTGCCGATTAAGTTAACAAACACTTGCATAAGGCGCTGACTGTCACCATCAATCCACGCTTCTTCAGGAAGCGTATCTAACGTTAGCGTGATTTCTTTTTCAGTCGCTCGGTTTGATAGCACTGTCGTCACTTCGTAAAGAAGCGTATTCAGATCTACTGAATGAATGCTTAGTTTAAACCCTTGCTGTTCAACTTTAGACAAATCTAAAAGATCTTGAATCAAGCTCTCCATGCGCTGACTTTCCGTGAGAATAATAGATAGGAACTGCTGTCGCAGCTGCGGATCTTCCATGGCACCGTCTAATAATGTCTCACTAAACCCTTTAATGGAAGTAATAGGGGTTTTTAGTTCATGAGACACATTCGCTACAAAGTCACGGCGCACTTGTTCTAGTTTTTTCAGCTCGGTAATATCATGGAAAACAAGCACAATCCCTTTCCATTCATCGTTTAAGCCAATAATCGGCGCTCCGTAAACATCAAAATATCTTCGTTCAATATTTAAAGGCAGAACCACTTGTTTTCGAACCTTTACTTCCGTCATAAATATTTTTTCCACAAGCTTAATGATTTCTTTGTGCTCAAATACCTCGTAATACAAATGATAAAGGAAGTCATCCGGATGTATATGAAACTGCTCTTTATAAGCTCGATTCACTAAGTTTATATAGCCCCGACTATCGATAAGAAGCATGCCGCTTCCCATATTTTCAATTAGCGTGCGCAGCCTGTCCTGCTGCATTTCTTGATTAGTGATAGACTCTTGCAGATTACGAGCAAGTGCGTTAATAGACTGACTCAGCATCCCTGTTTCATCTACATAATCTTCATATGTACGAGCTTTATAATTCCCTTTTGCAAGTTCCATAGCCACCTTGGTTGCCGATTCAATAGGACGGGTATAGCGTCCCATAATCTTTACACCTAAGAGTAAAATCACAATCAAAGCTAGACCTAAGCTTCCAATAAGAAGGCCCCAAATTTGCTGATTTACTTGTTTTAATGAATCAAACGATGTACTCAGCACAACAAATCCCTCTTGCTTACCTTCTATAATAAGCGGGATACCATAGTAATATAAGTCGTAATCTTCTTTAATTTGATCAAAGCTTTTTTTACTGTTTAACTGCTTTTTCAATACTTGTTGGATTACGATACTTTTTTCGATTCTTTGCTGCTTGCTACCTGGATTTGAGTCAACTAATATTTTTCCGTCTTTTTGAACGATAGTCGTTCGTACACTTAACGAATGGCTGATTTGATCAACTTTAGATTTTAAACCAGGACTTGCGATACCTTCTTCGCTAATGTACATTTCTACAAGCTTTGCCTCTTTTTCCATTCGCTCTTGAAACGTCTGAAAATAAAAGTTTTTAAACAACTGTCCCAGCAGCAGGCCAAGACCTACTAATACAATAATAATAAGTACTAATAGAGCCAAAAGTAGCCTTGAACGAAATTTATTCATCTACCTTTGGTTCCTCCAGCTTATATCCTAATCCTCTAATCGTTTTTATATAAACAGGTTTTCGCGTATTGTGTTCAATTTTCTCACGCAAATGGCTGATGTGCACATCTACAATTCGCGTATCTCCGGCAAAATCATAATTCCACACTGCACTTAGCAGCTGATCACGAGTTAATACCCGCCCTTTGTATTTTGCCAAATATAATAATAACTCAAATTCTTTCGGAGTAAGCTCAAGCTGCTCTTGATTAAAGTAGGCCTCATAATGATCTGGAAGAATTTTTAAATCACCGATCATGATGCGTTCGCCATCTTCCTCTTGTTCATTTTCCTGAGCAATAATTTGTGTTCTGCGTAAAATGGCTTTTACACGCGCTACTACTTCTCGAGGGCTAAATGGTTTCGTCATGTAGTCATCTGCGCCAAGCTCTAGCCCTAATACTTTGTCAAATTCATCGTCTTTTGCAGTTAACATTAAAATAGGCGTCATCACTTTTTGCTGACGAAGCTTTTTACAAACTTCAATTCCATCCATCTTAGGAAGCATCAAGTCTAACACAATTAAATCCGGTTTTCCTTCTAGTGCCTTGTTGTATCCTTCTTCCCCGTCTTCAGCTGTTTCTACTGTAAAGCCAGCTTGTTGTAAATTATATTGTAATAATGTTGAAATTGATTGTTCATCATCTACGACTAATAATTTCTTACTCATATTAACGATATAAGCCTCCATCTAGTTAAATTAAACCGCAGCTTCATCCAAATGATATTATTTTCTATTTATCTTCTCTTATCATACAATGTTTTAGCCTCGTTCTCCAATACATTTCAACATTTTCAGAAAATATGGCCAAAGAGTTTCTTCTATATTATTTATAAATATTTAAGGCATTATTTATAAATATTTAAGGCGTTTTAAAAATTTTCAAAGTCGTGTGTCTCTACTGATGGAAGTCTAAACGGCGGATACACAAGAAACCGTGCCGTTACTACTTTCTCTTTTTGCTCATTGACCGCTTCCACCTCAATCGTAACAGTTCTAGAAGAAACATTTACCTCTGTGACTTCAAATAAAAATTCAATCGTGCTATAATGATGAATTTTTTGAGGGAAGGCTACCGTATGTTCTGCAACGTGACTTCCAGGTCCGGGCAAATACTTTGAAATGGCTGCTGTCATAATACCGGTAATCATAATACTTGGCACAATAGGTTTTTTAAAAGGGGTCTGAGATGCGTAATCATGCTGAATGTATAAAGGGTTAGAATCATTTGTCAGCCCTAAGTACAATAAGATATCCTTATCTTCAATTCGTTCAGTTAGCGTTAATTTTTCTCCAACTTTTATATCTTCAATACTTCGACCTATTTTTTGTTTTTTACCTAATACCATCATCATTCCACCTTTTGTATAAAGTAATAGCTTTTCTTTATATACAAGAAAAATTCGAGGTTTCCCTCGAATTTTCCTTGTGACTATTGTTTGAATATCGATAAAAACCTATACTCAAACCTATTTTATTGTATTAAGCTAATACACCCATGACAGTTTTGACTGATTTTGCTGATTGATCTAACGCAGATTTTTCAGAATCAGTAAGTTCTAATTCAATTACTTGCTCAATTCCTGCAGCTCCTAATACGGTTGGAACACCTAAGTAGATGCCGTTATAACCATATTCACCCTCTAGGTAAGCAATCGCTGGTAAAATACGACGCTGATCTTTTAAGATCGCTTCTGTCATTTCTACTAAAGAAGCAGCAGGCGCGTAGTACGCACTTCCGTTACCTAATAGGTTAACGATCTCGCCGCCGCCTTTGCGTGTTCTTTCAACAATTGCTTCAAGACGCGCTTTTGGAATAAGCGTTTCAAGAGGAATACCGCCAGCATATGAGTAGCGTACAAGAGGTACCATATCGTCGCCATGTCCACCAAGTACAAAACCTGTGATATCTTTCACTGAAATGTTTAACTCCTGCGCTACGAACGTACGGAAACGTGCAGAATCTAATACGCCTGATTGACCGATTACGCGGTTTTTAGGAAAACCAGATTCTTTAAATACTGTGTACGTCATAGCATCTACCGGGTTTGTCAACACGATGATGTGACAGTTTGGCGAGTATTTAACAACTTCTTGAGTAACAGACTTCATGATTTTTTGGTTCGTTGTTACTAAATCATCGCGACTCATACCTGGCTTACGCGCGATACCAGCTGTAATAATGACAATGTCAGAATCAGCTGTGTCTTCGTAGTTGGCTGTTCCTGTAATGTTAGCGTCAAAGCCTTGTACAGGACTTGCTTCTAACATATCCAGCGCCTTACCTTTAGCTGGATTTTCTAATTGCGGAATATCAACTAATACAACATCAGCTAATTCTTTTTGACCAATTAAAAAAGCAGTTGTAGCTCCCGTAAAGCCCGCTCCGATAACAGATACTTTTTTACGCATATTTGCCATTATAATTCCTCCCCTAAATGAATAGCTATTAAACTGTTACTTGTTTTCCTAGATTGCTAATTAATTCATCAGCAAACTCTGAACACTTCACTTCTGTTGCGCCGTCCATTAAACGTGCGAAATCATATGTTACTACTTTTGAAGCAATTGTTTTTTCCATTGATTTCATGATTAAATCCGCTGCTTCATTCCAGCCAAGGTGTTCAAGCATTAACACACCTGATAATAATACAGAAGACGGGTTTACTTTATCTAAACCAGCATATTTAGGTGCTGTACCGTGAGTTGCTTCAAAGATAGCATGTCCAGTTTCGTAGTTGATATTTGCCCCTGGAGCAATTCCAATACCACCAACTTGTGCTGCTAATGCATCTGAAATGTAATCTCCATTTAAATTCATTGTTGCTACTACATCGAATTCACGTGGACGAGTTAAAATTTGTTGTAAGAAGATATCTGCAATTGAATCTTTTACAATAATTTTTCCTGCTGCTTCCGCTTCTGCTTGAGCTTTGTTTGCAGCCTGTGCACCTTCTTTTTCAACGATGCGGTCATATTGAGCCCAAGTAAATACTTTATCGCCGAATTCTTTTTCAGCTAGCTCATAGCCCCAATTTTTAAATGCGCCTTCTGTATATTTCATAATGTTACCTTTGTGTACAAGCGTAACAGACTTGCGGCCTTGTTCAATTGCATAGTTGATTGCTGCACGCACAAGACGCTCTGTTCCTTCAGAAGAAATAGGCTTAATACCTAATCCAGAAGTTTCAGGGAAACGGATTTTATTTACGCCTAATTCCGTTTGTAGGAATGAAACAAGCTTTTGTACTTCTTCAGAACCCTTTGCATATTCAATACCAGCATAAATATCTTCAGTATTTTCACGGAAGATAACCATATCTGTATCTTCTGGGCGCTTAATTGGAGAAGGTACACCTTCAAAATAACGAACAGGACGTAAGCATGTAAATAAGTCTAATTCTTGACGCAATGCCACGTTTAGAGAACGAATTCCACCGCCTACTGGTGTCGTTAATGGTCCTTTGATTGCAATTATGTATTCGCGAATTGCATCTAACGTTTCTTCCGGTAACCATTCGCCAGTTTGATTAAATGCTTTTTCACCTGCTAATACTTCTTTCCAAACGATTTCTTTTTCACCATTGTATGCTTTTGCAACTGCTGCTTCTAATACGCGGGAAGCTGCTGCCCAGATATCCGGACCAATTCCGTCACCTTCGATAAATGGAATAATTGGGTTATTTGGTACGTTTAAAACGCCGTTTGCTACAGAAATTTGTTCACCTTTTGTCATGAGAATGACCTCCTTAAAAAATTTGTCTACTTTCACTTATGGAAAAGTGCTCAACGAACGTGAGCACCTTCGTCACATTGTTTAGCTGCGCTCTTCAAGCGGAATGTACGTTTGTTTTCCAGGACCGATATAATCAGCTCTTGGACGAATCAAACGATTGTTTGAATACTGCTCTAAAATGTGAGCAATCCATCCTGATACGCGGCTTACGGCAAAAATCGGAGTAAATAGATCGTGATCAATACCTAAGCTGTGGTATACAGAAGCTGAATAGAAATCAACGTTTGGCGGAAGCTTTTTCTCGCCTGTTACGATTTCCTCAATTTTCACTGACATATCGTATAGCGTTGTATCTCCTGCTTGTTTTGTAAGTTTTTCAGACATTTCTTTCAAGTGCTTGGCACGAGGATCACCCTGCTGATACACACGATGTCCAAATCCCATAATCTTTTCTTTTTTTGCGAGCTTTTCGCGAATGTAAGGTTCTGCATTTTCAACTGTTTGAATGTCAGACAACATTTTCATAACAGCTTCATTCGCTCCCCCGTGAAGAGGACCCTTTAACGCCCCAATAGCGGCTGTAATTCCTGAATAAATATCGGATAACGTTGCCACACAGACACGCGCTGTAAAAGTTGAAGCATTTAGCTCATGGTCAGCGTGTAAGACAAGTGCTTTATCAAACGCTTCTACTTGGATATCAGTTGGCTCTTCGCCGGTTAACATATATAAAAAGTTAGCGGCAATGCTATAATTTTCGTTTGGCTCAATTGGCTCTAATCCGTTGCGAACTCTTGAAAAAGCAGTCACCACTGTTGGTAATTGTGCTTGCAAACGAACAGCTTTGCGATAATTTGCTTCTTCATCCATTAAATCAGCTTCAGGATCGTACAACCCCAATAGTGATACGACTGTTCTTAAAGCTGCCATTGGATGAACATCTTGAATTGGATAAGTTTTGAAATGATTTAAGACTTCTTGGGGTAATTTAGCGTTTTCTGCTAGTAATCTAGAAAACACAGATAATTCTTCTTTATTAGGTAATTTTCCGTGCCATAGTAAATACACCACTTCTTCAAATGTTGCATAATTCGCTAAATCATCAATATTGTAGCCTTGATATGTTAAAGTGTCATCAATAATTGAACTTACTGCTGACGTTGTAGCGACTACCCCTTCTAGACCTCGAGTTGCTGTCATAAATCTCCACTCCTTTACAGAAAAAATTCCCCATACCTTTCTGTGTAAAACGTGAAAAACAAAATTGAGCCTCTGCTCAACTAGACATTAAATGATATACGAAGCGCCTCTTTTGAATATATATCTTGGAAGAACATTCCTTCACCCCACGTAAAGAAAATGCTTACATTTCCATTTGTTTCAATAACACACAAAATTAAAACATCTGCATGTGTCATTGCTTTGTTACAGCCCTATAGGTAAAACATACAATTGTATGTAAAAAGATGCGGCCTCAAAATATATTATAAACAATTATCTGACTTTTGTGAATCAAAAGAGAGAAGAAATTTTAAAAAAATTATTATTATACAAAAATTTCTACGAAAAAAGTTCAGTTAATTTCATAAATAAATAAGCAATTCCAGCACCGATTAACGGACCTACTGCTACCCCTTGAAACAGCGCCACAGCAAGAATTGTGCCAAAAACTAAAGCGGTCGTAATATGCGGATCATCTTCCAAGAGTGTAAGTCCATATTTGGCAATAATTGCTACAGCAATTCCGGCTCCTAGAGCAATCCAAGCATAAGAAGATTTCACGGCTTCTCCTAATTGTTTGAACCCTATGTCTCCTGTTGCAATTGGCACAAGAACGGCAATTGTAATAACCGTTACTCCAATATTAATTCCTTTTGATTGTAGAAACGGAAAAACCTTACCGTCTAACCCGATTAATTTTAAAATAAGTAAAAATGCAACTGCAATGATTAATGATTGATTTTTAGCCACTAATCCAATTACGAGTAAAACAGCTAAAAAAAGCATGGGTTGTGAGAACATTTTACTCATCCTTTCTTTTTTATTGTGATAAATCTAAAGCGTATTACGTAAATATTTTATGAGTAGCTTTTTCTTTTGTTGACTATCGTTTACAAGGAGGCCTCTATTTATTGTGTACAAGCTTCATTTACATCGACTATTTCGCTTAGCTTGTGTGTTGGTAATTATTGCAGCATCTATGTTTCTTAGTTATTATGTCTCTTCTCTCATATATCCATTTATTATCGCCTGCTGCATCGCTTTTTTTATAAATCCTATGGTTAATCTATTTGAATTGAAGCTGCGCTTACCCCGCTACTTAGCTGTTTTACTGTCAATGGTTCTTATCTTCTCTCTTTTGGCCGGACTTATTACGTTACTTATCACAGAAATCATTGCAGGAAGTACGTATTTAGCGAAAGTTGTTCCCACAAATTTCAAAGAAGTAGTCATATTTATTGAAAATATTGCTACAGAACAAATACTTCCGTTTTATGAACGCATTACTTCTATGTTTAATAACTTAAATACCGGTCAGCAAGCAACTATTTTATCGAACATTAAAGGGGTAGGCAACCATATCGCTCAAACAGTGGGCGATTTTCTGCAAAATGTATTGCAAAGCATCCCAGTACTTTTATCCGTATTGCCTAATGCAGCTACTGTGATTATTTTTTCATTACTGGCTACTTTTTTTATTAGTAAAGATTGGTACAAGCTGATGGCTAAAAGCAGCGTGTTTATTCCTAAAAAAGTAAGAGAAAATGGACAGACAGTTGTTGTGGAGCTTAAAAATGCACTGTTTGGTTTTATTAAAGCTCAGCTTACGCTTATTTCGATTACCACAATCATCGTTCTTTTTGGTTTACTTGTTCTTAGGGTTGATTATGCTATTACAGTCGCTTTATTAATTGGCTTAGTAGATATTCTTCCTTACCTCGGAACAGGACTGGTTTTTGTTCCTTGGATGATTTATGCATTTGCAACAGATAACGTGTCATTTGCTGTAGGGCTTTCGGTACTATATGCTGTAGTACTAGTGCAGCGACAAATTATGGAACCAAAAATTTTGTCATCAAGCATTGGTCTTGATCCTCTCGCTACATTAATTGCTTTATTTGTAGGATATCAATTGATTGGATTTTTCGGATTAATAGTTGGCCCTGTTATTCTTGTTATTCTAAAAACACTTCATACAACGGGGGTTTTTAAAGAAACGTGGCAATTTATTATAGGAAAATGAAAAAGTGTGTGAAAGAAGCTTCTTTCACACACTTTCTAGTTAACGAATAATCGTCATTCGATTACGTCCTTGAAAAAATCTTCTTAGCCACGTCAAAAGAAAAGGCTTAACGATTTTGCGTGTAAACGGCAGTAAAAAGATAAAGCCTACAACATCTGTCAAGAAGCCTGGAAACAGCAGAAACAGTCCGCCAAATAGTACACACATACCATCAAGGATTTCACCGCTCGGAACATGTCCCTGGCTCATCTGACGCTGTGCTTTTTGAAAAAGAGATGTTCCTTGTTTTTTCGCTAGAAACGCACCAATAAAACTGGTAGCAATAATCAGTAAAAATGTTGACATTACACCAATGAGATGACTTGAATAAATCAAAATCATTACCTCAACAGCAGGTACAATAAGAAGGAGCGGAAGGAGCTTCCTCACCATCATCACCTCTTCGCTTATTGAATTGCCTAAACAAAAAGAGAAGGATTCCCCTTCTCTTTTTTCTATCATCTACGTGTTCTTAGAGTACGCTTGCGTGTCCGTTGTATACAACACCACGTGAAGCATCAACTGTAATATCTTGATCTTCTGAGAATACGCTTGTTGCGTTTTCTACGCCTACAATGACAGGAATGCTTAAGTTTAACCCTACTACAGCTGCATGGCTTGTTAGACCGCCTTCTTCTGTAATAAGAGCCCCTGCTTTTTCGATTGCACTGATCATATCGCGATCTGTGCTGTTTGTAACAAGGATAGCACCTTCAGTCATTTTTGCATTTGCTTCTTCAGCAGTTTTAGCAATAACTACTTTACCAACTGCTGCTTTACGACCAATTCCTTGTCCTTTAGCAAGAACGTCACCTACAACTTGAACTTTCATTAAGTTCGTTGCACCTGATTCTCCAACTGGAACACCAGCTGTAATAACAACTAAGTCGCCGTGTGCTACAACGCCTGTTTTTACTGCGTCATTTACAGCGTGATCTAACATATCGTCAATTGTATTTACGCGCTCACCAACAACTGGTGTAACACCCCATACTAGAGACAGACGACGTGCAACAGAATCGTTTGCTGCAACAGCTACGATTGGAGATTGCGGACGATATTTAGAAACGATTTTCGCTGTATAACCACTTTCTGTTGGCGCTACGATTGCACTAGCGTTTAAGTTAAGCGCTGTGTGTACAACAGATTGTCCGATTGCATCTGTAATAGATGGGCCAACTTGCTTGCTGCGCTGTTGTAAAATCTCAGAGTAGTTTAGAGCTTGCTCAGCACGAGAAGCGATTGAATGCATTGTTTGTACAGCTTCAACTGGGTAAGAACCTGCAGCTGTTTCACCAGATAACATAATTGCATCTGTACCATCAAAGATAGCATTGGCAACGTCACTTGCTTCCGCACGAGTCGGGCGCGGGTTGCGTTGCATTGAATCAAGCATTTGTGTAGCTGTAATAACTGGTTTGCCAAGCGCGTTACATTGTTTGATTAGATCTTTTTGTACTAATGGTACTTCTTCAGCAGGAATTTCTACTCCTAAGTCACCACGAGCAACCATTAAACCGTCTGAAACTTCAAGAATTTCCTTGATGTTATCTACGCCTTCTTGGTTTTCGATTTTTGAGATGATTTGAATGTGAGCTGCATTGTGTTTTTCTAGTAGTTCACGAATTTCTAATACATCAGATGCGCGACGCACAAAAGAAGCAGCGATAAAATCAATGCCTTGTTCGATACCGAATACAATATCGTTTGCATCTTTTTCAGTGATACCAGGAAGGTTTACACTTACGTTTGGCACGTTTACACCTTTTTTATTTTTTAATGTACCAGGGTTAAGTACTTTTGTTTTGATTTCACCATCAGTTTTATTGACGTCTAGTACTTCAAGACCGATTAAACCGTCATCTAAAAGGATTTTTGATCCTACGTGTACGTCATCGATTAGACCTGGATATGTAATTGAGAATTTTTCAGTTGTTCCCACTACTTCTGTCATAGAAACAATGATTTCAGAGCCTTCTTCTAACTCAATTGCACCATTTTCCATTGTGTTTGTACGAATTTCAGGCCCTTTTGTATCAAGTAAGATACCTACTGTTTTACCTGTTTGTTTCGCAGCTTCACGAATGTTAACAATACGTGCACCGTGCTCTTCAAAGTCACCGTGAGAGAAGTTTAGACGACAAACGTTTAAACCTGAGTTAATTAGTTCAACTAATTTTTCTACACTTTCACTGGCTGGTCCAATAGTACATACAATTTTAGTTTTACGCATTCAAATTTCCTCCTATATATTTACTATTTACTCTTTAGATAGGGCAAATAGCTATTTCTTTTACTAACCTTGTACTAGCAGGCTGTGAACAAATATTTTGTTGCCTTGACTTGTTCACCTTGCTTTACGTGTAACTTATGAAATACCTACGTAGCGCTGAATCAAATAGCAAACAAATACACAGCACTTTAACGATGAATTTCTTCATCGTTTGCTTCTTGTTTTACTATTCCCTGCAATTCATACAGCAATACTTGCTGCCTGATTTGTCTTATATATCTCACGTTTTAGAGAAAAGACAAACGCTCGCACAGCTGCTAATAACCATAGGAAATTTTTTAAAAACACTCTTTTTCTACTTTTACTTAAAGGTTTTTGCTGTCTATAAAATACCACGAAGAACTTGTAAACACAATAGAGAAGGGCTATACAAACCGCACAAAAACGCGCACCCTTATTTTTCAAGAGTGCACGTTTCTTTATTTTATAGTAATGGCATCGTTTTCAGCTGCAAATTGTCCGATTTTTTTGTATTTTAAATAACGCTCTTCCACTAGCTCTTCTTTTGATAAATTCATCAGCTCTTTTAATGATTTCTTGATAATGCCCTCCATGTATCCAGCTTGTGCATCGATATCTCGGTGAGCTCCGCCTTTTACCTCTGAAACCATTTCATCTACAATACCCAGTTCTTTCAAATCTGGTGCTGTAATCTTCATCGTTTCAGCAGCTTTTTTCGCAAGAGAAGAATCTTTCCAAAGAATGGCTGCCGCTCCTTCTGGAGAAATAACTGAATACGTCGAGTTCTCAAGCATATGAAGGTGATTTCCTAAACCTAATGCCAAGGCTCCTCCGCTTCCTCCTTCTCCAATTACAATGCAAATAACAGGTACAGTTAAGCCAGCCATTTCAAAAAGGTTTTTCGCAATAGCTTCGCTTTGTCCACGCTCTTCTGCCGCTTTCCCTGGATAAGCTCCTTTTGTATCAATAAAGCAAATAATTGGGCGGTTAAATTTCTCCGCTTGCTTCATTAGGCGCAGTGCTTTACGGTAGCCTTCAGGATGAGGCATACCAAAATTACGGCGAATATTTTCTTTCGTGTCTTTACCTCTCTGATGTCCAATCACGGTAACAGGCACGCCATTAAACTTGGCAATTCCTCCTACGATTGCTTCATCATCTCCATAAAAGCGATCTCCATGACACTCTAAAAAGTTTGTAAACAAGCGAGAAATATAATCGAGTGTTGTAGGACGCTCAGGATGACGAGCAATTTGAACACGGTTCCATGGGCTTAGATGATTGTAAATATCGTTTTCTACTTTTTCTAAGCGATTTTCTAACTTATCAATTTCGCTAGATAAATCCACTTCTGTATTTTTAGCAAACTCTTTAAGCTCTGCAATCTTGTTTCGCAACTCAACAATTGGACGTTCAAATTCTAATTCGCTTACCACTCGATGTCACCTCCTGCTACGTGTATATCTAAAATAGTTGTTAACGTTTCTTTTAAATCATGACGGTCAATAACTCCGTCTAGCTGACCATGCTTCAGCAGAAATTCCGACGTCTGAAAATCTTCTGGAAGCTCTTCTCTAATTGTCTGTTCAATAATACGTCTTCCAGCAAAGCCAATTAACGCGCCAGGCTCGGCTAAATTATAATCGCCTAACGAAGCAAAGCTTGCCGACACTCCTCCTGTAGTAGGATGTGTCATAATCGAAATGATTAAGCCGCCTTCGTCACTGAACATTTTAAGAGCTGCACTAGTTTTAGCCATTTGCATCAAGCTCAGAACACCTTCTTGCATACGTGCACCGCCTGAAGCTGTGAAAATAAGGAATGGAACATGCATTTCCTTCGCTTTTTCAATGGCGCGAGTAATTTTCTCGCCGACTACAGAGCCCATGCTTCCCATACGGAAATGTGAATCCATAACAGCAACCACTACTTTAATTCCTTCAATATCCCCTTCACCTGTGACAATCGCTTCACTTAAATTAGTTTTCTCACGATCTTTTTCAAGCTTTTCAAGATAGTCCGGGAAACCAAGAGGGTTTTCTGACGTCATATCTTTGTCGTATTCGACAAACGTACCGATGTCAATCAAGCTTTCGATACGCTCCGGTGCTGTCATTTGATGATGATATCCACAGTTTAAGCATACTTTTAAGTTTTTATTTAACTCTTTCGTATACATGATTTTTTTACACTTTTTACACTTAGTCATAATCCCTTCAGGTACATCTTGTCTCATATGCTCAGAAGGAATCGTAGCATATTTTCGTTTTTTTGGAGTTTTTGTGTTTTTTGTAAATAAATCTCGTAACAAGGTGTAACCTCCTTTTGGTTCTTTTCTTTACCATAAGAACCTTTATTCTTCCTCTTCTTCTACTATTTACAAGTTGTGAAAATCCGCCTGAAATACAAAACAAGCGACGGATAGACAAAAATTGGACGAACTGTTCGCTTCACTTTATTAGTTGCTATTTACTTTACTAGATGACTGCTTGATTTTGTGTAGAAAGATGGCATGTCTCTTTCGACAAATTCCTTCTTTCACACTTGTTTGTAGCACTGATGGTGAAGATTTAATACAGCTGCTTCATCTTTTTTAGCTAACGCCTCTACTAATTCACTTATCAGAGTGTCGCTTGGCGCTGAGTTTTGTTGAAAAGTTTGAGAAAAACGGCAAATAATCAGCCAGATTCGGTGTAATAGCCGATTAGGCTGCAAAGAAAACAAATAGTCAAACAAGTTCTTCAAACAATCGTCGTTCTGCTTTTGAATTGCTTTCGAAACATTGATTTCGTCCTGTTCCGCTAAAACAAAAAACAAACAGCTCTTTTCAAGAATATATCTCGTCTGAATTAAATCTGATTTTGTTTTACCGTCTTGTACTAAAAAAGTAGCTAATAAATCAATAAATTGATGATCTCCTACTTCTTTAATAAACGTACCTTCACCTCTTCTAGTTTCAATCAACCCAATTAGCTCTAACGCTCTGAGCGCTTCTCGAACGGAAGAACGTCCTGCGCCTAACCGTTCAGAAAGCTCTCGTTCTGACGGGATTTTATCCCCCGTAGTTAAACGATCGTCTTCCATTAGCTGGCGAATTTGTTTTAGAATTTCTACATATACTTTTGAACGTTCATTCTTCAAGTTTACAACCACTCACTTTACATTACTTTAACAGGCATGCTTGAAGCATCATGCCTGTCAAAGAACAGTTGATGTAACCTTATTCAATAATCGCTAAGCGACGTGTATTTTCAGCTACGGCTTCTGGCTTTACTTTTATTCGGGCAACACCTGTTTCCATAGCTGCTTTTGCAACAGCGGCGGCTACTGCCGGAGCCACTCGTGCATCAAATGGACCTGGAATCACATAGTCTGTATTCAAGTCCTCTTCCGTAATTAAATTAGCAATGGCCTCAACTGCAGCCATTTTCATTTTTTCATTAATATGAGTAGCACGCACATCTAGTGCACCTCGGAATATCCCCGGAAACGCTAAGACATTGTTCACTTGATTAGGAAAATCAGAACGTCCGGTGCCGATTACTTTCGCGCCAGCTTTTTTAGCTTCTTCTGGCATAATTTCAGGCACGGGATTTGCCATTGCAAAAATGATTGGGTCTGGATTCATCTTTCCAATCATCTCCGGTGTGAGTGCTCCTTCAACCGAAACTCCAATAAATACGTCAGCTTCTTCTAACGCATCAGCTAACGTACCTTCTACTTTGCTTCGATTTGTATAGGCTGCAACTTCATCTTTTATACGGTTCATGCCGTGAGGACGCTTGTCATAAATCGTTCCTTTGGAATCACACATAATGATATCGCGCACTCCATAGCTGTATAATAATTTAATAATAGCAATGCCAGCAGCTCCTGCTCCATTCGCTACCACTTTGATTTGTGACATTTTTCTTCCTGTCAGCTTCAAGGCATTAAGAAGACCCGCTACCGTAACAATAGCCGTCCCATGCTGATCATCATGAAAAACCGGGATATTTGTTTCCTTTTTCAACCGCTCTTCAATTTCAAAACAGTTAGGAGCCGCAATGTCTTCTAAATTAACGCCTCCAAAAGTAGGTTCTAGCAATTTAACAGTTTCTATAATTTTGTCCACATCTGTCGTGTTTAAACAAATTGGGAACGCATCTACGCCGGCAAAACTTTTAAAAAGGACAGCTTTCCCTTCCATTACTGGCAGAGCAGCTTCAGGACCTATATTGCCCAAGCCCAATACGGCAGTGCCATCAGATACAACAGCTACCATATTTCCTTTCATCGTATATTCATATACATTGTTTACATCATCATATATTTCTTTGCAAGGTTCTGCTACACCAGGGGAATAAGCAAGGCTTAAATCCTCTGCATTTCGAACAGGAATTTTGGACTTTGATTCTAGTTTACCTTTGTTAATGCGGTGCATATGCAATGCTTCTTCACGTAAAGACAATGAATTTCACTCCCAATAAACAAAATGATAACAAATACTGCGCCTGAACCATGTTCTTTCCCACACTCATATGATGTTATAAATCCAATTGCATTTCATTTCAAGAAAAACGCATCTAATTCGTATATTTCATAAAAAACGGTGGTCAGACCACTTTTTTAACTATTTTACCATATAACATCACATGAAATCTGTAAAGACTATATCTTCTTGAACACAACGTGCTTCTCTCCAAGCATTGCTTTTAAAGTTTTTATTAACTCGTCGCTTCGTTCAATAGAATAGTGAACGGGAAGCTTGACCAATTGACGTTCTGCCTCATAATAAATTTTCACGGGGATTTTCCCTCTATGAGACTGAAAATGCTGGTAAATAGCATGAAGCAGATTTTCTGTACCTTGCTTTGTTTCTATACGTAAGTATAATTCTTCTGACGGTAGTTTTTGAACCGCCTCGCTAGCAGCTTCAGCACGTTGACAAACAATTTGCTGCTGCCCATTTCTTTCATCTATCTTTCCTTGTATCAGTAAAACCTTCCCTTGTTCAAACAGCAGACGATTCTGTTCGAATACGCGGGGAAACGCGACAACTTCTCCTTCTCCACTTTCATCCGTGATGCGTAAAAAGGCCATTTGTTCTCCTTTTTTCGTTCGAATGACGCGAACTTCCAACACAAATACTAAAAGAGAGACCGCTTTTCCTGAAGCGTATTCTTTCATATCGTGAAGAGAAACAACAGAATAAAAGGAATTCAGTGCTTCATACTGAGAAGCAGGGTGGCTTGATAAATAAAAACCTAGCATATCTTTTTCATACTGAAGCCGATCTTCTATTTTCAGTTCCTCTTTTTCCATATATTTAGGCTTTAACGAAAATTCAGCTCCAAATCCAAAGTCATCATCTGGGAGTACCAAGCTTGCATGTTCAAATGCTACATCAATCGTTGCTAATAAAGTAGCTCGATTTTCTCTAAACTCATCAAAGCCTCCAGACAGAATCAAAGCTTCAAGCGCCTTTTTATTCACGGCTTTTTGTGAAACGCGTGCACAAAAATCAAATAAGTCTTCAAATCTTTTTTTCTTTCGCTCTTCTGTTATTTCCTGCATAGCTGCTGCACCAATATGTTTAATCGCTGCAAGGCTATACCTTATACTTTCACCTTCTACGTTAAACGAATACATGCTCTTGTTAATAGAAGGTGGGAGAACTTGTATTTTTTTTCTTTTTAGTTCATTAATATATTGAGCAATTTTCCCTTCGTTTCCAATAACGCTCGTTAATAAAGCTGAAAAGAACTGTAGCGGGTAATGTGCTTTCAAATAAGCTAACTGATAGGCTACCATACTGTAAGCAACAGCATGACTTCGGTTGAAGCCATAATCAGCAAAACGCACAATAAGGTCATACACTCGATTAGCAACGGATAGGTCATATCCTTTCTTCTTGCTTCCTTGGATAAAATGAGCTCGTTCACGATCCAGCACTGCCCGTTCTTTTTTACTAACTGCTCTTCTCAACAAATCTGCTTCCCCAAGAGAAAAACCGGCCATTTTTGAAGCAATCTGCATAATTTGCTCCTGATACACGATAACGCCATGCGTGGATTGTAAAATGTCTTTAAGCGTAGGATGATCATATATTACTTTCTCCACTCCATGCTTGCGCTTAATATAGGTTGGAATATTTTCCATCGGACCAGGTCTATACAGCGCGTTAACTGCTACAATATCTTCTAGCTCTGTAGGTTTTAATTGCTGAAGCACTCTTCTCATTCCATCTGACTCTAGCTGAAAAATACCGGTCGTATCCCCTTTACTCAGCAGTTCAAAAGTTTTCTGATCGTTAAATGGTATATGAGACAGTGACAGCTTTCGATTCATGTCCCGCTCAATTTTCTTTAAAATATGATCTAAAATGGTTAAGTTGCGCAAACCTAAAAAGTCCATTTTCAAAAGCCCAACGTCTTGCAGAGCTTCCATTGGATATTGAGTCAGATATACATCATCATGTCCTTCTTGTACAGCTACAGATTGCGTCAGCGGCTTCTCACTAATCACAACGCCTGCTGCATGCGTAGAAGTATGCCTTGGCAGTCCTTCTATCTTCATGGCAATGTTGTACCATTGTTTTCTGGCTTCATTTTCAGATAAATAGTCTTGAAGAACTCTTGAATCACGAAGAGCGCTTTTTAACGTTGTACCAGGTTTAGTTGGAATCGCTTTGGACATTTTGTTTAGCGCCTCTTGATCAAATCCCATCACTCTCCCTACATCACGTACGGCTGCTTTAGCTGCTAATGTTCCAAACGTAATGATTTGAGCGACATGCAGCGCTCCATATTTTTGAGCCACATACTGAATGACTTGATCTCGTTTGTTATCAGGAAAATCAATATCAATATCAGGCATTGAAATACGTTCAGGGTTTAAAAAGCGCTCAAATAAAAGCTGATGCTGAATTGGATCAACATTTGTAATTCTTAAGGCGTATGAGACCAGTGAGCCTGCCGCTGAACCACGGCCTGGCCCCGTTAAAATACCGTGTTCATGAGCATAATTCATAAAATCCCATACGATAAGAAAGTAATCACTAAAGCGCATATTTTCAATAATGTTCAGCTCATAATCCAAGCGTTCCTCGTATTGTTCCGTGATCACTTGAACTCTTTCTTGCAATCCTTTTTCGCAGAGAGTGCGCAAGTAGGTTGATGATGTAACAGACGGGGGGACAGGATATTTTGGAATGGACATTACGCCTAGAGAAATTTCGAGCTCGCATCGTCTTGCGATTTTTATACTTTCTTCTATTAAAAAATGCTGGTCATGAAAGAGATCTTCCATTTCATCAGGTGATTTGAAATAGTACTCGGTACTCTCATTTTTCATTTGTTCATCGCTATGTAATTTCTCTCCGTCTCGAATAGCTGCTAAACACTCATACGCATCTCGATCTTCTTTTTTTAAATATTTCACTTGATTCGTCGCAACAAGCGGGATATTTTCTTCAGCAGCAAGCTCCGTTAACTGCTGATTTATAAAAGCTTCATCCTGTCCGTGGCGCTGTATCGATATATACAAAGACTGCGAATATACTTTTTTAAAGAATTGAAGCACTCGCTTAGCATCTTGAAGTTTTTTTTCTGCTAGCAGGGTTTCAATCTCTCCAGTTACACCCGGTGTAATAGCAATCAACCCGCCGCTGTAATGGTGGAGCCATTTTTTATTTACACCGTGTTTTTCCTTGGTTTGAACTAAACTGCTTAGTTTTAATAGATTTTCATATCCCTTATCATTTTCCGCTAATAAAACTAAAGGGTACGCTCGCTCGCTTTCTTCATGTTCTAGGATTGATAATGTGAGCCCAATAATTGGCTTGATCCCCGCTTTCACGCAGGCTTTATAAAAAGGAATGACTCCGTACATCACGTTTTCATCAGTCAAAGCAATCGCTTCATAGTTCATTTTCTTAGCTGTTTCTACAAGTTCATGAATACGAACGGAACTGCTTAGTAAGCTATAAGAACTTTGAAGCTGCAAGTGAACAAAAGGCACAGGACTTCCCACCTTTCTTTAATTCTTTATTCTCATTATAAATTTTGTTGCCGGCGTAGACAAATTACATAACTCTGAGCGTTTGTCCATATATATGTAGGAAGCGTGATTCATTGATAAAATAGTAAAGGAGGACGCGTCATGACAAAAGAGCCTTTTATGTCTCTTTTCATTTGGAGTTACTTCACTTCATTAGGTATTATTTTAGGCGGTTCATTAATTGGAGCATTTGCGGGGTTTTTAATTGGAAAATCTCCTTTATACGTCATGCATACCCTCAGCAATAGTTTGAAAATCTGGGCAATTGTCGGAGCAATTGGAGGAACATTTGATACGTTTTACAGCTTTGAGCGAGGACTCTTTGAAGGAGCCACAAAAGATGTATTCAAACAAATCCTTTTAATTCTATCCGCTATGGGAGGAGCTCAGACCGGGGCTCTTATCATCAAGTGGTTAACTCAGGAGCATTTTGTATGAGGGTACCCAGCGAGCGAATGTTCAAGCGCTCCGACTGGCAGCGTTTTTTTGCCGGTATAGTCATTGGAGCAATTGTTAGCTGGGGGGTGTTTTTAACGATTTATGGCGTTTCAAGAGATAGAGAGCTAGAAGAAGTTCGAATTGCTAATGATAAACTAGCAAAAGCAAATTTGCAAATTAGCGCATGGCAAGAAGATGTAAAAGCATTAAACAAGGAAATGAAGCAGCATTTGATTATTCAGAATGTGAAAGTAAAATTAGTAAACGGCAATCGTTATAAAGTAAACTCTGTGGTTGAATACAATATTCAAAAAAGCGTCGACGAAGAAGCGCAGCACTTAATTGCCCAAGATATTGAAAGTGCGTATCGAAGCCGGGATATCTTAAAAAAAGCAATTGAAAATAAAAAATACGAATTCGATAAAACGATTTATGAAGTTGAAGTTCATCAAATTTATTTTTATACAACGCTTTCGATTGAAGTTCGAATTAAAAAGATGGAAAAAGTACTATAAAAAGCCGCTGATTTAAAATCAACGGCTTATTTTACAGATTACTCCTGACTGCAGAGCTCTTCTAAATCAAGTAGTAAAGGCTCTACTTCTTCCCATGAATAAATGGAAGCGCCGGACGCGAGAGGATGGCCTCCTCCGTTGTATTTTCTAGCAATTGTATTAATAACAAGCTCTTTTGAACGAAGGCGAACACGAATTTGATTTTCTTCCTCCACAAAAAACACCCACGTTTTTACTCCATCAATTTGGCCTAACGAACCGACTAGCTGAGAGGCATCAGCTGGTGTCACATCATATTTGCGAAGAATTTCATTCGGAATTTTCATATGTGCAACTCCTGCTGGAGACATCGTGAAGTTTTGCAGCACATATCCATGTAAGTGAGCGACGTTTTCTTTTGTTTTGTATAACTGATCATATACATCTTTAAAATTGAAACCATATTGAATCAATTCACTTGCATAGCAAAACGTTTTCGGCTTTGTATTTGGAAATAAAAATCGACCCGTATCTCCGACGATACCGCTGAAGATCAGCTTTGCTCCTTCATCATTCAGAGATAACCCCTTTTCTTTTCCTTCCAAGTAAAATTCATAAATCATTTCGCTTGTTGAAGAAGCAGACGTCTCAACCCAAAGCAAATCACCGTAAGGAGTTTGGTTTGGATGGTGATCAATTTTAATGACCATTTTTCCATTTACGTAGCGCTGATCTGATACTCGTGCTTCATTAGCCGTATCACAAACAATGACAAGCGCATCCTCATAGGTGTCATCAGCGATATCATCCATACGGTATAAAAATTTTAATGACTCCGCTTCTTCTCCCGTTACATATACCTTCTTCTCCGGAAAAGATGTTTTTAACAATTCCGCTAATCCGCACTGAGATCCGTATGCATCTGGATCTGGACGAATGTGCCGGTGAATAATGATGGTGTCAAACTGCTTAATAGCTTCTAATATTTGTGCTTTCATTTTCTCTCTCCTGTCAATACTGTTCTTGTTTTATGTACGTACCACATGCACTTACATTTCCACAGCGCTGTATTCATATTATTTATTAAATCATATCTCTTCTCTTTTTTAAAAGAAGAATCAATCAATAGTAGAATTTTCTGTCATCGACCTGTAAAATAATAGATACTACTGTAAACACTTTCAACACTGTGCATTACTAACATCTAGAAACATTACGGATAAAAATACACCGGACTGGAGGGGCGTCTGTGCCATTTTTAATGATTTTAATCGTTGTGTCCTTTGTTTTCTACATGTATTTAAAAGTAAAATACGTACGTTCGAAACGCCCAATGGAACGAAAGTGGATTTCCGCTAAGTCGAGTATTTGTCTTGGCTCTTTTGTATTATTTTTTGGGATCAATCAATGGTTTATTTACGAAACAAACCTTTCGCTTATCATCGGCATATTATTTGTATTATTCGGTTCAGGCAGCATATTAGCAGGTATCAAAGCTTACAAGTACTATCAGCCTTATGCAATAAAAGAAGCAGATCAAATGTAAAGAGATTGAGACATAACGAAATCAATTCAATCTAAAGACAAACAAAAGGGATAAAGGAGCTAGTATAGATCACTTGTTACACCGCTGTTGGTTTCCGTGCAAGTCTTCGCCTTGCCCTCCAATCAACAGCTAGACGCATCTTCATTGAAACCTACGTTCACCCTATCAATGAAAAAATCCGAACGAATTTGATTCTCCATCAAGAATCTCAATTTATCGTTCGGATTTTCTTTCAACTAAAATACGTTTGTCCCAGCCTCTTTTTTATACTCTTTCTAATAACTGAGCCATCATCATCGCTTTCCCTACTACAACCCCAGCATTGTAGACTTCTACATCTAATTTAGCAAACTTCCGACCAAGTTCTAATAGCTTAGGACGAATTTCAATTACACTTTCAATTTGAACTGGCTTAATAAAATAAACGGTGATGTTTTCAATAACCAAATCACCTTTTTTATATAAGCGAAGAACACGATTGGCGGCTTCCGTTACAATAGTAGTGAAAACTCCGTATGAAATAGTCCCCATATAATTCGTCATTTGCGGCGTTACTTCACAGCGATACACCGGTGCTTCTTTTGTCTCTTGTACATCCATAAACTGATTGGTTACAATGTCGTCAATGGTTTCTCCTACCTGCGGTTGACGCTGAATCATTTGCAGTGCCTTTAAAACGTCTTGACGGCTGATAATGCCCTCTAGCCGGTGGTAATCATCCACTACAGGCAGCACTTCAATCCCTTCCCATACCATCATATGCGCAGAAGAAGCGACCGATGTTTTTCCGTGAACCGTCATCGGATTTTTCGTCATTACTTTTTCGATTGAAGTAGAAAGGTCATATCCAATAACATCTTTTGAGGTGACCATACCGTGAACTTTCATATGCTGATCCACTACAGGAAAACGACTGTGGTGAGTCTTATCGTTACATTCATGCCATTTTTCAATCGTATCGGTTAACTGCAAGCTAACCGCTTCAGAGACAGGTGTTAAAATATCCTCTACAAGCACAATTTCTTTTTTTATCAGCTGGTCATAAATAGCACGATTAATCATCGTTGCAACTGTAAACGTATCATAGCTCGTTGAAATAATAGGAAGCTTAAGATCATCCGCAAGCTTCTTAACCCATTCTTCCGTATCAAAGCCGCCCGTAATTAACACGGCTGCTCCTGCTTCAAGAGCTAATTCATGAGCGTTTACTCGATTCCCTACGATAAGAAGGTTTCCAGCCTCGGTATATCTCATCATAGCATCAAGCTTCATCGCTCCAATAACAAACTTGTTTAACGTTTTATGCAAGCCTTCACGTCCGCCCAGCACTTGTCCATCCACGATGTTTACTACTTCAGCAAACGTGAGCTTTTCAATGTTTTCTTTCTTCTTTCGTTCAATTCGAATGGTCCCAACTCGTTCAATCGTTGAAACATATCCTTTATTTTCCGCGTCTTTTATTGCTCGGTACGCCGTGCCTTCACTGACATTCAGTTCTTTGGCAATTTGGCGCACTGAAATTTTTTCACCAATTGGAAGCGAATCGATATACTGTAAAATTTGCTCATGTTTTGTCGCCACGTGTACTTCACCCTTCTAAAACGTTTTTACGTTTCATATGTCTTTTCTTTTATTATACGGGGGAAGTGAAATGGATTCAATCTAACCTCTTTGACGCAAAGGCTTTCTCGCACTATTTTTTTGAATACCTGCCTTTTTGCGGCGCGGTGTATAAAGTAGTGATGACAAATTGCCTCCGGCTACAAAAAGAGCAAAGGTAAGCCAGCTTATACTAAAAATTCCTTGCAAACTCGAAGTTGTTAACACTAAGTGCGGCATTGCATAGTAAAGCATCACTCCGCATAGTAAAAGCGATAAAATAACTCGATTTTTTTCCATAACTCTCCCTCCTTATTATTACTATCGTATGCAGGGAAGTAAAAAAAGCAGAACGTTTCTTTACAAATAAAAAACAAACGACTAATCGATAATATCGATTAGTCGTTCGTATCTATCTTTAACTGAAATACTTTTGTACTAGCCTCTGTTTATGATTAAAAATCCAACCCTTCTCCAGCTTTCAACACTTTTCCTTCAATACCAGATAAAGACTCAACAAATTGATGAGGATCTTGCTTAATTACAGGAAATGTATTGTAGTGAATTGGCACAACAAGCTTTGCCTGCACCCATTCCGCTGCGATAGCCGCATCTTCAGGTCCCATTGTAAAGTTATCTCCAATTGGAAGAAATGCTACGTCAGGCTCATGGCGACCAATTAACTTTAAATCAGAAAATAAAGCCGTATCTCCAGCATGATAAATTGTCTTTCCTTCAATCGTTAAAAGCAAGCCAGCCGGCATTCCTGTATAAATAATTTTTTCATTATTCTCTGTATAACTTGAACCGTGGAAAGCTTGTGTCAATTTCACCGTGCCAAAATCAAATGTATAGGCTCCGCCTATGCTCATTGGGTGTACGTTTAAGCCTTGCCAGCTAAGATATGTAGCTAATTCTGCTACTGCCACAACAAGTGCACCGCTGCGCTTAGCAATTTCAACCGTGTCGCCTACATGATCATTATGGCCATGAGTCAGTAAAATCACATCTGCTTTTACATCTTCAGCATTTAAATCTGTTAATTCATTTCCAGTGATAAACGGGTCAATTAAAATTGTTTTTCCTTTTGTTTCAATTTTAACAATAGAATGTCCATGATAAGAAACGTGCATCATTTATTCTCTCCTTTTACACTAACCTTTTCTATATTCTACCCGTCTGTTTTAGTTACAAAACAAGTGAATACGCGGCTATCATATCACAAACTGCGCAAAAACATGCCTTATTATGCTTGCTCTAATAAAGTTGTTGCATCAGCGTAAGTTAGACCGTGTGCATCTGCCACAGCCGCGTAAGTGACAAACCCATTTAGGGTGTTGATGCCTTGAAGAAGGGAAGGGTTTTTTAAGCACGCTTTTTTATATCCCTGACTTGCTATTTGCAGAGCATAAGGCACCGTTACGTTGGTCAGTGCTAAGGTCGACGTGCGGGGAACAGCTCCTGGCATATTAGCAACAGCATAATGCAAGACCTCATGCTTCGAATAAGTCGGGTTATCGTGAGTGGTAATGCGATCAGTTGTTTCAAAAATCCCGCCTTGATCAATAGCAATATCAACCACAACGGACCCTTTTGACATCGTTTGAACCATTTCCTCGGTGACAAGCTTTGGCGCTTTAGCTCCGGGTATGAGAACCGCTCCTATCACTAAATCTGACTCTTTTACAGATTGTGCGATATTGTAGTGATTTGACATTAATGTCGTCACTTCTTTACCAAATAAATCATCAAGCTGGCGAAGGCGATCAGCGTTTAAATCAATTATTGTAACATCAGCCCCTAATCCGACCGCAATTTTAGCAGCGTTGGTCCCTGCTACTCCTCCTCCAATAATCGTTACTTTTCCTCTTTGCACGCCTGGAACTCCACTTAATAAAATCCCTTTGCCACCTTTGGTTTTCTCCAAAAATTGAGCTCCAATCTGAGAAGACATTCTTCCTGCAACTTCGCTCATCGGCGTTAACAGAGGCAAGCTTTTGTTTGGAAGCTGTACAGTTTCATAAGCGATGCCTACCACCTTTTTATCAATCAATGCTTTCGTTAATGCTTCTTCAGCTGCCAAATGTAAATACGTAAACAAAATAAGTCCTTCACGAAAATATCCGTATTCTTCTGAAATCGGTTCTTTTACTTTCATAACCATTTCAGCATCCCACGCTTCTTTTGCAGTATTTACAATAGAAGCTCCTGCATTTGTGTAATCTTCATCATGGAATCCAGAGCCTTCTCCTGCCTGTGTTTCAATATATACATCATGCCCACCGTTAACTAAAGCTGTAACACCAGCTGGAGTAATAGCCACGCGATTTTCATTGTTTTTTACTTCTTTCGGCACTCCAATTTTCACCTTTATCCCTCTTTTCTTATATCAGTGATTAACTGAAAAAAGAACGCCATACCAAATCCTTTAGAAAACCGGATTTACTATGACGTTACCTTTCGATAGAGCTCAGCATAATCCTGCTTTTCTTAGTCTATATACAGTATATGCATGTAGTTATTCATATAGTTCGTTATCACTCTGTGCTTCTGGATTTTCAACCACAGAAGCCATAGCATCGCCAATGACGCCGCTTGAATAAGAATCCATTAGCTGTCTTGATGTCTCTTTTTCTCCTTCAAAATCATATTCATATACATGATGCGGATGTTTTTTGTCTTTCATATGTCACTTCTCCTTTTTCACTCTATTTTCTTTACGAATGTGAACTTTACTTCATAATCCCTTACATGATCTTTTCTATTTTCTTCTTAAATGCTCTAGTTATACCATTTATCTCACATCAAAAAACGCCCGCAGATTTTTCTGCGGACGTTTTGATAACTTTTTTATATCGATGTTTTTTCGTGCAATTCATCTTTAGCTAGCTGAATTGCTTTTTTCACTTGTTCAAACCCTGTTCCTCCCGCGCTATTGCGGCGATTAACAGCTGTTTTTGGACTTAATACATGATAGATGTCTTCCTCGAATAAATCTGACGCTTCCTTATATTGCTCAAGCGGCAAATCCATTAGGTAGATATTTTTCTGAATGCAAACGAGAACCAGTTTCCCGACCACTTCATGTGCTTCACGAAACGGCATGCCTTTTGAAGCAAGATAGTCAGCTAACTCCGTTGCATTTGAAAAATCTTGTTTCGTAGCTTTTTCCATAACATTTGTTTTTACTGTCATTGTTTCAATCATGCCAGCAAAAATGGTCAAACAGCCTTCAATCGTTGTAACCGTATCGAACATGCCTTCTTTATCTTCTTGCAAGTCTTTGTTGTATGTTAAAGGCGTGCCTTTTAACACAGTCAATAGGCTAAATAAATGACCATATACTCGTCCTGTTTTACCACGAATTAACTCCGCCATATCAGGATTTTTCTTTTGAGGCATAATACTGCTGCCCGTTGCGTACGTATCATCCATTTCAACAAATTGAAATTCTTGACTAGACCATAAAATTAACTCTTCACAAAAACGAGATAAATGCATCATTAAAATAGAACTGTTGCTTAAAAACTCTAAAATAAAGTCACGATCGCTGACAGCATCCATACTGTTTTGATAAATCCCATTAAAGCCTAAAAGCTCCGCGCTATAATGACGATCAATCGGGAATGTTGTACCAGCTAAAGCTCCTGCTCCTAAAGGAGATAAATCAATACGCTTCAGCGATTCCGCATAACGTTCAGCATCGCGCTTGAACATTGAAACATAAGCCATTAAATGATGAGCAAAAGAAACCGGCTGCGCGCGCTGTAAATGTGTGTAGCCTGGAAAAATGGTTTCAACATGCTGATCTGCTTTTGTAAGCAATACATCTTCTAGATTTTCAATCAGCCCTACAATTTGCTGAACATGCTTTTTTAAATATAAGTGCATATCTGTAGCAACTTGATCATTACGGCTTCGACCCGTATGAAGCTTTCCTCCAACCGGACCAATTTCATCAATTAATAACTTTTCTAAATTCAAATGAATATCTTCATATTGAGCAGAAAATGTTAATTCTTTCTTCTTAGCTTTTTCAAGCAGTGTTTGAAGGCCTTTTTTAATTTGTGACGCTTCATCTCCAGAAAGAATACTGCATTTCTCAAGCATTGTTACATGTGCTAAACTGCCTTCAATATCTTCTTCTACAAGATGCTGATCAAATGAAATCGACGCACCGAACTCGTCAATCCATTGTTCAGGGCGTTTCGTAAAACGCCCTCCCCAAAGTTTGGTCATACCGTTGTCACCTTCTTTTGATTTACCATGCTGCTCACTTGTGTTGGAAGTCCCCATAATGAGATGAAACCAACTGCTGCATTGTGATCAAATTCATCTTCTTTTGTATATGTTGCAAGTTTTTCATTGTATAAAGAATTAGGAGATTTACGTCCTTCTACGATAGCATGCCCTTTAAATAGTTTTACTCTCACTGTTCCGTTCACATATTGCTGCGTATCTTTTAAGAATGCAAGCAGTGAATTTGTTAATGGAGAGAACCATAAACCTTCATAGATAACTTCTGTTAATTTTTTCTCAATCACTGGTTTGAAGTGCGCTACTTCTTTCACTAATGTTAAATCTTCAAGCTCTTTGTGTGCTTTAATTAATGTCATAGCAGCTGGACACTCATATACTTCACGTGATTTAATTCCCACAAGACGGTTTTCTACATGATCAATACGTCCGACTCCGTGCTTACCTGCAATTTCATTCAATTCTAGAATTAACTGAGCTAGCGTGTAAGATTGACCGTTTAATGATACTGGAACACCTTCAACGAATTCAATTTCTACTACATCCGCTGTGTCTGGAGTGTTTTCAAGAGAAGCCGTTAGGTCATATGCTTCTTCAGGTGGAGCTGCCCAAGGATCTTCAAGAACGCCACACTCGTTACTTCTTCCCCATAAATTTTGGTCAATTGAAAATGGGCTGTCTAAGTTAATTGGAATTGGAATATTCTTTTCTTTTGCATACTCGATTTCTTCTTCACGAGACCATTTCCAGTCACGAACAGGAGCTAAAACTTCTAAGTGTGGATTTAATGCTTTAATTGATACTTCGAAACGCACTTGGTCATTTCCTTTTCCCGTACATCCATGTGCGACAGCTACTGCATTTTCTTGTTCTGCTACTTCTACAAGCTTTTTAGCGATTAGCGGTCTAGATAGTGCAGATACTAATGGATATTTTCCTTCATATAATGTGTGTGCTTGAAGTGCTGCTAACGCAAATGTATTGGCATATTCTTCTTTTGCATCAATCACATATGATGATACCGCTCCAACTGTTAATGCTTTTTCTTTAACGAATTTTAAATCTTTTCCTTCGCCTACATCTAAACAGCAAGCTACCACATCGTACCCTTTTTCCTGTAACCATTTAATTGCAACTGATGTATCTAAACCTCCAGAATATGCTAAAACAACTTTTGGATTACTCATCATCTATTCCTCCTACAAATTATATATATATTAATACAACCGTTTTAATTTTTATTCATTTAATCTACTATTACTTTAACAACTTTTTAATCTATTTTCAATAGTTATTCAAAAAAAAGTATATAAATTCACATTTATTTTAATTTAATAGGGTAAAATCTCTTAAAATACTGTAAAAATAGACATGAATGAATATTCCTTCCTGAAATACTGTGTATATTTATATGCATAAATCAAGTATAAATGATTTATTTTTCACTTACAGTAGCTCTGGCTTTTGTCATTGTATAAAATGGAAGGGAAGAGGTGAAAAAATGGAGCGCTTTTTTACTTATGACAACAGACTCGGTATAAAAATTCCTGCTCTTGAAAGAGAATGGACATTCTATTCTGAAAAAGTTCAGCAGGATATCCTCCTAACATGGGAATCCATTCGTGGGCAGATTCCAGACAAAATTCAAT
The DNA here is from genome assembly GCF_023824195.1 of Priestia megaterium. Lineage (NCBI taxonomy): Bacteria > Bacillati > Bacillota > Bacilli > Caryophanales > Bacillaceae > Priestia > Priestia megaterium. The sequence continues at coordinate 4,678,193 of NZ_CP085442.1, forward strand.
CTTTAGAAAAGAGTATTAATCAAAAACAAGCGGCGTTAGAAGATGAGACTAATTTTATCCGCTCCTGTGAATTAAATAGCGAGATAGGAGAACTTGCTTCTATTATTAATGATTTGTGGATTTGGTATCGAACAAATGAGGAAATATCAAAAAAAGTTCACGGATAGACAAAAAAAACGAGTCTCATGAAAAATTAATGAGACTCGTTTTTCTTATCCAGCAAATAGCGGTATTGGTAAAAGCGCTTCGCATAATCTGTCACTTGTTTGGCCATTCGATAATTCATCCCTCCACCAACCATCATACTCACAATTGGCAAACGATTATAAACTTTTCGCTTCGCAGCAAATATAGCTAGCGTTTTCCCAATTTGCACAACGATTTTTTGCAGCCACGTTTTATCTACAATTTGATCAACACCTTCATAAAAATACGGGTCAAAGTCTTGGCTTAACTCACTCTTTAATTGATGCCACCCCTCAGCCTGAAGGTGTCTAGGTAACGTTGCTGCATGGAAAACTTTTAGCGTTAGCATAAGTTCTGAAGGAGTCTGGATATGATAGCCGTAGCTCATTGCTGCCTGTTGCACCGCTTGAATATTCATGCATAAAACAGCGGGTATATCAATACCGACTAGCAGCGATTGTCCGGTTCCTGAAAGTGCTCCTTGACTCAGCGCATACAACCGAAGCTTGGCCATTTGCTGTTCGCATATATAAGAAAGCTGATCTACTTGAAGGGAATTCATTTCTGACAGATCTGTGATATCTTCTTTGAATACACGGGCAGTTTCAATAATTCGTTTTGTCGCTTGAGTTTGCATTTCCGTACCTTGAATTAATGCAGTTAACTGAAAGAGTCCCTCATCAATTTTATGTAAATAGGTCTCACGAACAAAAGCAGGAATTAAGTTAAGCCCTTTTTCTAACCACTCTTCGTACAATAACTCCATCTCAGTTGCTTCTACGCTCTGTAAGCTCTCTTCCCATTTATAGATTTCTTCTAAAAGCTGTTCTTCGCGATTCGTTAGTATCATCATGTCACCCTTTCAAGAAATAAGTAGTTTTATTTTTATTATAACAAATAATGCATCCGTTACATTTTGCTTCCTATATTATTTCTTTCTTCTATACGTTGTAAACCTTCTTTCAACCGTCAGCTATTTACGCTATATAAAAAAGCTGATTTCCTAACAAGGAAATCAGCTTTTCGTTAGTTTGCCTGACAATTTATGAGAATTCATGCATTGAAGAGGCACTTTATGAACTTAAATATTCGCTAAACGAGTAACGTCACGTGCAATCATAACTTCTTCGTCTGTAGGAATAACCATAACTTTAACTGGAGAATGAGGGTAGCTAATAAATGCTTCTTCTCCTTGTACACTATTTAAAGCTGGATCCCAATAAACGCCCATGAACTCTAAACCGCGAAGAACGCGAGCACGTACAACATCACTGTTTTCTCCAATACCTGCTGTGAAGATGATTGCATCTACACCAGACATACGAGCAGCATAAGAACCGATATATTTATGAATACGGCTAGCAAATACTTCAAGTGCTGTTTCAGCGCGTTCATTGCCTTCAGCGCTTGCTTTGATTAGATCGCGTAGGTCACTAGAAATACCAGATACACCTAAAAGACCACTTTCTTTATTTAATACATTTAATACTTCGTCAGCAGTTTTTCCTGTTTTCTCCATAATAAATGGAATTAATGCAGGGTCAATGTTACCTGAACGAGTTCCCATTGCTACACCAGCTAATGGTGTGAAACCCATTGATGTGTCAATTGACTTGCCGCCTTCAATTGCAGCGATACTTGCACCGTTACCTAAGTGACAAGAAATTAAGCGCAATTGTTCGATTGGACGGCCAAGAAGCTCAGCTGCACGCTCAGAAACATATTTATGAGATGTGCCGTGGAAACCGTATTTACGAACGCCATACTTTTCATAGTACTCGTACGGTAAGCTGTACAAGAATGATTTTTCTGGCATTGTTTGATGGAATGCTGTATCGAAGACTGCTACAGCTGGAACATTTGGAAGAATATCTTGGAACGCTTTAATTCCCACAATGTTTGCTGGGTTGTGAAGCGGTGCTAAATCAGATAAAGCTTCAATTTCCGCTAGTGTTTCATCTGTGATTAAAACAGAATTAGCAAATTTCTCTCCGCCGTGTACGACACGGTGACCTACACCAGTGATTTCATCGTATGATTGAATGATGTTTTGAGAAAGTAACTTTTCAACTAAAATTTTAACTGCAACAGCATGGTCAGGGATTTCTGTAATATCCGTTTGTTTTTCACCATTTACCGAGATCGTGAAAACAGCGTTATCTAAACCAATTCGTTCTACTAAACCTTTTGTTAATACCGTCTCACTTGGCATTTCAAATAATTGAAACTTAAGTGAAGAACTGCCGGCGTTGATTGCCATGATTTTTGACATAAAAAAACAGCTCCTTCTTTATTATACGTGCATCATAAACATAACGAACAGAACATAAAAGTGTAATCTCTACAATATTCTATGCATTTCGACACGATTTCTATCCTTATTCATTTAATCATTCACGACAATAGATTTCAAGAGCTATACATCATGAAAACGCTACCGGAAAATATTCGTTATTTTCGAAAAAGACTTACTTTTTATTAACGCGGAACCATTGGTCCATTTGAGCCATAATATCACTCATTGCTTCTCGATTACTGAACTTCGGCAAATTCACAAGTAGCGCTTGATCAGGCGCTGTTACCCCTTCTCCCTGCTTTTGAAGAATGATAATACTCTTAGCAGCCTGCTCTTGTTTGAACATTGAAAGCGGCAGCTGAACGATTCCTTGAACGATTGCTTCCTCTTTTAGCAGCGGCTGTAATAAATGAGACTGTTCAGATTCGAACAAGTTATTTGGAATAAGGGCAACTACGTATCCTCCGTCTTTTACATGACGCAAGCTTTGTTCAATAAATAAGTGATGAGCATAGGTATGACCTTCTTCAGCTCTTACTTTATACTCTTTTGCCCCTTCATCGTTTGGATAATAACCAACCGGCAGGTCACAGACAACTAAATCAACAGGATCAATAAAAAGCGGCTGTAAGCTGTCTTGATTGAATAATTGAACGCCGTGCTTCTGTAAATTTGCATTTACATATGTCAATTGAAGTAATAAATCATCCACATCTACACCGTATACGTGTTCAATTGACGCAGCGTGTGTATTTAAAATTGTTGTTAATAAGTTCCCTGCTCCTACTGCTGGATCTAAAAGCGTATATTTATCTTTTCCTGCCATGAACTTTCCAACTAGGTAGCTGACAAATAGTCCTACAGCATCAGGCGTCATTTGATGGTTAGGCTGAACTGCTTCTTTCATGCCTTTTAAAATAGCTAGCTGATACGCTTTTCGAATAGTTTCTTTTTCAAAATGATCAAGCGTAATTGAATCGTACTCTTTTTTTAAACGTTTTTTAGTTACCTCATCTAGCTCTTCTTGTAAAATAGTTCCTTGAAACAAATTTTCTCCCGTTTCAGCTACTGCTTCTAAATATACGCAGTTTAGTTCTTTTCTTAAAATAATAGCTGTTTGATCAATTACACCAAATAGCTTTTCCATACTAGCTAACTGACTCATATTCTGCCTCCTGTGTAATGAAATAATATCTATATAAATGAGTAAACGTCCTATTTGGAACATCATATTTTATCATAAAAACTTCTTAAAACACAAAGAAGGCGAAAAACATTGTTTTCCGCCTTCTGCCGAACGCCACTGACAATCTTACTTAGCTGTTTTAGCTGCTTCGATTGCTGCTTCGTAGTTCGGATGCTCAGTTACTTCTGGTAAGTACTCAACATACGTTACGTTGTCATTTGAGTCTACTACAAAGATTGAACGAGCTAATAAGCGTAATTCTTGAATAGCTACACCATATGCTTCTCCGAAAGATAAGTCGCGGTGGTCAGATAAAGTTTGAACATTATCAATGCCATTAGCACCACACCAGCGCTTTTGAGCAAACGGTAAATCTACGCTTACTGTTAATACTTTTACGTTATCTAATTTAGCTGCCTCTTCGTTGAAGCGGCGAGTTTGCGCATCACAAACTCCAGTATCAATAGAAGGAACTACACTGATTAGGCGAACAGAACCCTTTGTGCTGTCAAGCGTTACCTCTGATAAATCATTTGCTAAAACGGTAAAGTTTGGAGCCTTGTCTCCAACCTTCACTTGATTTCCTAATAATGTTACATCGTTACCTTTAAATTTAACCTTAGTCACGAATAATTCCTCCTTTAAATAAGTATGTACACTGTTCATATTAGCTTGTCTGTCTCTATATTGCAATTAAATGACATACAAAACATGGCACTCCAAGCTAGAAAACAAACCAAACAAAATAAGCTTTACTTGCTTCTTTTACTATTCAAAGAAGCAAGCAAAGCTTTATTTTACACCTACAAATTAAAATCGTTTGCACTATCATGATGCTGATTTTGTTGATTATGATGATCCTGCTGATGATTGTTTCGTTTAAACATTTGCTGCACGCGTTCAATTGCTTGAGGGGCTGTATCTAAAATCTTTTCATATAAATGTGTACTTTCGTTAAGGTGAAGCATTTTAATTCCGCTTCCACTCACAATTAAAAAGGCAATTGGCGTAATTGATACACCGCCACCGCTACCTCCGCCAAATGGATGACCTGATTCTTGCTGATGCTGTCCCGGAGAAGATGGTGCATGCCCTTCTACTCCAAACTCGCTTCCGCCCGCTGCAAAACCAAAACCTACTTTTGAGACAGTTAAAATAACACTGCCATCAGGTGTTTCTACAGGATCACCAATGATTGTATTAACATCAATCATTTCCTTTAAATTTTCCATAGCTGTCGACATTAAACTTTTAATTGGATGTTCTGCCATTAAGATAACCTCCTTATGTTTTCACAGAGTGTGTCTTGTTCTTATTTGACGACTTCCATCTTTTGCGACGCTTTTTGGACGTATGCCGCCAGTATCTCAAGGTCCGTAAACCTACTAGAATAGCTTGACCAACTCGAAAAGAAATTATGCACTCAAATACCGTTTCTGACCAAAGATGTTGAAATACAGGAGTAACGCTCATTACAGGCATATCTTTTAGTTTCATATAACGGCTGATTATACCAACTATGCCCCCCTTTGCAGACCATACAGCCCCGGTAAGTACGCCTGTTAACGCAGCATCACCTAAGCCGAAACGGCTGTGCCATCTAATATCACTTACCGTCACTTTCTGTAAGAAACGACGAAAAATTTTATGAAAACCGACTACCTGTTCAAGGAATTGCTTCGCATTTTCTAACATACTTAGCCCGTCTTCTACAGAATAATCACTCCATGAATTCTCGTCTTCTTTTCCTTGATCACCCATTCCTTTCTTCTTTTCAACAAGCAAACGAGGAGAATCTTTTTTCACTTTCACTACCGGAATTTCATATGTATAGCGAATAAGACCAAACCAAGCCCTGAGTCTCACTCTGTAATAATCGTTATCTCGGACATGGTGAAGATCTACAAATAGCGTGATTTTTGTCCATACAATAAGTACAATAACAATTAAAAGTGCTAGCAATATCCATAAAAGCCATAGCACATCCTTCACTCCTTCTTAGCTTCACATTATCTCCAAAACACAGAATATTAAACCTTATGAAAACAATAAAAAGAGGTTGAGATATAACGAAATGAATCCAATCTAAAGACGAACAAATGGGATACATGAGCTGAACCGCTTGTGACACCGCAGTTGATTTCCGTGCAAGACTTCGCTTTCCGCGAGCGGTCGCTGAGCCTCCTCGTCGCATACGCTCCTGTGGGGTCTCACCTGTTCCGCTTTTCCCGGAGGAGTCTTCGCCTTGCCCTCCAATCAGCTGCTAGAAGGATCTAAACAAATGAAACCTACGTTTACCATAACAAAAAAAACGAACCACTAATCAAAAATCTTGATCAATGGTTCGTTTTTCACTTCGTCTAAAATCCTTTTGTCCCAGCCTCTTTTTATTATCTGCTTATTGTACCTTCATGTATGACAGTTGTATCTGCGTAGTAATCATGGGCTCCTTGCTTCTTAGGTAAAAACGCAACTAATAAATAGCCAAGTAAAAAAACTGTTTTAGAAATATAACGTCCAACTCCTTCACGAAACAGCACAACAGGCCAAGTTAAAGTGGAGTCTTTCAGCGATACTACTTTAAGCCCAAACACCATCTTTCCAAGCGTTTGTCCAAAATATTTGGTCATTAAAACAAAATAACCATAAAAGATAATAACCGTTACAATCGTATAGGGAGAAAAAAATCCATCTCCTTGAGAAATACCTGCTAAATAGAAAATGGGCTTGATCAGCAGGGAGTTCAAGCTAGCTACCACAGCTAGATCCAAAAGATATGCCCAAAAGCGCATCCAAAAGCCTGCATAATGGAATTCGCTACTTATTGGAGTACTTACCGCTGGCTCATGTTTTATATTGTCGTTTGATTCGGTTGAATGAGACTGATTTTCCATGTTCCCACCTCTATTCTGCATATAAATACATCAGGCGCGGAGAGCTTGGCTGCGCAAATGTTTTTAACATTGCAGTGACTTGTTCATCTCCACCTATTACTTTTTGCATGCTCATTGAAAGCCAAGAAGGCAGTCCGAATCCTTGATTGTATTGAATTACTTGTGCACCTTTTAACTTATAATCTTTCTCCATTCCTGTTACCGCATCTTCAAAATAACCTAGTTCATCGACTAGCTTCAGCTCTTTAGCCTGACGTCCATCGTACACTCGTCCATCTGCAATGGAACGCACTTTTTCTTTAGACAAGTGACGTCCCTCAGAGATAACATTGACGAAACCATCGTACGAGTTGTCTACAAGTGTTTGCATAATTTCTTTTTCTTCTCCGGTCATTTCTCTTGTTGGAGACATAATATCTTTATGAGCCCCGCTTTTAATAACAACAGATTCTACTCCTAGTTTATCAGCCAGCTTGCCGTAGTTAACGCTTTGCATAATTACACCTAGTGAACCTGTTAAAGTGTCCGGGATTGCATAGATTTTATTAGCAGCTGTTGAAATGTAATAGCCTCCTGAAGCAGCCATTGATCCCATTGAAATATACACTGGCTTTTTCGTGTCTTTCTTCAGCTCTTCAATTTTTTTATGTATTTCAGCACTTTCAACGACGCCGCCGCCCGGTGAATTCACCTTAATAATGACTCCTTTAACTGCCTTATCATTTTTTGCAGCCTCTAGCTGCTTTAAAAATGCTTGGTGGTTATAACCATTTTGGGACATAAGCGGAGAGGAACCGCTTCCTGTATCTTGAATCGTTCCATTGACCTCTAGCACTGCAATTTTCTTAGCTGCATTCCCTTTTTCGATAACTGTTTCTGATAGTTCACTGTCGTCTCCTCCAAATATGCCTGCCAGACCGTCATCTTTTTCTTCTTTGACTGAAAAACCAATATTAACAATCGCAGAAAAAATGAATAAGCAGGCCGCAATTAAAAGAGCAATCCACCTTTTTTTGTTCATGAAAATCCTCCTTTTTAGGTGTCAGAATTAAAAGATTATTCTTTTAATTCTTAAAGCAATAATGCTATAATTATTGTAACAAACTTTTTTTAAAAAGTTTACTTTATCGCTAATATTTTACATATCAGACAAACAAGGGGGAACTATCTATGCCAAATCGTCGCAACGTTTATTTCTTTCATCCAAAAAACCAGGAAACAAAGGCGCTCGTAAGTCCACTTATTGAACTTGCAAAACAATATGACTTTCAAGTAGTAGACCATTTCGACAGCGCTAACATCATTGTAAGTATTGGCGGTGACGGAGCTTTCTTGCAGGCTGTCCGTCAATCTGGCTTTCGAGATGACTGCTTATATGCTGGTGTCACAACTTCAGATCAACTAAGCTTTTACTGCGATTTTCATATTGATGAAACGGATAAAATGATTGAAGCTATTACGACAGAAAATATAGAAGTACGTCGATTTCCCGTTTTACAAACTCAAATTGATCAAGGAACTTCTTTTTATTGCTTAAATGAATGTTCTATTCGATCAGGTGTTATAAAAACACTCAGTCTAGATGTTTTTATTAATGAAAATCACTTTGAAACATTCCGTGGGGATGGGATGATTATTTCAACACCAACAGGCAGTACGGCTTATAATAAATCGGTAAGTGGAGCCGTAGTTGATCCGTTAATTCCTTGTATGCAAGTCAGCGAATTGGCATCGTTAAATAATAATAACTATCGTACATTAGGATCTTCATTCATCCTAAGCGCTGAGCATACGCTCACTTTAAAACTATCCAATGACAACAACCACAATCCAATTATTGGAATAGATAACGAAGCATTAAATGCACGTCAAGTTGATCAAGTTCAAATTCGTTTAAGCGACCGTCAAATTAAAACGGTTAAGCTAAAAGATAACTCTTTCTGGCAACGAGTTAAGCGTACATTTCTATAATAAAAAGCGCCCTTGGGCGCTTTTTATTTTTGATATACAATTTCTCCACCAATAGCAGTCATCTGCACCTGTACCTCTGGAATATCATCTACAGAGATTTCAAACAAATCTCGTTCTAATACGGTAAAATCAGCTACATAGTCCTTTTGAATATATCCTTTTCTGTCCTCTTGATGAATGGCCTGCGCGCTTCCTAATGTAAACAGCTGAACAGCTTCAAATACAGTGAGTCGCTCAGAAGGTATGTAAACGACCGAGCTGTTCGGAGAAGTTTTTCTAGAAACTGCTGCATGAATCGTTAACATGGGATTGATAGGTTCAATAGGAGCATCTGATCCTCCTGCACACATAACGCCCTCGTCCAATAACGTTTTCCACGCATAGCAATAGTCCAAATGCTCTTCTCCAATTTTTTCAATAACCCATGGAAAATCGCTGGCTAAAAACCGAGGCTGAATATCCAGCACAACCGGGAGCTTTTTTACACGATCAACTAAATCTTTTCGTAGAATTTGCGCATGAATAATACGATCTCTTTGCCCTGTTTGAGGAGGATATTGTTCAATGCTTTCTACTACATATTGAAACGCTAAATCACCAATCGCGTGAATTGCAACGGTCATATTCAATTCTCTCGCTTTTCTCACTAGCTGTTTTAATTCATCTAGTGATTGAATAGCTACGCCTCTTGTAGAAGGATCGCTTTTGTATGGAAAGCTTAAAAGGGCAGATTGACTGCCAAGCGAACCATCAGCAAAAATCTTCATTGGTCCTATTTCAATAAAAGCGGATGTGTCTTTCTTTTCTTTAACGTATGTATACATATCATCTACAGCTTCATGATGAACAAGTAAATGAGCACGAAACAGCTGCTTTTCTTTATGAATAACGTCTTGAAATGCTTGATATGCACGCAAAAAGCCTCCATAATAATTTAAATCTTCCGTATGTCCACCCGTTAATCCGTGTTCAACACAATCTTTAATAGCTACTGAAAGAGCTTGTCGAATGTATGCTTCTGATACTTGAGGAATATGAGCCGTTACTAATTCTTGCGCTTGATCAGCCAAAAAACCGGTAGGATTTCCCACTTCATCCCTCTGGATAATACCTCCTTCCGGATCGCGTGTTTCAGCTGTAATCCCGGCTATTTTAAGAGCAGTCCCGTTTACTACTAATCCGTGACGACAGACTCGCTTCAACATAATAGGATGTTCAGTTGAAAGCTGATCAAGATCTTGATACTGAATCAAAGAGGAATCTTCCCACTGATTTTCATCCCACCCTTCTCCAATTACCCATTCTCCTTTTGGTGTACTCTCTACTTTTTGCCGAACGCGCATCAGCACGTCTTCCCTAGAAGTAGCTTGAGACAAATCAAGCCTAAGGAGCTTTTCACCGTGACCAATTAAGTGAAGATGGCTATCTACAAAGCCCGGATACATTGGATATCCTTTGAGGTGTACTTCTTTGTCAATCTCGGCACCCCATTTGATTCTTAGATCTTCTTCTGCGCCTATATCTTCAATGAATCCTTTTTCAACATATACGCTTTCTACATGCTCATCTTCTTTTAGCATCGTATATATTTTGCCGCCGTAAAATAAAGTCCCCATCGCCAACATCTCCTTTACTTTATAAAGCTTGATCTTCTCTCTCTATTATACGTGACAAAACAAACAAGACAAAAGAGTGAGGTTTCCCTCACTCTTTTTAGCCATCATTATTTAATTAATATGACTTATTTACCACCAAGTTGTTGCTCAGCCATTTGAACTAAGCGTTTAGTGATTTCTCCACCAACAGATCCGTTAGCGCGAGCTGTTGCTTCTGGTCCAAGATTTACACCGAATTCAGAAGCGATTTCGTATTTCATTTGGTCGATAGCAGCTGCTGAACCAGGAGCTACTAATTTGTTTGTGTTTGCCATGTGTTTTCACCTCCTTGTTGAATATAGATTGTGTCAAAACACATGGCATCATACATTATTTTTTTGGTAATTTTATGAAATTTAACTTTTAAAACAAATCTTCTACGCTGTCTGCGGTATTTGTAGCCGAAGAAGCTGTCATCTCAAGCGTTTCTACATTATTTACCGCTTCTTGAATTAATGTTTCAAAATCATAAAATTGTTCGTATCGATTTATTTTTTCACGCTTTGGCTTAGTTTTTGGTGAGCTTGGCGTAAAAATTGTACAGCAGTCTTCATACGGTCGATTCGAAATTTCATGTGTATCAATTTTACGGGCAATTTCAACAATCTCCGTTTTATCCATTGTCACAAGCGGACGCAAAATTGGCGTATTAGTCACTTCATTAATCGCATACATGCTCTCAACCGTTTGACTAGCTACTTGCCCTAAGCTGTCGCCAGTTACGATAGCTAACGATTCATTTTTTTCACGAATAAGGTCCGTAATTCGAAGCATCATACGGCGTGTAGAGGTCATGGTATAATTCTCTGGAATTTGTTTTTGAATCGCTTGCTGTACAGCTGTAAACGGTACAATGTGTAACTTTACTTTTTCGTGATAAGCGGTTAATTTTTGCGTTAAATCGATGACTTTTTGCTTAGAACGTTCACTTGTAAAAGGCGGACTGTAAAAATGAACCGCTTCTATTTCTAATCCGCGCTTCATGGCTAAGTATCCTGCAACCGGGCTGTCGATTCCTCCAGAAAGCATCAGCATCGCTTTTCCACTCGTACCAACTGGAAGACCTCCTGCTCCGCGATAATCAAAACATGTAATATACGTTGCTTCACTTCTCACTTCTACTCGTACATTTACGCTTGGTTCTTTTACGTTTACCTGTAGATGCTCTGTATTTCGTAGAATATGACTTCCTACTGCATAATTTAATTCGTTTGTATCAAGAGGAAATTGTTTGTACGCTCTCCTAGTAGATACTTTGAATGTTTTTCCTTCTATATCAAATTCTTTCATTGCTTCTAACGCTGCTTCTTGAATCGCTTCAAGCTCATTTTCAACTTTTAATGCTAAACTAAAGCTTTGAATACCAAAGATTTGCTGAAGGCGTTCGATGATAGGCTCGTGATTTTCACCGTTTAAGTGAATATACATGCGGTCTCTTGTGTATTTCACGTGAATATTTTGGAATGCACTAAGAGCCGTTACAATATTTTTTCTTAGCTGGGCAACAAATTTTTTTCTATTTTGTCCTTTGGTTGAGATTTCTCCGTACCGAATTAAAATATGGTTATATATCATAATCATTTACCTCATTACTTTCTTTAGATCTTCAATTACTGTGAAAATAGCATTTACAATGGGCGTTACTTCATTATAATCATTTAAGCCTGACAAGCTCAATCGAATGGACTGATCGGCTTCTTCGTAATTTTTACCGATAGCTAAAAGCGTTTTACTTGGCTTTTTTCGCTTTGATGAGCAAGCAGATGTAGTGGATACAAACACTCCTTTTTCTTCAAGAGCGTGAACAAAAACCTCACCTTTAATACCTTGTGCTGTAAAATTTATGATATGGGGGGCCGAATGCTCATTCGGCGTATTAATCGTGATTCTTTCGTGAGCAGAAAGTTTGTCCATCAGTTCTGCTTTTATTTTCCGCATTTTTTGCTGATTTTGAGCTGCATGTTCAAGTGTTAAACGAAGTGCTTTAGCAAATGCTACTATTCCCGGAACATTTTCCGTGCCTGATCGATGCTGCATTTCCTGAGAGCCTCCGCTAAGCAACGGATGAATCTGAACTCCATTTCGTTTATATAAAATTCCCGTTCCTTTTAAGCCGTGAATTTTGTGTCCTGATAATGTGCATAAATCAATTTTATGATCCGCTAAAGAAAGCGGAACTTTTCCAATCCCCTGCACATGATCGACATGAAAAAGTACCTTCGAATAGTTCGTCAGCATCTGTCCAATTTCTTCAATTGGCTGAATGGTGCCAATCTCATTATTTACATGCATAACAGATACTAAAATGGTTTCATCCGTAATAGCTGACTCAATAGCCGCAGGTGACACAAATCCTCTGGAATCTACCGGAACATACGTAACGTTAAACCCTAGGGCTTCTAATTGCTTAAGTGGTTCATGAACAGAATCATGTTCAATATTTGTCGTAATGATATGCTGACCTCGGCTTTTATATTGCATCGCTACGCCTTTAATAGCCAAATTATTCCCTTCCGTTCCTCCTGATGTAAAGATAATTTCATTTGACGATACGTGCAGCAATTCTGCTACTTGCTCACGTGAACGGCTCAACAAATTCTCCGCCTGTACGCCAAATTGATGGAGGGAGGATGGATTGCCATAATAAGTTGTAGCTACTTTGGTAAAAGATTGTATGACTTCATTATAGGGTTTTGTTGTAGCGCTATTATCTAAATAAATCAAGGATGCGCGCCCCCTTCTTCATTTTTTCGGAACAACGTATTATCATAACATACCTTGATACTTTTTTAAATTAGGTTTTGCCTTAGTAATCATAACAAGGATAGACGATCTTTTCAAAGCTATTTGCCACTTTATAAGCAAGGTCTCCCCTTCCTTATCCTAACAGTTGCTGCCGCATTCATAGACTATACTATTAGCATTGAAAGAGATACGAGATAGTATGCAAAGAAAAGCATCATAAAAAAGCTCGTGTCCTTTGGACACGAGCTTTTTAACTTTGTGAAGATACAATACGCTGTATACGATCCAGCGCACCAGGATCTACTTGCTCAATAGCTGCAGATGCCTGTTTTAATGCTTCTTTGTATTCATAATGACGAAATGCTTCTTCTGCTTCTTCTAAAGACTGTGCAATCGAGTGATGAGTACTTCTATAACGGTTACCATATTGAATCACTCTTTCAACGAGTCGCGCTTCTTCTAACATTGCCTCTGTTTCATCAAATGTATCCTGAACAAAACCAACAGCATCTTCAAGTAAAGATTGAACAGCTTGAATATTAAGCGGTTTTTCTTTCAGCTTAGCGGTTACTTCATTTAAGATATGAACCGTTTTTTCCAGCTGCACTTTATATTCTTCAGGAACACCAGGAAGGTTGCTTTTTTGAATAAGGCGTCGCGCTTCAATCAACTGAGATTTCAGTTCTTCTATTTTGTCCTTAGCTGAGAGCTCATCTTTGCGAAGAGCTTGTAGCATATCGCTATAGGATTCCTGAGATTCTTTTAATTGGTTAAGCTGTTTGGAAACGTCTTCGAGTTCTTCTTGGATCACACTGTAGGCTAAATTGTGCTCCGCTACCTTGTCCGAAATATTATAGTACAAGTTAGTTAATCGTTTTAGTTCGCGGTCCATTTTATAATATACGTCTAAATCGCGCTCTTTAAAATGATAGCTTTGCTGTACAAATAGCGTTTCTTCACGAAGTTCACGGTTTCGTTCTTGAAGCATACGAAGGAAGTTAGATACCGTATGAGATTCACGGTTCATTTTATGATAGGAGAAAACCTCATGCTCAAGTGAGTCATATAACTGCTCTAAGCGTTCGTTCACATCATCTAGTTTTGTAATCGCTTCTTCCACATATAACTCTTCAATATCTGCAATAATTTCAGCAGTTTCTTGTTTTAAAAGCTCTACCGTTTCTTCTACTTGCAGATGATCTAACACATATCCCTGCTCACTCATTTCGCGGAACCCGTCAAGCAGTTCATTGAACTGAACAGGAAGAGTGGTCTGACACTCAACTAACACTTTTGGAATTTGTTCTAAATACGAATCAATAGCTGTTAAATCAGTTTTTAATTGAAGAACAATCTCACGTGCTTGAAGATAGTTTCCGTTAATCGTCTCTTCCTCGTATTTTTTAAACTGCTCTTTAGATGTATTAATTGCGTATTCTAACGTTTTTTCAGCATTTCCATAGGAATACCGATGTGCGAGCAATTTTTTCTTCACATGGCGGTGAAGCTGATTTAATTCCTCAATATCATATCGATTATCTTGTTCGCTACCAATTAAATTTTGAAGTTCAGTAAGTATGTTTTCAATATCTATCTTGGTTTGTTCTAAGGCTTGATCAATATGTATAGATAACCGCTTCGCTTTTTTAAATCGGTATTTATCTGCTGCTTCTTCCGTTTCAAACAGTTCTTTATCAATTTTCGGGAGATTAGTTGATATAATTTCATCCCACTGCTCACGCCAACGTTCAAATAGCTCTTCAGTTTGACCTGTCATGTTCAATTCTTTTACTTTTGAAATTTCCTCTGCAACTGGCGTATTTGCTAATTCGACTTTGATCGTTTCCAGGCGATCAATTTCTTGATAAATCTTTTTACGTGAAAACATTCCGTACACAACTAATCCGATAATAAGTATGATTAGTGCTATAATGAATTCCATACTAAGCCCCCTTACAGTGCGTTCTACATGACAAGTTTCTTATTTATAAAAAGGGTGAATTTAATCCTTTAAATTTTTTTGCGTCAATGTTTTTATGATACCATGTAAAGTCCAACTTTTGAGCAAAAAATTAAATTTTTTTATACAAAATATTGGCATGGAGTCACTTTGTGTCGTTACAATGGAAAAAGAAGAAAAAAGGAGGCATTTTTTATGAAAGTTGACAAACATATTCATACTCCATTTTGCCCACACGGTTCACCTGATTCATTGCAACAATATGTTGAACAGGCGATTTCCCTGAACTTTAGCGAGATTTCGTTTACAGAGCATGCTCCATTACCAAAAAGCTTCAGTGATCCGACGCCTGATCGAGACAGCGGAATGGATCCTGACAAACTTGATCGCTACATTCAAAACGTACAGCAAGTTAAAAAAGAATTTGAGCGCGATATTCGTATTAATATCGGATTGGAAGTTGACTTTATTGAAGGATTTGAACACGAAACAACAGATTTCTTAAACGAATATGGTCCTTATCTCGATGACAGCATCCTTTCTGTCCACTTCTTGAAACATGAAGAAGGATATGACTGCCTAGATTTTAGCGCTGACGTATTTGCACATATTGTACAGAAGTTTGGCAGCGTAAGCAAAGTATATGATAAGTATTACAACACGGTATTACGCTCTGTACAGGCCAATTTAGGCGTTTATAAGCCTAAGCGCATTGGTCATATGACACTCGTACATAAATTTCAAACTCGCTTTCCATATGAAGACACACTTTCCCCTATTATTTTATCAATACTCGATGAAATAAAAATGAAAGATCTGTCTTTGGATTATAATGGTGCAGGGTTGTTTAAGCCTTTGTGCAAGGAAGCGTATCCAGCTCCCTTTGTTGTAAAAGCAGCCCAACAGAAAAAAATCCCTCTCGTATATGGGTCAGACGCCCACTGTGCGAAGGATTTAGGCCAAGGCTATGGAGAGCTCCATTTAGGATAATTGAACGCGCAGTTTGTTTGTCCGTTCATATGGCAAACATACCATTGTGTGCACCCATTGCTCAAGCTCAATCGCATATTGCTGAACAAAATACGGTTCGTGAGGCAATATATGAAGAACTTCACTTAGATACTGAGGATGAAGATAAGGCATAGACAGCATGCCCTTAAGCTCAATGATTGTAAAAGAAACGTGCAGCTTTCGAAACTCCTTTTCTTTCATCCCTCTTTCAAGGATTGTTTTTAAGTAGTATTTTTCCTTGGTTAAATACGTAGTCATAACTTCTCGAATTAAAATCGTGTCAAGAGAGATTTCTCTATATACGAGCCGGGCAATATGCCTATTTTCGTGCTGGTAATGTAAGATAGCTCGAATCATCACGATCATACTTTCTGTTGAGGACAAATTTTCCATTTCTTGGAACACTTGCTCCAGCACCCCAATATAACCTTCAAAATAAGAAATCACTAAACTTTCAAGCAACCCTTCTTTGCTATGAAAATAATATGAAATATTCGCTACGTTCACTTTCGCTTTTCCTGCAATCTCGCGCACCGACGTACCATCAAAACCTTTTACGTTAAAAAGAGAAACAGCCGCATCAATAATTTTCTCTTTCGTTTTTGACTGTACAGCCATCTATCTACACCTCATTTCGATTTATTTTTACAAAACACATATGATTGCAAAATTGTGTAGAAATCGTTACAGTATTTAAAAAGGATTTTAGTAGCCTCTCTACATAATTCGTGATAGGCTTTTTAGTTCCTGTAATCTTTTATCGACAAAGTAGCGTTAAAACTGACGTTTCCTGATAAAAATTCATTAAATCTTATGTTGAATGGAGGAGAATACATTGTTTAATGTCGAAAACTACAGCGGCTCAAAACAAAAGGATTATGAATTAGTAATTAAGCAATTACGCGCCTTATTAGAAGGAGAAAGCAATACAATTGCTAATCTAGCAAATGCTTCAGCTTTACTAAATCAATTTTTAAATGAAGTAAACTGGGTAGGTTTTTATTTAATGGAAGACGGCGAGTTAGTACTCGGCCCTTTCCAGGGGCTGCCGGCTTGTGTTCGCATTCCACTTGGAAAAGGCGTATGCGGTACAGCAGCTCAAAATCAAAGAACAGAGCGGATCGAAGATGTTCATGCATTCCCTGGCCACATTGCATGTGATGCTGCTTCTCAATCTGAAATCGTTGTACCAATGGTAAAAGACGGCAAACTTTTAGGTGTTCTTGATATTGACAGTCCAATCAAAAATCGCTTTGATGAAATCGATCAACAGTATCTTGAAGAATTCGTCAAAGAACTCACTTCTTTTCTTTAAATATGAATAAGCAAAAAAAACCGCTGCAAATCAGCGGTTTTTGCTTATTAAACAAACGTTTGATTAGTCTATCACCACCGTTTTCTTACGTTCTTTCTTCTCCTTTCATACTTCAAATGAATATATCCTTTCTTTTACATTCTTTTAATCTTCAATCTTCCTTGACTTTATACGAGGAAACACCTATAATACTCGTTGTGTGAAATATTGCAGCTTATACAATCTTCTTTATGTTTTTTCATTTTGTTCCTCATTAAAAGATTGTTTTACAGAAGTAGCAATTCTTTTAACAAGATGGTGTATCGTGTAACTCTCTGCTGCTAGAGCGATGGTACATGAAAACAAAATGAGCATATCGCTAGAATGTGTCTGTTTTTGTTTTGCATAAAATAAAAACACAAACAAGGAGGAGTCATCATGGCTCGTTATACAGGTCCAAGTTGGAAAATCTCTCGTCGCTTAGGTCTTTCTCTAAGTGGTACAGGTAAAGAATTAGAAAAACGCCCTTACGCTCCAGGTCCACACGGCCCAGGTCAACGTAAGAAAATTTCTGAGTACGGTTTACAATTACAAGAAAAGCAAAAATTACGCCACATGTATGGTGTAACTGAGCGTCAATTCCGTAACTTATTCGTTGCTGCTGGTAAATTAACTGGTAAGCACGGTGAGAACTTCATGATTCTTTTAGAAGCTCGTCTTGATAACTTAGTATACCGTATGGGTCTTGCACGCACTCGTCGTCAAGCTCGTCAATTAGTTAACCACGGTCACATTTTAGTTGACGGTAAACGCGTTGACATCCCATCTTACCGTGTACAACCTGGTCAAGTGATCGGTGTTCGCGAAAAATCTCGCAACCTTTCAATCGTGAAAGAAGCGCTTGAAGTTAACAACTTCGTACCAGACTACTTAACAGTAGACGCTGATAAATTAGAAGGTACATTCACTCGCTTACCAGAGCGTTCTGAATTATCTGCTGAAATCAACGAAGCACTAATCGTAGAGTTCTACTCTCGTTAATAGTAAAAAGCCGTTCCTTATGGAGCGGCTTTTTTACTGTCTATATATATAAAAAAAGGCCTTTCGGCCTTTTTTTATGCGTATTGAATAAGCGTATATTTTTTCTTGCCTCGACGAATCACTGTGAATTGACCTTCAATACGGTCTTCTGCACCTACTGTTTTTTGTAAATCTTGTTCACGCTCACCGTTTAAGTAAATCGCACCGTTTGAAATATCTTCGCGTGCTTGACGTTTAGAAGGAGAAATTTTACTTTCTACAAGTAAATCAATTAAACCAATATCTTCACCTGTATGCGTGTAAGAAGGAACATCCTTGAATCCTTGCTTAATTTCTTCTGCTGTTAACTCTGAAATACTTCCGCTAAATAAAGCTTGCGAAATACGAATTGCTTGCTCAAGAGCTTCTTCACCGTGTACAAGCGTAGTCATCGCTGCCGCTAGTGCTTTTTGTGCTTCGCGTTTTTCAGGAGCTTCTTTTGCAGAAGCTGCTAATTCATTAATTTCTTCATGTGATAAGAAGGTAAAGTATTTTAAATATTTTATAACATCACGATCATCTGTATTAATCCAGAATTGGTAGAATTCATACGGACTTGTTTTTTCAGCGTCTAACCAAATTGCTCCGCCTTCTGTTTTACCGAACTTCGTCCCGTCCGCTTTTGTTACAAGCGGAACTGTTAATCCAAATGCTTTTGCATCTTCTTCTGATTTACGAATTAATTCTAAGCCAGCCGTAATATTTCCCCATTGGTCGCTGCCGCCAATTTGAAGCTTACAGTTATATGTTTGGTATAAATTCAAGAAATCGTATGACTGTAAAATCATGTAGCTAAATTCCGTAAATGAAATGCCTGATTCGATACGAGATTGAACAGAATCCTTTGCCATCATATAGTTAATACCAAAGTTTTTACCGATATCTCGTAGGAATGTAATAACATCTAATGAGCCAATCCAGTCATAGTTATTCGCAATAACTGCTGCATTTTCACCTTCTTCGAAATCTAAGAAGCGTGAAAGCTGACCTTTAATACGCTCACTAAACATGGCAACCGTTTCTTTTTCATTTAACGTACGCTCTGCTTTTTTACCGCTTGGATCTCCAATAAGACCCGTACCTCCACCAACTAATGCAATCGGTTGGTGTCCAGCTTGTTGAAAGCGACGTAAAATTAAAACAGGAAGCATGTGGCCGATGTGAAGGCTGTCGGCTGTCGGATCAAATCCGCAGTACAAACGAACAGACTCTTTACTCAAAAGTTCACTTAAACCTTTTTCATCCGTTTGTTGGTTAATGAGCCCTCGAAACTCAAGATCTTGTAAAATATCCATGTTATATATTCTCTCCTTTATCTAATTGCTCGTTACAATTTGTTGAACAACATAAAAAACGCCCCTTCTTAAAAAAGAAGGGACGAAAATATCGCGGTACCACCCTATTTGGAAATAAATTATTTCCCACTTAAATGATGTAACGGTCTACCCGTCTTTTGCTACTGTAAGTTCACAAAAGATGCTCAAGGACGTATTTCATATTTGTCTATGTACTGATTTTCAGCAACCATCAGCTCTCTTAAACAGGGAGACAAGTATTACTTCTTCCTATCACTGCAGTTTATTTTATTTAAAAGTTTACACCCCACAATTATGAATGATTTCATTTTAAAATTCAAGTCCAAAAAAAAGTTCAAACAGCTGGCTGTTTGAACTTTATAAAAATCACTTATTTTCCCTACAAAGATTGAAACGTTTACTCCTTAGTCTTCCATCGTTGACAAATCGCCCGTTGGCAAATCTAATTCCCACGCTTTTAAAACGCGACGCATAATTTTACCACTTCGTGTTTTAGGTAGCTTATCTTTAAACTCGATTTCACGCGGGGCTGCATGAGCAGCTAACCCTTTTTTCACAAATTGACGAATATCTTCAATCAGTTCATCTGAAGATTCATACCCATCTCTAAGTGCGATAAATGCTTTAATAATTTCCCCGCGCACAGGATCAGGCTTACCAATGACACCGGCTTCTGCTACAGCAGGATGTTCAACAAGCTTACTTTCTACTTCAAATGGACCCACGCGTTCTCCTGCCGTCATAATAACATCATCGATTCGGCCTTGGAACCAAAAATAACCGTCTTCATCCATATACGCCGAATCACCTGATACGTACCAATCACCTGGCATAAAATATGACTCATACTTTTCTTTGTTGTTCCAAATCGTATGCATCATAGATGGCCAGCCTTTTTTAATTGCTAAGTTCCCCATTCGATAAGGTGGAAGCTCTTGTCCTTGATCGTCAACGATTGCTGCTTGTACACCCGGAATAGGTTTTCCCATAGATCCTGGTTTAATTTTCATAGACGGATAATTACAAATCGTCTGACCGCCAGTTTCAGTCATCCACCACGTGTCATGAATACGTTTTTGGAAAACCTTCATCCCCCAGCGTACTACTTCAGGATTTAACGGTTCTCCCACACTTAATACATGTCTGAGGTTCCTTAAATCATAGCGTTTAACTAAGTCATCACCAGCACCCATTAGCATACGAAATGCTGTAGGTGCACTGTACCAAACGGTTACACCAAAATCTTCAAGCGCTTGATACCATGCATCTGGACTAAATCGTCCTCCTACAATCACATTGGTTGCTCCAGCAAGCCAAGGACCAAAAATTCCATAGGAAGTCCCCGTTACCCAACCGGGATCTGCTGTACACCAATACACATCGTCATCTTTTAAGTCGAGCACCCACTTTGCAGTTTGATAGTGCTGAAGCATTGCGTTGTGAACATGAAGTACGCCTTTTGGTTTGCCAGTTGAACCTGATGTATAATGAAGCAGCATACCATCTGTTCTATCTACCCATTCAATTTCAACCTCTTTATTCGCCGCTTCTAATCGCTTCAAAAAATCTAGTTGAATGCCTTCTTCTTCTACATTTTCCCCTACAAGGAGAATGTGTTTTAAAGCTGGCAAATCTTTCACCGGAACGCGGCTCAGCAATTCAGGCGTTGTAATTAACACTTTTGCATCACTGTCTTGCAAACGATCTTTTACTGCACCTTCCATGAACGCTTCAAACAAAGGCCCAACAATAGCGCCAAGCTTCACCGCGCCTAACAATGCAAAATAAAGTTCCGGAGAGCGAGGCATAAAGATAAACACGCGATCTCCCTTCTCTACGTCTGCTTGTTTTAGCACGTTTGCGGCTTTGTTTGACCATTCTTTCATTTCTTTGAATGTATATTTTTCATTGCGCTGCGCATCTCGATAATAAAGCGCAACTTTATTTTTACGCGTAGAGTTTGCGTGCTTATCAATTGCTTCATAAGCTGCATTTAATTTACCTGTTTCATGCCATGAAAATTCCTTCTCCACTTGTGACCAGTCAAAGGTTTGATACGTTTTATCATAGTCCTGTAAGTTGTATACCCCTTCAATTACAGGAAGCGCTTCCACCTTCATCACAAACTCCCCCTTATGTATAAAATTTACAAACCTATTATATAACAAAAATAGACTTTTCACAATTTTATAAAAATTATTTGTCGGAATTGGGATAATAGTCTCCCTTGTTATATGACAACCTGTGTTATATAAGTGTCGAATTA
Organism: Priestia megaterium; assembly: GCF_023824195.1. Classification (NCBI taxonomy): domain Bacteria; kingdom Bacillati; phylum Bacillota; class Bacilli; order Caryophanales; family Bacillaceae; genus Priestia; species Priestia megaterium. The sequence continues at coordinate 4,700,053 of NZ_CP085442.1, forward strand.
ACAACGATCTCTTTTAATTTTCTATTCTATGTTTTTTACAAAACTCCTTTTCTTTTATTTAATTTTTTGAAAACGCTTTAATATAGAGTTTTTTTTGTATTATAATACAGATAAGACTGCTTGAAGGTGGTGATTCATGTGAAACATTCCCAAACATACAATATGAAAGAACTAAAAACAGCTGTTGGAGCAATTGTTATTGAAGGACCTGTCTCCTCACAGACCTTGCAACAACTTGATTTTCATGAGCAACTAACGGCCTTTCGTCCACCTGAACAGCAAAAAGAAGCATTGATCGAGATTGCCAACTTGCCTGAAGGTAGAATCATTATTGCTCGCCATCATCATACAATCATTGGTTACGTAACCTTTTTATATCCCGATCCTCTAGAACGATGGTCGGAAGGAAATATGGAGAATTTAATCGAATTAGGAGCTATAGAGGTAGCCGCTCCATTTCGCAGCTACGCTGTTGGTAAAAACTTGCTTATCGTATCTATGATGGATGATGCAATGGAAGATTATATTGTCATTACGACAGAATACTACTGGCATTGGGATTTAAAAGGAACAGGGCTAAATGTGTGGGATTACCGCAAAATTATGGAGAAAATGATGAATAAAGGCGGACTGACGTGGTTTGCCACAGATGATCCGGAGATTAGCTCTCACCCTGCTAATTGTTTGATGGTAAGAATCGGGAGCAGAGTACCTCAAGAAAGCATACAAGAATTTGATAGCCTGCGCTTTCGAAATCGTTTCATGTATTAAGCTGACCTTTAAGAAAAGGAGCCGTGTCTGATGATTGTTGAAGAGATGATGAAAACCGATCTCGTTACCTTAACCCCCGACCATACGATTGCTGAAGCTATGAAACTTTTAGATACACATAAGATTAGACATATTCCTATCGTTAATGACCTTCATCACGTAGTTGGCATCATTTCTGATCGAGACGTAAGAGATGCAAGTCCATCTATTTTAGATAATACTTATACATCTGCTCTTCTATCCGAACCCGTGCGGATGATTATGCAAACAGAAGTCATTACAGCTCACCCTCTTGATTTTGTTGAAGAAATTGCAAGTATTTTTTATGAACATCAAATCGGTTGTATTCCCGTCACAAAAAACAAGCGGTTAGTAGGCGTTGTTACCGAAAGAGATCTATTACATACGTTTATTCAGCTTACCGGCACCAATAAACCAGGTTCACAAATTGAAATAAAAGTAGAAAATAAGGCTGGCGTGCTCGCTGAAGTTACATCCCTCTTTGGTTCAAAGAGAACAAACATCTTAAGCGTACTTGTCTACCCTGATGTAGATGAACGATATAAAATCCTTGTGCTTCGCATTCAAGCTATTAATCCATTGATTAGTATAAATACATTAAAAGAAAACGGCTATGAGGTGTTGTGGCCTAAATTACCGGAGATGACGTAATGACTAGTAATGCTGTATTTATTTATTCAGATGATATTCTTTCGTACAAATTCAGCAATAATCATCCGTTTAACCAGCTTCGTGTTCAACTAACATATGAACTGTTACGGGAATTTGGCGCTTTAGGCAATCAAGATATTGTATTACCGCGGATGGCATCTGATGAAGAACTTCAGCTTGTCCATGATACTAGCTATATTCAAGCGGTAAAATTAGCAGGAAGCGGCGAGCTTTCTGTTGAAAAAGCAGCAGATTTTGGTCTTGGAACAGAAGATACACCTATGTTTCCCAACATGCATGAAGCCAGTGCATTTTTAGTTGGGGGTACACTTACTGCTGTAGATTATGTGATGACTGGAAAAGCTAAGCATGCTCTAAATTTAGGAGGAGGATTGCACCACGGCTTTCGAGGAAAAGCTTCCGGCTTCTGTATTTATAACGATAGCGCGGTAGCCATTAAATATATGCAGCAAAAGTACAACGCGCGCGTTCTCTACGTCGATACAGATGCTCACCACGGTGACGGCGTGCAATGGACATTTTATGACGACCCTTCCGTTTGTACTCTTTCCATTCATGAAACGGGACGCTACTTGTTTCCAGGCACGGGAAACGTTAACGAACGCGGGCACAGTGAAGGCTATGGTTATTCATTTAATGTGCCTGTTGATGCTTATACCGAAGATGAGTCTTGGCTCGACGTTTATAAGACCTCTTTAAAAGAAGTAGCTGCTTTTTTTAAACCAGATGTTATCTTGACACAAAATGGAGCCGATTCTCATTATTACGATCCGCTCACTCATTTATGCGGCACCACGAAAATATACCGTGAGATTCCTAAAATTGCTCATGAAATTGCCCATGAATACTGTCAGGGAAGATGGATTGCGGTTGGCGGAGGAGGCTATGATATTTGGCGGGTTGTTCCTCGGGCTTGGTCATTCATTTGGCTTGAAATGATTGAACGAAAGGCAGAAGGCATGCTTCCTCTGTCATGGCTTGAAAAATGGACAAAAGTATCGCCTCACCCCGTTTGCACGCAGTGGGATGATGAACCTAATATCTATCAGCCAATTCCAAGAAAACCAGAAATAACAGAAAAAAACGCTCAAACTCTTGAGCGCGCTCTTTATCCTATTCGTTCTCATACATCTCATTCTTAAAAAAAGGCTATACAAGCGTATGGCCTTTTTCACTGTGCTTCGGGATCTGAAATAATAATTTCGACGCGTCTATTTTTTTGCAGATTGTCATTAGACGTGTTCGGAACAAGCGGCTTTGTATCTCCGTATCCAAGTGCTTCAAAGCGATTAGCAGAAAGAGAAAAATGGTTCGTTAAATAACGTATGACGCCGCTAGCACGCGCTGCCGATAGTTCCCAATTAGATGGATAACGATAGGTGTGAATGGGTCGATTGTCGGTATGACCTTCTACTTTAATATCATTTGGAATAGTACTGAATAACCTTCCTAATTCATCTAGAAAAGGGGTACCTTTTTTCAAAATGTCTGCTTGTCCTGTTTCAAACAGCACCTGTTCTTGTAAAATAAGCACAACTCCGCGTTCATCTCGCTTAGCAGTAATGACGTGCTGAAGCTTATTTTCCTTCAGGTAGTCCTGCACTTTCGCTAAAATGTTATCCAGCTTTTGAGACTGCTGGCTCTTTTCTACAGAAGCTAATGAGCCACCGCTTGTAAGCGAATTGACAACGGTCTGAAACTTTTGATTATCAACGCTAGACATTGAAAATAGTAAAATAAAAAAAACTAATATTAACGTCACCAAATCAGCAAATGTTACCATCCATTTTGGCGACTGTGCCGAATACCTTTTTCTTCTACGCTTCACGAACGTGCTCTCTCTTTTCTTCAAGCTTTCGTTTTTCAACAGGGGCAAACACTTTTAGCTTTGCTTGCACAAAGCGAGAATTTTGACCCGCCTGCAAGCCGATGACACCTTCAATAATCACTTCTTTAACAAAAAGCTCATGCTCGGTTTTACCAGCTAATTTAGCTGCGATTGGCTGAAAAAACAAGTTTGAAAGCAGCACCCCGTAGAAAGTCGTTAAAAGAGCAATTGCCATGTTAGGCCCAAGCGATGAAGGGGTATTAAGGCTTTTAAGCATTAGCACTAGCCCAACGAGCGTCCCAATCATTCCCCAAGCGGGGGCATAATCGCCTGCTTTTTCAAACATACTTCGACCTCTCGCATGTCTTTCTTCCACTGCAGCTATTTCAGCTTCAAGCAGCTCTCGAATCATTTCCGGTTCTACTCCATCAATAGCTAGCAGAATACCTTTTTTCACAAATGAATCATCGATTTGTTCAAGCTCTGCTTCTAACGATAGAAGTCCTTCTCGACGCGCTTTTTCCGATAAATGTACAAATGTTCCTACAATTTCTTCTACGTTTATTTCTTTAGATTGAAACGCTTGTTTCCCTACTCTTCCCATATTTTTTAATTGTTTTAAAGGAAAGCTCACGCACAGCGTACCAAAAACGCCTCCCAGTACAATTAAAATCGATGGCACATCAATAAAAGCTAAAAAACCGCTCATTCCTCCACTTGAAATAACCCCAAACACAACCATAGAGATACCAATTAGTATCCCTATAGGTGTGAGCATATCAATTTTTTTCATATTCTATCTCCCCGTGTCTGAACTTTGGATTCGTTCTTATTCATTCACGGGTATTATTTTGTTGATTGTCTGAACTCGATGCGGTGAGGAAGCTGTACAATGCTGCTGTCTACCGTTTCTTTGTTCATATATTTCGTTAAGAGACGCATCGCTACTGCACCAATATCATACATTGGCTGTACAACAGATGTTAACTGAGGACGAACCATTGTTGAAAGTCTTGTGTTATCAAAACCGATAACTTCTAGATCGTTTGGTACATTCAACCCGCGATCTTGTGCCCCGTGAATAACGCCTAATGCCATTTCATCCGTTCCAACGAAAATAGCAGTTGGCTTTTCATCTTCTTCTAATAGTTTTTCAAGCGCTTCAATACCTGAATCGTACGTGTAGTCTCCTTCTACAATGTAAGAATCACGTACAGGCAATCCGCTTTCAGTAAGAGCACGCTTGTACCCTTTTACTTTTTTCGCATGATTGATTGGTTCTTCTAACGTACCTGAAACGAATGCAATATTTTTATGACCGCTGTCAATTAGTGATTGCACTGCATCAAAAGCTGCTTGTTCATAATCAATAGTTACAGATGGGATTTGGTTAGTTGATTCGATTGATGCTGCAAGTACAACTGGAACCGGTGATTTTTTTAGCTCTTCTACGTGTTCTTCCGTTACATTCCCACTCATGAAGATGATTCCGTCTACTTGTTTACCAAGCATGTTATTTAAAAGGTGAAGTTCTTTATCTTGATTTTGATCGGAGTTACTTAAGATGATATTATACTTGTACATCGTTGCAATATCTTCGATTCCACGCGCTAGTTCTGCATAGAAAATATTTGAAATATCAGGAATGATAACTCCTACTGTCGTTGTTTTTTTACTTGCTAATCCACGCGCTACTGCGTTCGGACGATAGCCTAGTCTCTCAATTGTTTCTAATACTTTTTTTCTAGTTGATGGTTTTACATTTGGATTTCCGTTTACCACACGAGAAACCGTTGCCATCGACACGCTTGCTTCCCTTGCTACATCATAAATTGTTACGTTCACAACAAACACTCCTTATCGAAAAACATTTCGTTTATTTTATCCTTATTTCATTTCTTGTATTTACGTATATAAATCCATCTTCCTTTATAGAATGGCTATTTCTAGCTCCTTCACTCTTACATACAGCTTAGATACCCTGTATGCATCTAAATCATTCCTGTTATGCCCTTATTATTACGTGTGCAAAGACAATTTTACCAGTTTATATGTAACAATGTAAAAGACGGTGTATATTAAGTAAATAAAAAAAGTGAATCGCGAATTTATATCATATGCAATCACAGAATGATAGCGAATATCTGTAACTACTATACGATACTATGTGCTTCATCGCAACGTATTTACCGCCTTTTTCCGACAAGTTTCACGAGAATTTCATAAATTCTTGTTTTTTGGATTTGCACTTATTCTTTCCTATTTTGACAAAAGTTATCGACTGTTTTCAAAATACGTGATAATTTCGCTTATCTTTATTATAACGAAAGGCAAACAAGCTTGAAACCATTAAGTGCCTCAAACTTGTCATAAAAGTATACGAATTTTTCATTTTTACGTTTTTTTATAAATTTAAGTTACATATAGGTTTTAGCTGTTTCATAAATTCTGTAAATTGCGGGATATCCATTTGCTGAGCTGAGTCAGAAAGTGCTACCGCAGGATCTGGATGAACTTCTGCCATAATTCCATCTGCACCAATGGCAAGAGCCGCTTTAGCCGTTGGAACAAGTAAATCTCGTCTTCCCGTTGAATGCGTAACGTCGACTAAAACAGGTAAATGAGTTTCTTGTTTTAAAATGGGAACAGCTGAAATATCCAGCGTATTTCGCGTTGCTCGCTCATACGTACGAATTCCTCGTTCACACAAAATCAGCTGATCATTTCCTTTTGAAACAATGTATTCAGCAGCATTAATAAACTCATCAATCGTAGCAGCTAAGCCTCGCTTTAATAAGACAGGCTTCTTCACCGCACCCGCTTCTTTTAACAGCTCAAAATTTTGCATATTACGAGCACCAATTTGAATCACATCTACGTATTCTACAGCTGTTTCAATATCAGCGGGGTCGACAATTTCACTAATAACGGCTAGATTATATTCGTCAGCTACTCTTTTTAAAATTTGCAGTCCTTCTAAGCCAAGGCCTTGAAAATCATAAGGAGATGTTCTTGGCTTGTAGGCTCCGCCCCTAAGCATCCGCACGCCCTGCTGCTTCACGGCTTTTGCTACGGCTGCTACTTGCTCATAGCTTTCAACGGAACAAGGTCCTGCTACAAAACGCTGAAGTCCGTCACCAATTGTTTCTCCTTTTACCATAACAATTGTATTTTCCGGCTTCTTTTTACGAGATACAAGAAGTGCTTTACGATGATCATCTTCTTGAAGCTCTAAATGAGCTTTGAAAATCTCTTTGAAAATATGTTGAAGCGTAGACGTTTGGAACGGTCCTTCATTCTTGCTTAAAATCGCATCAAGCATTGCTCGTTCACGAACGGGATCAAACCGTTTGGTTGACTGCATTCCTTTTAACTTTCCTATTTCTTGAACAAGCTCGCCTCGCTCATTAATAAGCTTTAACAGTTTCATATTTACTTCGTCAATTTGAGATCGCAAATGCTGAAGATCTGAATTCGTCATGTACGTCCACCCTTTCACTGATTTTAAAAAATCCGTTTAGCAGGGTCACTACATAAGATGATAGATGATGGAGGATATATGTAAGGGGCTTCTCTGCTTTTATGTGCTAAACTACATCTATTGTACGAAAAAGCGGACGAAACCGCAATCAGCTTATAAAAAAAAGAGGTTGAGACATAGCTAAACCGCTCCAATCTAAAGAGTAACAAATGGGATAAGTAAGCTCGTATGAATCAGCTACATACAGTAAACCTACGTTCACCCTACCAATGAAAAAACCGAACGATTAATCGTTCGGATCTTCCTTCACCTAAACTTCTTTTGTCCCAGCCTCTTTCAATTAATGAGCTACGTTTTTCGCTAATTCTTCTTCGTTAATGTTCCAGTGAGAAGCATGCCACTTCACTTTTCCATCTTCAAACAGAAGCGCTTGAGGTGATTCATGCTTCACTTCATACGTCTCAGCGATATAGTTAGATACATCACGTGAATCTTGCACATGAAGATAATAAGAAGGAATGTCTTCATGACTAGAAGCAAACGCTGAAAATGCCTCATGACCAGCTGCACTAATTGGACACGTTGTGCTGTGCTTTAAAAATAAAAAGCGATTGTTTTCCTTTACAACTTGTTCGAACTCTTCAACTGTTGAAATCTTCTTCATTTTTTTCACCCTTTCTGTACTTACTCTTAAGTTTACATGGTTTGACCGTTTCCATACAAAAAGAGTGCTCAGCTTTATGTATGATGCTAATGAATTCATTTATAAGGTGGAGTTTTTTTCTGCATAGAAAGAAAAGAACTTGATAAAGGCAAAAATTGTGAACCAACCTCTTCTTCTTTATAGGTAAACGTCATACTAAGAGTTTTTTTATATTAGACATAATCTCTCCTTTCCATTTACTGACTATATCATTATAAAAACATTTTCCTTTTTTTACACAATCCTTTTTGCTTAAATTAAATCCCTATGATGAAACTAGCATTTACTTGCTGTTACCCAACCTAAATTATATACAAAAAAAGCGTTCACCCTATAGGGTAAACGCTTTTGATTCTTTATTATGGTCGTGGCACTGTGCTTTCCACTTCATCTAGTGCTTTTTGAGCTTCTGTTAGCTTCTGCTGAACGTCTTCGTTGCTTTGAGACTCAACTTCATCAGCAAGCACTTCTAAGCTTGTTGGCGGCAATGCTTCATGCTCAGGATCTACTTTACGGAAGTTTTTCACTTTGTCCACTACTTGTGAAGATTGCTCAGACAATGTTTGTGATAAACCAGCCGTTTTTTCTTTAGCCGTTTGAGCAAACCCTTGTCCTTTTTCAACAGCGCTGTTTTTCGCTTGCTCCGTTTTTAAACGAACGTAAGCTGCCTGCTCATTCAAATCAGAACGGAACTCTTTACCTGATTTTGGAGCAAGTAGTAATGCCGTTGCAGCTCCTACAACTCCTCCAATCACTGTTCCTACTAAAAAGCCTTTATTTGAAGTGTTGTTTGGTTTATTTGGTTTGTTTGACATATGCGTCTCCTCCTTTAAAGTTCATCCTTATGAAAATGAGCGTGAGCGTTGAACCGCTTTTTCTTTTACTTCAACAGGTACAGGCTCTGCGTCAATTTTTTTCTGTTTTCTTAATTTTATACGTTCCCATACGTCTAATGCAACATTGCTCCATTGAACGACTTGAGCAACAGTTTCTTTATTTTCTTCTACTTTCTCTGAAACGCTTGATGATACGCTTTTAATAGACTTATTTAGGTCTTGGATTGAATCACCTACGCCTTTAACAGAATCCACCACTGTATTCAGCGCTTCGGATTTACGCTGAATATCTTCAGCTAACAGATTAGTCTTATGTAAAAGTGCAGTTGTTTCGGCTGTGATTCCTGTCATTTGCTTTTCTACACCGTCTAAAGTACCTGCCACTGAATTTAATGTGTGCTGAACGGATTTCAATGTTTTGGACACGGAAACCACCAGGTAAAAAATCGCAATGGCAACAATAGCAGCGCTTAAATAAAGAATAATAACCATCTGTGCAAGGCACCTCCTATTTTCATCTCTCTTGTTATAACTACTTTCCCAATTTTATAAACAATTAAACCTTCTATTCCCTATAGACTCTTTAACTTTACCATATTCTCTCTGCTTTTATTCATAAAAAGGGAAGGTTGCTACATTATTTCGCGATATATGAGTTATTTCCCTTCCTAAAGAAAAAAAGGATTTTAAAGCATAAAAACAAACAAAATAAGCTCAGTGGGGTACAATAGAAAGTGAATCACCAATCATTGTTATTTTAAGGAGGCACTATTTATGAAAGACCCTAGAATTGCCACATTAGCTAAAAATTTAATTAATTATTCTGTTCGCCTTCAAAAAGGAGAAAAAGTATTAATCGAAAACTTTGGACTTCAGCGCGAACTTGTGACAGCACTTGTAGATGAAGCGTACAAGGCGGGTGGCTATCCGTTTGTACTGCTAAAAGATCATTCGGTAGACCGAGCTCTTTTAAACGGTGCACAAGAAGAGCAGTTCAATATGATGGCAGACTTCGAAGCAAATGTGATGAAAGAAATGAATGCTTATATTGGCTTGCGTTCTGGTTCAAACATTTTTGAACAATCAGATGTTCCGGCAGATAAAATGAAAATCCAAGGGAATACGATCGGTAAAAAAGTACATAGAGAAATTCGCGTTCCAAAAACAAAATGGGTTGTTCTTCGCTATCCAAACGATTCAATGGCGCAGCTTGCTAAAATGAGTACAGAAGCATTTGAAGATTTTTATTTTGATGTATGTAACTTAGACTATGGCAAAATGAGCAAAGCGATGGATGCTTTAGTTGAGCTCATGAACCGTACGGACAAAGTGCGTTTAACAGGTGAGAATACAGACTTAACGTTCTCTATTAAAGATATTCCTGCAGTGAAGTGTGCCGGAGAAATGAATATTCCGGACGGTGAAGTATACACGGCTCCTGTACGTGATTCTGTAAACGGAACAATTTCTTACAACACTCCTTCTAACTATCAAGGCTTTACGTTTGAGAATGTATCCTTAACATTTAAAAACGGTAAGATTGTTGAAGCAACCGCTAATGATACAGAACGCATCAACGGCATTTTTGATACGGATGAAGGCGCACGTTTTGTTGGCGAATTTGCGATTGGCGTAAATCCATATATTCAACATCCAATGCAAGACATTTTATTTGATGAAAAAATTGACGGAAGCTTCCACTTCACTCCTGGCGAGTGCTACGAAGATGCGTATAATGGAAACAAGTCAAATATTCACTGGGATATGGTGATGATTCAGCGCCCAGAATACGGCGGCGGTGAGATTTATTTCGATGACGTGTTGATTCGTAAAGACGGGCTATTTGTCATTGAGGAATTAAAAGCGTTAAATCCTGAAAATTTAAAATGAGTTTTGAAATAAAAAAAGGCACTCAGGAGAGTGCCTTTTTTTATGATACGGTTTGCTGATATAGTTTTTCAAACTTTTGAATGTCTCCAGCACCCATAAATACTAACACAGCTTCATTATGGTCTTTTAACGATTCAATTGTTTCTTCATTAATTAATTCAGCTCCGCTGATTTTGCTTCGTAAATCTTCAATTGATAATTTACCTTGATGCTCACGAGCTGATCCAAAAATGTCACATAAATATACTTTATCAGCGTGCTGTAAGCTTGCTGCAAAGTCCTCTAAGAACGTTTGTGTACGCGTAAAAGTATGCGGTTGGAAAACAGCCACAACTTCACGGTTTGGATACTTTTGACGAGCAGCTGAAATCGTTGCATTAATTTCCGTTGGATGGTGTGCATAATCATCGATTAGCACTTGTTTGCCAACGTTCTTTTCACTGAAACGACGCTTTACACCTTGATATGTTTTAAAACGCTCTTGCAGCACAGCAACATCAATTTCTTCATAATGACAAAGTGCAATAACAGAAAGTGCATTTAAGATGTTATGGTCGCCATACCCTGGAATTTCAAATGATGCGTGGAATGTATTACGAACGAACACATCAAATGTTGTGCCTGTTGTACTTTTTACGATATTACGTGCTTGGAAATCATTTTCTTCGCCTAATCCGTAATAAAGAACAGGTACCTTCGCTTGAATTTGCTGCAGATGTTCATCGTCACCACAGGCAATAATTCCTTTTTTGACTTGAAGCGCCATCTCTTGGAACGCGCTGAATACATCATCGATATTGGCAAAATAATCAGGGTGATCAAAATCAATATTCGTCATGATTGCATAGTCTGGCGTATAAGATAAGAAGTGGCGGCGATACTCACATGCCTCAAACGCAAAATACTTGCTGTCTTTTACACCTTTACCCGTACCGTCTCCAATTAAATATGAAGTAGGTTCAGCTCCTTGAATCACATGCGCTAACATACCCGTTGTGGATGTTTTCCCGTGTGCTCCTGTTACGGCTACACTCGTATACTGTTTCATAAAGTCACCTAAGAAACGGTGATAGCGTACAAGCTTGACTCCTTCTTTTGAAGCTGCTTCTGCAATTTCTTCATGCGTATCAGGAAAAGCATTTCCTGCGATTACAGTCATGCCGTCTTTAATATTATTTTTATCAAATGGTAAAACAGGAATTCCCTGCTGTTCTAGTGCTTTTTGCGTAAAAATTTCTTTTTCAATATCCGATCCTTGAACTTGAAAGCCCATATCGTTTAGGATTTGCGCAAGCGCACTCATTCCTGTTCCTTTAATACCTACAAAATGGTAAACTGTCATATAAAGAACCTCCAACATTCGTCTATCTGTAAGACAGTATATGACGGTTATCTAGAATTGCTCTTACAAACGTATATAAATGTCGTTTGATTGCTGATTTCATGATAACATTCGTACATTATATCACTTCTTATAACATAACTCCATGACTCCATTTCTACTCTCTTCCCTTGCGAAACGGCCTTTTATTTTGGCTTCATCACATAGTGTATAGCCTGCTGTTTTAAAAACGAGCGCCATGTCATTGCATTTTTTTTGTCGTTATATTGCGTTACTAACTGTTCAATGCGTTGTTTATGTCCTAAAAAGAAAGAGTCAATTAACACGTCATATCCGATTGATTTTATTTTTCGAATCCAAATTACTTGTTGTTCCTCTAAATTTGCAAATCTTCCTCTTACATCTTTGATGATAACCTGCTCATTTGTCAATGGGGTATATCCTTTTAAGAAAAACGAATTAGGTACTTTAGACACAATAATTGGCTCTAGTACACTCGTCAAAAAAAAGGCTCCTTGAATCAAAAACGACTCTGTTTTCTGCTTCGCCTGATCAGCTAAAAAAAGCTGCAGCAGGGTTTTTCCCTGAATGGTTACATATTCAAATGCAAACCACTGAAAAAATAATTGTTCATGGGAATCAGACAGAGGCGCCTCATGAGGCAAGTTTACTAACTCTTTAAATAAATGTGAAGCCCGCACTTTTTCTCGTATATTCGTATAGCGGTTCACAAAAAAGAAATATTGATTGTAAAAGTCGCAAATAGCATTATCAGACTGAAGCTGCTTTTGTTCACGAATTTCATTAAAGTTAATCAGTTCATGATTTTCTTCTGTCATTACTCTTCACTCGTACTCTAATTATTTTGGTTTGTCCTCTTTAAACGCCTTCAGCTCATATGTTTCTGCTGGTGAGAAATGATAGCAAACTATCACATGCTAAAAAAGCAAAACACACATTATCCTTACATATAGTAAATCATTTTACTAGTTCTGACAAACCTTTTCCTTTTTTTCCTGATGGATTTCTTCCAAAATCTCTACTCTAATTCTGTATAAACGAACTTAAAGCAGGAAAAAAGAGACGACGGAGACAGTGACAGAGCGTTAGCTCACATAAAGCTGTATCCTGCTGATCTTGCATAGCCTCTTTTTTTAACCTACATGTAGAAAAGCAGCTTAAAATGTAGAAGTGGCTGTTTGACTTTCCATTTCCTGAAGCTCGTTTTCGGTAATGAGCACGTCTCTCGGCTTGCTTCCTCTTGCTTCTGAAATAATTCCTTGCTGCTCCATCATATCAATTAGGCGCGCTGCGCGATTGTACCCCATTCTGAAGCGTCTTTGCAGACTGGAAGTAGATGCACCGCCTTGATCTAGCACAAACTCGCATGCTTCATAGAAAAGCTCATCTTCTTCATTTGAAGCAAAGCTTTGCTGCTTTTTCAACAAATCTTCTTGATCAAATAAGTATGTTGGCTTCATTTGTTTTTTGACATGACCTACCACGCGATCAATTTCTTCATCTGAAACAAAGTTCCCTTGAATTCGAACGCTTTTAGAAGAGCCGTTTTCAAGAAGCAGCATATCACCTTTACCTAATAGCTTCTCTGCTCCCCCTGTGTCGATAATTGTACGTGAATCAACTTGCGAAGAAACAGAAAATGCAATACGCGTTGGCACATTGGCTTTAATTAAGCCTGTAATAACATCTACGGAAGGACGCTGCGTTGCAAGCAATAAGTGAATGCCACACGCTCTTGCCTTTTGTGCAATACGGCAAATAGCTTCCTCTACTTCCCCTGGAGATACCATCATTAAGTCGGCTAGTTCATCAATAATAATAACTAGATATGGCAGCTCCCCGCTTTTTTCATTATGTTCTTTTACACGTTCGTTGTATTTTGTAATATCACGTACGCCCGCATGTGCAAACAGTTCATAACGGCGCTCCATTTCCTCTACTGCCCATTTTAAAGCTGTAGTAGCTGCTTTAGCATCCGTGATAACCGGGCTGACTAAATGCGGAATACCGTTGTAAGGAGCTAGCTCAACCATTTTAGGGTCAATTAACATCAGCTTGACTTCATGTGGCGCAGCTTTATAAAGCAAGCTGACGATAATGGTATTAATACACACGCTTTTGCCGGATCCCGTCGCTCCGGCAATCAAACCGTGAGGCATTTTGTTCAAGTCAGTCACAACCGGCGTTCCTGAAATATCTAACCCTAACGCCACCGTTAAAGGAGAGTTATCTTTTCTAAAAGAAGGATGCCTCAAAATTTCGCGAATTAACACCGGCTTACTTTGACGATTTGGCACTTCAATTCCAATCGTATTTTTCCCTGGAATTGGCGCTTCAATTCGGATATCACGCGCGGCTAGGCTCAGTTTAATATCATCTGTTAAATTCGTAATTTTGTTCACTTTCACGCCGGGCTCAGGATGTACTTCAAATCTGGTCACGGTAGGACCTTGCGTGACGTTTACGACCTTAGCTCGAACGTTAAAGTTTTTTAATGTCATATCCAAAAGCTCACGCTGCTCATCCGCCCATTGATTATCTTCTTCAATAGCAGCCGGAGGAATGTTAAGCAAGTTCATTCCAGGAAATGTATAAGGAGAAGGAGCCTTTACATTTACAGGTTCTTCAGCTTTTAACGAAGCCTGTGGAACCGCTTCTTTGGTTTTTTCACCGTGAACTTCTTCTTGCCTACTTACTTCCGTTTTTTTTTGCAGAGCTTCTGCCTCCTGCCTTTGGTATGAACCTTGAGACGGCTGACTTTTTTCTCGAGCACTGTTATCCATCTTTGTGCGGTCTTTTTTCAGCATCATTACGTTAAAAGGCACTAATCGCTTACCGCGAGCTCGTTCAGCATTTCCTGGCTGTTCTGCAGGTACAAGAGGCTCTACAGCTGACTCTTGCTGTACTTGTCCTTGTAACTCTTGACTTTCCTGCATACTGCTCTCTTCCTCTTTTATCACTGAATTTTCAAGCTCTTGGTGAACAACAGCCGATGCCGCTTCTGGTTGCCATTCATCAGCTGCGGGTTGCGATGGATTTAAACTTTCAGAATTCAGCTCATGCTCTGCTTCCATATGAACACTGTTTGTTGATTCTTCTAGAATGACGTCACTTTCTTTCTGAGCAGCTGGAGCTTCTTCTTTCTTTCTAGGCTTTAGTGCTTCTACTTCTTCTGCTGCTTGTAAAAACACTGCGCTTCCGTCCATCAACGTTTCTGCTTCTACCTCTTCAGCCTCATTTCCTATCTCTTGTTGGAGAGTAACTGATGATTCAGACGGGCCCGCTTCCTCTGAAATTGGAACTTCTTCGGCCGCTGTCATACCTTTCACTAAATCCCATTCAATAGTTTTCTCTTGTCCCGCTAACGGTTCGCCCGCGTGTGATTCTTCAAAAGTTGGAGCCTCTTCCTGTTCTTTTACAGCTACTGAAGAACTTGGCTTTTCTTCAGGAAATGATAGCTTCTCTTTTTGATTTTCCTCATATTGCTTCCACTGAGCAAAACGCTGAGAAGACAGTTGCATCATTTCTTCCGTTTCTTGAATCGGTGCTTCTTCGGCTATAGGCTTAGAAACTGGTTTTCTTAACGGCTCTACAACAGCCGTATTCATCGCTCGTCGGTAAATTTCATCTTCAAACGCTGCTTTTGATAACTGTGTACTCGGAAGCTCATATTCTACTACTTCCTCACTTCCGTTTTGTACAACATTAGAAGGTCGCTTATTAAACCCATAAACAGGTGAAGGAATTTCAGTCGGACGAAACGGACGTTTTCTTACTTGCGGAACGGCTTCTTTCTTTTCAGATACCGTTTTTAACGGCTGAGATACTGACTTAGGCTGCGTTAGCGCCGACTTGCGAACAGGCTCTTGATAAAACGGAGCCGGTGCCTTTTTTGTTACAGGCCTTGGTTCATTTTTAGGAGCTGCTGCCTTTTTTGCTTCTCCCGTATCATCAATTAAAGGAAAACGAAACGTTCCTTTTGGATATTGATAAGCTACTTTTGTATGAACATCTTGCTGCTCTTCACTGTAACTCCGCTTTTGCGTTCTGGCCAAGTGTGGAACAGAAGGTTTTGGCGCTGCTTTCATCACTGGCTTTTGATGAATTGACTGCATTTGTTTAGGCTTAGGAGCCTTCTTTTTAGGAATTGTTTTTTCTCTATTTAAAGGGTATTCTTCCGTTGTATTTCCATGTTCGTCTACAACAATTTCTTTCACTTCGTATCCTAGTAAATAATCCATTACTTTTCGTACAAAACCCATTTTTATCACTCTTTCTATCAGACTATCTTACTTCGTTTAGCCTCTTATATCGCAGTGCTGCGACATCTACAAAAAGCTATCCATGCATCCTTTATTTACCTTTGGCCTCAAAGTATTCTCTGAGATGGATATATATACTATCTTTTCATTTATCATTCTATCACGTATGCTTGAACTCTTACTATAAAATCTACTATTTTGCTTCCCTTATTTATACAGTAAAATTCCTCTTTGCAAAAATATTTTTTTGCATCTAGTTAGCACTCATAATTAAACGCGAAAAAAGCCACTAGTATATACTAGTGGCTTTTAATTTTATCAAACCTTTTTAAGAATTGACAATTGCTTTTCAGCAACTGTAACGCTTTGAAATATACGTGTAAAAAAACATCATGCTTTTGCCCTATAAATCAGTATCGCACTCTGCTTTTATGCTTGAAAAGGTTGACCTGCTTCATATTTGTCTTCAAGTACTAAGATCCCTTTTTCTTGAGGAGCGTTCGGAAGCGCCAGCTCTTTAGCAGAGCAAATCATACCTGAAGAAGGTACACCGCGCAGCTCTGCATCTTTAATGATCATACCACTTGGCATAACCGCTCCTACTTTTGCTACCACGACTTTTTGACCTGCGTCTACATTTGGTGCTCCACATACAATTTGAAGTGTTTCTGTGCCAACATCTACTTTACAGATGTTCAGCTTATCCGCATTTGGATGCTTCTCTTTTTCTTGAACATATCCCACTACAAATTTAGGAGATAAATCCACTTCAAGTTTACCTTCAAAACCGCTTTCGCTAAGTACACGATTTACTTCTTCCACCATTTCTTCTGTTAATTCAAGAGAACCATTTCCCTCTACTTTTAACTTAGAAGAAGCATGAAAGATGTTATAGCCAGCTGTTGTATTTGATTTTTGATCAAAGATACGCACAACGTCGCCTTTTGTTTCAAACGTGCGATTTTCAATTGCGATATCTTCTAGCTTGACGATTAACGTATCGCCGATGCCTTCTTTATTATAAAAAAGATTCATAATTAGTCCCGTCCTTTACTGCGATTTTTTCCTAGAATAAAAATAGGTTCTAGCTCACCGTTTTCGTATAAAAATGAAAGAGCTGTGATGGGTACACGTCCACTTGCAAAAAAGCTCATGGTCATCTGCGCAAGAATATCATAACCCGTTTCGTTTTGGATATCAGCTAGAATCAACACATCTTGATGAGGTACTGCTACAGCCATTGTGCCCGAAACACTAGAAGCAAAATCTTGCAAAAATGCCTCGTTAAGAATTCGGCTTGCATCGTATCCATCGTTCTGATTTACAAAATAAAAGTCATTGCCTGCTACCGTATCTTTTTTATGTGAAATCGGCAAAGAGCGAAGATTAAATTTAGCCATTTCCCGCACTGCGGATAGATCTAAACTTTCCTTGCGAATTAGTTTCTCATCTAATAGACGATATGTATTGCCTAAATCAAGCGCATAATAAATGCGTGTTTCAGCTGTATGTTCATCATAAATCAACGGCACGTCTTCATTCGATTTATCCGGAAAAGACGTTGAGCGAATAACTGGATAAATGCGCTTTTCTTTTCCCGTTACCTGCTGTTCATCGTTCATAACACGAAGAGCTTCTTTTATATAATATACCATTTCATCTAGAGCTGCTTCCTTTTTTTCTTCCCATTTTGCAATTAGCCCAGGTAAAGAAATGGTTACACCTTTTTTCGTTTCCTGATGTTCAACGCGCAGCGTATCTTTTTCACGATCAAATAAAAATGACCACTCCGCACCCGTTAATCGCTCTTCTAGTAGTTTTCTCATCTTTTGACTATTCATTTTCGCCATATTTACGCCTCCTTTTCTCATTTTTATGTATGAAGACTGATAGCTGTAGATCGCTATCAGTCTTCACTTGATTTATGCATTTAAGCCGTTAATAAACTCTTCAATTTCTTCTTTTGTTTTACGGTCTTTGCTGACAAAACGCCCTGTTTCTTCTCCGTTGCTGTAACCAACAAAGCTTGGAATTCCAAAGATGCTTAATTCTGCACAAAGATCGATAAAGTCGTCGCGGTCGACATAGTGAAATGTATACTCGCTATGATTCGCCTCAATTTCTGGAAGCACAGGCTCGATTACTCGGCAATCTGGGCACCAGTCTGCTGAAAACATCATGATATGTTTTCCTTCTTTAATGATTTCTTTGTATTGTTCAATTGTTTGCATTTTTTCCATTTTTCTTTCCTCCACTTTTTCTTTTACTTTCGTATTTAAACGGCTAAAGCCCTATACATTATTTAATCCTTCTACATCAAAACATAGTATATGAGTTGTTGCAACTATCATACACTGATGCTTTTCTATTATAAAGGGTTACAAAGAAATTTCCTATTGAACAGCTTGATTTGTCCTAAAATCCAGCTGTCCTTTTAGCATTAAAACAACCTGATAAAACATAGCGGTCCGATCTAAATTTCCATTGGTAAAAATACCGATTGCTCCTTCTTTTTTTCGAATATTCTTTTGGTTTGTATACACTTCCATAGCTTCGGCTAATTCTTTTTTGTCATGACGAAGCATACCGGCTACCGCTTCAGGAAGCCGAATACGAGCCCCTCCACCTAAAATCGGTTCAAGGTCCTTAGAGGTAACAAGGCTTCCCCAATTGCAAAGGAATAAGCCATGAGGCGTTTCCTGCACCCCTCCTTCAAGCCCAATACCAATATCAGCACCTGTCTCTTTGACAGCAGCACGCGCGCGGTTAATCGCTCCTTGGATGGTTTCTTCGTCAGAAAAAGGCTGTGGCGACACCCCGGACTGCACATCTACCTCTACATATGTAAAAGTATCTCCAAATACTTTTTTTACTGCATTTACTTTTGTTGGATTCTTCGTTCCGATTGAAATTTTCATTTTTTTCTCCTGTCATTATGAAACAAAGCAACCGCAAAAGCAGCTGCTTTGTTCTTCTTTATCCGTTTTGCTTAATCGTATCGAGCGTTGTTTGGTCTGTAGAACGTACAAGTTTGACTAGTAATTCTTTTGCGGCTGCATAGTCATCTACATGAATCATAGATGCATGAGTATGAATATAACGTGAACATACGCCGATTACCGCAGAAGGAACTCCATTATTAGAAGTATGAACGCGCCCTGCATCCGTACCTCCTGGAGAAACAAAGTATTGATAAGGGATGCTGTTTGTCTCAGCTGTATCTAAAATAAATTCTCTCATTCCTCTATGTGTGACCATCGTACGGTCAAAGATACGAAGTAATACGCCTTTTCCTAACTGTCCAAATGCATTTTTATCGCCTGATGTATCGTTAGCAGGACTAGCATCTAGTGCATAAAACAAATCCGGTTTAATCATATTCGCAGCTGATTGAGCACCGCGAAGTCCTACTTCTTCTTGAACAGTAGCTCCAGAATATAAGATATTTGGCAATTTTTCATTTTTTACTTCTTTTAATAATTCAATCGCAAGTCCGCACCCATAGCGGTTATCCCATGCTTTCGCCAGTATTTTCTTTTCATTTGCCATTGGCGTAAACGGACAAATCGGTACAATTTGATCGCCAGGACGAATGCCCATTTCTGCTACTTCCTGCTTGCTATCTGCGCCCACATCAATCATCATATTTTTAATGGCCATTGGCTTGTTGCGCTGTGATTCGTCTAATAAATGGGGAGGGATAGAAGCAATTACGCCGGTGATAGGACCTTTTTTTGTAACAACATGGACGCGTTGAGCTAGCAGTACTTGACTCCACCATCCTCCTAGAGTTTGAAAACGAAGCATTCCTTTATCTGTTACAGACGTAACCATAAATCCTACTTCGTCCATATGTCCTGCTACCATTACTTTAGGGCCTTTTTCTTCATTATAGCGAACGCCGAATAAACTTCCTAACCCATCTTGAATGACTTCATCTACAAGGGGTTCAATTTGCGAGCGCATAAATGAACGTACTTGATGTTCGTTTCCAGCGGCACCTGGTAACTCCGTTAATGTTTTAAATAGAGATAGCGTTTCATTGTTCATATATACTCTCCTTTATGTATCATTTTCTTTATTGTATCGAAAACCGGAAATAGTTGCTAGTTCCGTCCTTCTCTTCTATAACTCAACTTAACAAAGCATTCGACAATTTGATATAATGATGAAAACATATCCTTAAAAAGCAGGTGAATAACGTGAAATGGACTCAACTAATAGCAGGAGCTGCAGTCGGATTTGCAAGCGCTTATATTCTTCAAAAAAGAAAGTCGTCAATTTCCTCATCGGAAGCCCTTACGATTATTAAAAGCGCTTTTAAACAAAATGGGGCAATCGACGGCTCATGGATTGAAACAACGACTAAAGTCATTCAAAAACATGGTCTCTCTTTTTATGGTTATACAGGTGGAATTATCAGAACACGTGATGCAAAACAGGAACATTACGAGTTTTTCATTGATAAAAAAAGCGGTTCTATTATTGAATTGACGCTGAATGCATCCGTTTAATTTCGTCAACTATTTCTCCTTTATTATCCCATTTTACAGCTCGATAAAAAGCATCATGATAAAAACTTAGCCAAACTTGATTCTCATAGGCATAAGCTAGCCACTGCTGCTTTTGTTCAATCGAAGTCATTGGATAATCATCATATGCCATTACCCATAAGACATTTTGATGTGCATGTGTTGGCAACAGATCGCCCATGTGCACTAAGATGTCATTGTTTCCTTTTAATACAACTACAGCATGACCATCGCTGTGACCGCCGGTATGATGAACCGTTACTCCAGGCACAATTTCATCTTTGTCGCTAAATGTTATTACTTGATGCTGAATAAATTCCCAATTTTGTTTCCAATACGTATTTTTAGAACGTATATTAGGATTTCTCATTTCATTCCACTCAATTTCACTAACAAAAATTCTTGCATTTGGAAAAGTAGAGGAAAAATGTCCGTTGCTACATTTTGTTAAGCCTGACACATGATCAAAGTGAAGATGCGTCATAATGACATGAGTAATATCTTCGCACGTAAACCCTAACTTTTGTAAATCTTCAGCAATAAATGATTCTTCTGTTACACCAAAATGACGCTTTTTTTTCTCATCCAACATACCATTTCCTATGCCTGCATCAATTAACATGAGGTGTTTTTCAGTTTGAACGAGCAAAGGATCAGTCCTCATTGGAATTCGATTTCCTTCTGAGATAGGATATTTTTTTGTCCAAAGCTCTTTTGGAACAACACCAAACATTGCTCCTCCGTCTAAATGATTATTCCCTCCACGAAGCCATGTCACTTTTAATTCGCCTATTGTTAACGTTTCCATTTTACACCTCCATTATATTCCTTTTTATTTTATCACTATCTCCTTCTCTTTTTGAACAAAAAAAGACTGAGGAACTCAGTCTTTTTCGTTCAGGTATTTTACTTCACAGCGGTAAATGCGGCTGCCTTTTTGTGAAAATTTCTCTTCATATTCCGTCATAACATTGCCTTCAAAATCGTTTTTATGCAAATCTAAGCTAATGTATTTGAGAAGAAGCCCATATTCTGAAAAGCTTGTCAATGAATATTCAAATAGCCCTTGATTATCTGTTTTAAAGTGAATTTCTCCACCATCAACCAGCAGGTTTTCATACATACTTAAGAACGTTTTGTATGTTAAACGGCGCTTGGCATGTCTCTTTTTTGGCCATGGATCAGAGAAATTGAGATAAACGCGACCCACGTCATTTTTTGCAAAGAACTCACTAAGATGGTTAGCATCTACATTCAACAGCTTTAAATTTGGCAGCTCTTCTTCAATCAATCGTTCTAGAGCACTTAAGATGACACTTTCATACATTTCAATTCCAATATAGTTGATATGCGGATTTTGTTTAGCCATCCCTACTAAAAATTGGCCTTTTCCTGTTCCTACTTCAATATGAAGAGGATTTTCGTTTCCAAAAACCTCTTTCCAGTTCCCTTTATACTCTGCTGGGTTTGGAACCACGTATTGGGGATTTTCAGCAATTTTATCTTTTGCCCAAGGTTTGTTTCGTAATCTCATGTTGCACCTCTTTAATGTATTTTGACGCATTGAAAATGTCGGTTATTCGAAACAACCGACATTCTCATGCATAATTGTGTTTAGATAGAAAAAAATAAGAGCATCATACGAGAAAGGATGATGCTTAATGCCTTTAAATGCCGAACACCAAATGAATATATTAAAAGATATTTTATCTAATCATCAAAGTGATTGCTGCGGAACGGTTGCGGAATGTGAACAGGTTGAACGTTTAATTCAATCAATGTTAGCAAAAGGATATGCTAGCACAGACGTACAAGCAACACTACAAAACGTGTATAAATACACGCAAGATGCAAAAAGTGCTGCTCATTTAGACGAACATATTCAAACCAATCAACAAAATTTATCACAATGGGTCCAAGAACTATCTACCTTGTCATAATCTTTGCTACTGTGCTTGAATGTCGTTGACGAGCAACATCCGAAGATATTCAAGCCAGTAATTCATTTCAGAATGTTCATTTTTCGAACGATGCCATTCAATGAATAAAATGGTTTGACTTATCACATACCACTTCATTCTCTTTTTCAAGTTCTCGGTTAGTTCAACCCCATAATGCTCAAGCCATTCTTCCCACTGAGATGGATTGATGTACCAATAAAGCAATAAACCTAAATCAATAGCAGGATCTGCAATCATCGCTCCGTCCCAGTCGATTAAATATAGCTGCGTATTCTCTCCAAGCATCCAGTTATTGTGGTTCACATCACAGTGACACACAACATATTTATCTGTCTGAACGGACGGAAGCTCTGCTTGTAAATAACTGATTCCCTGCTCTACAATACTCTCTTTTTGAAGTCGTTCGTCCACATTCTCTACAATATCGGCTAGCACGTCTTCGGGAAGAAGCGGTGTTTTCCCCAACCTTTTCAACATATCTAATAACTCGTTTGAATGATGAATTTTACTAAGCAATTCTGTCACTCGACTCGAATTCATATCTTTTGGTTTTAATTCTCGACCATCTAGCCAGTGCTGAGCTGTGATCACATCTCCATTTTCCATTCGTCTTGTCCACACGAGCTTCGGTACAATTCCTTCAGCTGACAATACTGCTAAAAAAGGTGATGAATTACGCTTTAAAAAAAGCTTTCGGTCTTGAAATTTTGCAAAATAAGCTTCTCCTGTCGCTCCGCCAGCAGGAGTAATTTCCCATTCGCTTCCTAATATATCTTCCAACCAATTCACCTTCAATTTCAACACACACATTTCGTTTAAAAATTTCACTCAATAAAGCAATCTATTAAGACATCATGACGTTATTTTCTTAGTAAATAAAAAAGACGGCTATTGAGGATATGTATCAATAGCCATCCTTTATAAATATTATCTCCATCACACTTTTTTCGTCAAGTGGTTGAAGACAATAATTACGTTTGAAATAAAATAAGAACGCTAAGCTTTGAAACGTTTATAGCATTATTCTCTATAGTAGGATACCCATTTTTATATACTTTACAATGATCAAGTGCTATTTTCCATGGTCCTTCTGGCAAAACTATTTTTTCTTCCATTAGGCCTTGATTAAAAAACACGATAATATTCTTCCAAGGACCGTAAGCCAATACGTTTGATAAGCAATAGCCAATAACGGATTGCGGCGTGTTTAGGAAAGAGACATGCTGCCTAATCGCTGAAGCATCTCCCAAGCGAAATGCACCGTGCTGTTTGCGAATACGAATCAGCTCTTGAACCCAATTCACATCACGAGAAAATTTGATCCGTCGATTCCAATCAAGTGCATTAATATCATCGGGTGAATTATAGCTGTTCTCTACGCCTTGTTTAGTGCGGTAAAACTCTTGACCACTATGAAGAAACGGTATGCCTTGCGAAAGAAGCACAATAGCAGTAGCAAGGCGGTGACGACTTCTACGAGTGTCTTCGTCTTCTTCTCCATTTGAATTCGTTAACTTATCCCACAGCGTATGATTATCATGTGATTCAACGTAATTAACTGATTGTGCTAGATTTATAAATAAAGCCCGGCTGTCTTCTTTATCCAGAATGCTCCCCGCTATCACAGATTGCACTGCCTCTTTTTGATGAATATTTCCGCTGATAAAACCTTTTTCATACACATCAAACGTGCTTCCTTTTACAGAATCTCGAAAGCGATCATTAAAATAGCCGATTTGAGGCGTTTGGCGAGCATTCGCCATAATTGCTTTTTGATTGTAGGAGAGAGGAGTATTTAAATCCCAGCCTTCGCCAAAAACCAAAATAGTAGAATCAATTTCATTTATTTTTTCCCGAATGATGTTCATCGTTTCTATATCTAAAATCCCCATGAGGTCAAAGCGAAACCCATCAACATCGTACTCTTTTATCCAAAATAATACTGAATCGATAATAAACTTTTGCACCATTTTCCGTTCAGAAGCAAAATCATTTCCTACTCCCGTCCCGTTCGAAGGCATCCCAAACTCATCATGTCGAAAATAATAGCCTGGAACAATTTTTTCAAAAGGTGATTCTTCTCGTACAAATACGTGATTATAAACTACATCTATAATAACACGGAATCCCTGTTGATGAAGGGTTGATATTAATTGTTTCACTTCAGCAATACGAGTGGCAGGATTTGAAGGGTCAGCGGAGTAGCTTCCTTCTGGTACATTAAACAACAATGGATTATACCCCCAATTATAAGAAGCATGAGGATTTAATTCATCTACTCCGCCAAAGTCGTTAATAGGAAGAAATTCAAGGTGGGTCACTCCTAGCTCTTTTAAATAATGAAGGCCTGTTGTTTTGCCTGGATGCCCGCTTGATTCAATAACAGCTAGGTACGTACCTTTTTTTTCTATCCCGCTTGAAGGATGAATAGAAAAGTCTCGAACGTGCATTTCGTAAATAACGGCATCCGTTGGCTGAAGGAAAGGCGGCTTTTCATGGAGATGAACATAGGCTGTATGAAGATTTATCAGAACTCCGTATTCACTATTTGCTGTAGCTGCAACGGCATAAGGGTCCACCGCTTCATTTGTCCGGCCGTTTACATCTATTAAAAATCGATAATAATACCCTTCTTTATCTAAGGAAAGTTCCTTTTCCCATACGCCTTTTTTTTGACGAGTCATGACGTACAGTTCCTCTTTCCCGCTATTTGCATGTATTAATTTTAAAACCACTGCTGATGCAGTTGGAGCCCAAATTTTTATCATAATATGATCTGAATAAAAGGCTGCACCCAAATCATTTTGATTATAATAAAATCTCTCATCAAACTCTTTGGTTCGTATAACAGCCCCTACCTGCAGCGGAACTTTCTCCCCGTAATTATCACAGATAACGTACGACTGTCCAATTTCTATGCTACCTGCAACCTTGCCTTCATATTTGATAAAACCTTCTAATTCATGTACGTTTTCAATAGAGATGGTCTCATGCATTTGTGTACTTTTAATCACAAAAAAATCAATTTGACCTTCATGATAAGAAGTTGGAACTAAAAGAGTAATACGATCTATTTGATCTAAATAAGCCTGAAACTTATTATCACCAGTCATCTTTTTCTCCTCCTTATGCCAATTACCTCTTTAGTAGCATTATATGTAGCAAACGCAAAAACGAAAGCACTTTCATAGCGTGAATGTTCGTATTATTCACCAGCTTCGAATTCCCGGTCAAAATAAATACTCTGGCTGTGTTCGAGCAATACTTGAGCTGCTTTCATCTGCTTAAACTTTAAAGGCGCTTTAGATTTCCGAAGTTCATAAAACCACTCTTCATACTTTCTAGCATCTACAAATTCAACCTGATAAGGCTCCGCAGCGTAATCAATGTATCCATTTCTGCTCAGTAATATTTTCTTTATGTTATGTTCAATATCGTGAGTACGATAGATGCTTCGGACAATTTGCTCCGTTCGATTTAACCCAATTAAAGGATTTAATATCTTTTTTTGATCTCTTCCTCTTAACTCTGTCCAAAAATTTTCTTTTGAATACTGAAAAACAGCGCTTTTATATGTTTCTATTAAACAAATACAGAGGGTTTCCGTTGGAGTAACAATAATGATATCTCCTTCTACCGGAGCTTTATTAATCAGGAAAACAGGCTTGTACATCACGAGATACGTATCAGGAAAGCGCTGAATAAAATAACGTAGAGCTTCATCATGGTAATATTTACGATCTGCTTGTGAAAACTCAAATAAAGTGGATGTGGCCCATTTCATTTGAAGATCAAATACATTTTCTAAAAACAATATTTTCAAGTCTTCCGCTGTTTGTGGAAGAGTTGTAAACCTCAATAGCTCTTGATTTTCCACGCTATCGCTAGAGAACGCTTCTTCCACTTCAAACGTTTCTTTTTTTCTTGTAAACCGCTCTTTTGCTTTTTGCAAAAATGAACGTTGAGCTTTTGTTTCTTCTTGTACAGGCGGCTCATGTAATAGCCCTTCTTCAAATAATTGCGTTGCTTTCTTCCAATTATGCTTTTTTAAGTGATTAAACTGAGACGTATAGTGATAAACGTCTTTTTCATAACGGGAAATATAATCTTGCACCTTAAGTAGCTGCGCCACGTTTACATCAATCCCCTAATTAAAATTCCTCTAAAACTTTGTTCGCCGATGATTTCTCTATTATCATCGGCGTTTTCTTTCCTTTGATAAGAGTGATTTTTAAATAACCTCTCTCCATGCTTGTATGTTCATATGCTACTGTGACTGCAAGGAAAAAGATAGTATTTTTTTATATTTAGGTTTGCTAGCAGGATGAACTTCAAAAAGGGCAAACGAACTTACTTGAAACTGTTCTTCAATCGACGTTTGCTTTAACAGTTCTTCAGAAAGTCCGGCTTCTCCTCCCCACTTCTTTGCAATTGTAATATGAGGACGATAAGGACGTTTTTCGTATAAGCCGCTTAGATCTTCCCATACGGCCTGTATATCCCTTTGCAGATTCACGAGCTTATCTTCTGGCCTAAGGCTTACATAAAGTACTCTAGGCTTGTTATACGCACCGAACACATCGTACTGACCTGTCTGCAGTGAAAAACTTGAATGACGGGAGGCTACTTCTTTTAAGCGGGTAATCAGCTTTTCCTTTTTGTCACCTAAAAACCCTAAAAATTGTAGCGTTATATGATAATCGTCAGGATATGTCCATTGTTTGAAAGGAAAAGGTATTAATTCCTTTGCCCAATTTTCTGCCTGATGTGCAATGGATACAGGCACGTTGATTCCAATAAAATAGTGTTTATCACCTTTCATCAAATCGCTCCTTTTCTTTTCATTAGCTTTCCCCAATTTGTTATGTTCAAAAAGAGCTAGATCTATTTTAAAGGTTTTTTCGGATGAAATAGAGAGGTTTTTCTGAAAATTTGTCATGTGCTTAAAAAATAAGAATTTGTGTTATCATAGAAACAATACAGAGAATTTTTATAAGAAAAGGATGAGAAAAATGAAAGTTGTTAACAATATGGCTGATTTGATTGGCGAGACACCTCTTGTTAAGTTGAATCGTCTTCAACCTGCAGATGGAGCATCCGTTTACTTAAAACTAGAATTTTTTAATCCGAGCCGTAGTGTAAAAGACCGTGCTGCTTTTAATATGATCGTGGAAGCTGAAAAAGCAGGCTTGCTCAATAAAAATTCAACCATTATTGAACCAACGAGCGGAAATACAGGTATTGGCTTAGCTATGAATGCAGCGGCAAGAGGTTATCGTTCTATTTTAGTCATGCCAGATACCATGACTCAAGAACGAATTAACTTGTTAAAAGCATATGGTGCTGAAGTTGTTCTAACACCGGGTGATGAGAAAATGCCTGGAGCAATCCGCAAAGCAGAAGAGCTTACAAAAGAAATTCCAAATGCATTTATGCCCATGCAGTTTGAAAATAATGCAAACCCTGACGCTCATCGAAAAACGACTGCTAAGGAAATTATCGAGGCAATGAACGAGTTAGGCAAAGACCTATCTGCTTTTGTCGCTACTGCTGGAACAGGCGGAACGATTACAGGCACAGGTGAAGTCCTAAGAGAAAACTACCCAAATATGACCGTTCATGTTGTGGAACCAGCTGGATCTCCTGTATTATCTGGAGGAAGACCTGGAAAGCACAAGCTTGTAGGAACAAGCCCTGGATTTATTCCTGATACGCTTAATGTAGATGTTTACGACGAAATTTTAAAAATTAAAGATGAACAAGCCTACGATATTACGCGACGCTTGGCTTCTGAAGAAGGAATTTTAGTCGGTCCTTCATCTGGCGCTGCGTGCTATGCTGCTATCGAGGTAGCCAAAAAATTATCTCCTGATCAAGTGGTCGTATGTATTGCTTGCGATACAGGTGAACGTTATTTATCAAGCGACCTATTCTCATTTGAATAATAAAAAAGCGAACGCAAAGGCGTTCGCTTTTTTTATTTAGCTAATTCGTAAATAGCCTGTGCATAGATAGCTGTTGCACGAAGTAAATCTTCAATTACCATGTACTCGTCTTTTTCGTGCGCTACTTCTTCACGGCCTGGGAAAAGAGGTCCAAATGCCACACCCGCTTCTAATGCTCTGGCATATGTTCCTCCTCCAATTGAAATAAGTGTTGGTTCTTCATTTGTTTGTTCTTGGTAAACCTTTTGAAGCGTTTGAATAAGCTCATGTTTTTGATCGACGTGATGTGGTTTAGAATCTGTAAAATGTTTGATGGTCATTTGATAAGATTCACTTTTTTCTTTAATCGTATCAATAATATCGTCAATATGAGCTGATACAGGATAGCGAATGTTTAAACCAAAATGCCCCGCTTCTTCTTGATTGTAAGACATGATTCCAACATTTATCGTTAAATCACCCGTGACCTCATCTTTGCGATTTAAGCCCATCTTTTCTCCTAGTGCATCTTGGACTAAATACGCATTTGCATAACCTACAAACTGATTAGCTTGTTCATCAAGTTCTAATGTGTGTAAAAAGCGAAGAAGTGTAAGCCCAGCATTTTTCCCTTTATCAGGCACGCTGCCATGTGCTGAAACGCCTTCTAGAGTAAGTGTGTGCACACCGCTCTTTTCTGTTATTGAACCTTTTAAAGACTGATCCTTTAAAAATTGATCATATTTATTTTTAATATCCGTTTCACTATGGAATTCAAGAACAGCTGTTGCAAGATCAGGAACCATATTGTAGCGTCGCCCAGAGGCAAATGATGTAAGCTGGACGCTTCCCTTTGTTCCCTCAATTGGCTGCTGGCGAATTTCTACGTCTGTAATGCCTTTTTCAGCATAAATGATAGGAAAATCCGCATCCGGTGCAAATCCCATAGTTGGCATCTCTTCATGGTTGAAGTAGTGGTCCACACATCTCCAGTCACTTTCTTCATCCGTTCCAATAATCATTCGAACTCGTTTAGATAGAGGAAGCCCTAAATCTTTCACAATTTTCATCGCATAATAAGCAGCCATCGTCGGGCCTTTGTCATCGATTGCTCCTCTAGCAAAAATTTTCCCGTCTTTTATTTCACCGCCGTATGGATCAACCGACCACCCGTCTCCTTCAGGAACAACGTCTACGTGACAAAGAATGCCAAGAAGGTCTTTCCCTTCTCCTGCTTCAATATGACCTGCATATCCGTCTACGTTCTTGACTGAAAACCCGTCATTTTTTCCTTTATTTAAAAGAAAGTGAAGCGCTTGAGCAATTCCAGGTCCGAATGGCTCTTCTTGTTTTTCTGTGCTTGTCAAAACACTTTTAATTTGCAGAAAACGCTGCGTCTCAGCTAGAATTTCAGCTTCTCTTTTTTGAACTTCCTCTTTCCAATTAATTGCCGTCATCTGCTTGTCTCCTTTTCCTGCTTTTACAGATTGTATCTATCATTACTATTGGTAAATTTAACTTTATCATACCTTTATATAGAAAGAAATAATTGTCTCCTTCCTTTCATATCAAAGGTTTACAGAGTCAAAATTCCGGGAAATAATTTGTAGGCACAATCGATAAAAACGGATTCTATTTGTTTATTGTTTACATATACTATAAAAAATGTGCAAATAGAGGAAGGAGATGTTACGAAAGGATTACATATTTATATCATTTTTTGTAAATATTGTGTTAATTCGCGTTTTCTCTTTTATTTTTCTGTCGATTTTGTGTACAATAAGGATAAGGACTGAAATAGTGCTTGACATCTCAGAGTTATAAAGAAGTTGTGCCTTACGAAAAACGAATAAGGAAGTGGTTTTTTGAAACCTTCAACTAATCGAATGCTAACTCGTATCAAATCGGTCTATATGTTCATTTGTAAAAATGGAACAGTTACAACGCAAGAGCTCGTAGACGAATTTGGTATTACACCAAGAACCATTCAGCGTGACTTGAATGTGTTAGCATATAATGATTTAGTTCGCAGCCCAAGTCGCGGTACATGGACGACTACGCAAAAGAAGGTCAAGATGTCATCCTAGTAAGTTTATTTCAAGGGTAGTAAGTGATTTATATATAGAGATAAAATTCTACGCAGTAGAAAGTCAAGACTTGGACGAGTGCATAGTCCCCCGCTCCATTTGCACGTCAAGCAGAGTTGGTACTCGTTTAAGTGCTTTAACGTGAAATGTTTCACTTGTCTAATAAAGTGGACAAAAAAAAGGAACCATTTTAGACTTAGGTTCCTTTTTCTTTCGCCTCTTCTTAGGCATTTGATTTTTGCAATAAAGCTAGTTCCTCTTCCGTTAACTCCCTATACTCTCCTAAATCTAACGACTCGTCTAATAGCAAAGCTCCCATAGATAAACGTTTTAAATACGTTACTTTTTTTCCTCTTGCTTCAAACATACGCTTCACTTGATGAAATTTCCCTTCAACGATCGTTAATTCAATTTCTGATTCCACACCGCTTGTTAGTATCTTTAACTCTGCTGATTTTGTTACATATCCATCATCAAGAGTGACGCCTTGTCTAAATGCTTCAGCATCTTCTTCAGTCACCGGTGCATTAATTTTTGCAAAATACGTTTTAGGAACGTGCTTTTTAGGAGATAGCAGCTGATGCGCAAGCTGACCGTCATTCGTCAGCAGCAAGAGCCCTTCTGTATCTTTATCTAAACGCCCTACCGGAAATGGGTCATACACAGCATCGTCAAGTTCAAGTAAGTCCAAAACTGTTTCATGAAGAGAATCTTCTGTCGCTGATATGACGCCTTGCGGCTTATGAAGCATAAAGTAAACAAATTCTCGGTAAGAAACGGCTTCGCCATGCACAGTTATTTCTTGTTCATCTGGATTAACGTGGACCTTAGCATCTTTAACTGCTGTACCGTCTACCTTAACAGCTCCAGTCTTTAAAAGACCTTTAACTTCTTTTCGGCTTCCGTACCCAATGGTAGAAAGCAATTTATCCAAACGCATGTAATATCCTCCTCTTTTTTGAAAAGAAGATGACTCTAACGAGTCATCTTCTTATGCACTGCGCTGTTTATTTCGGCGCAGTATCTTTCGTTCAATTGCACCTGTTACCCTCGCTCCCATTACTTTTTCAAGCAAGCTTGAACGATAGGTAATAATAAAGTAAATAAGGCCGCCTACTGCTGCTCCTATAATCGTAATAACAGTGGCAGAGAATCGTCCTGGCGTTGTAAATAGACCAATCACTGCTGCGACAATTTTTACGCTGATTCCCATAATCGCAACAAAAATGAGAATAAGCACAGAGCGTTTTATAAACTCACTGTAGTTATATTTTGCGTGTTTTTGAATAAGCGCAAACATATAAACAAGAGATACGATATAGCCTAGTGCTGTCGCTAAAACTGAACCAATCTCGTGGAACATAAGAATAAATGGAACGTTCACGACAATTTTCACAATCAATCCAAATAATAGACTTAAAACAGCATATTTTTGTTTGTTGATTCCTTGTAAAATAGCTCCATTAACCGTGAAAAATGAGAACAATAAAGCTACCGGTGCATAGTAAAGCAAGACATTTCCACCCGCATCCGATGCATCTGTTCCAAAGAAAAACGTATAGGCTGGGCCAGCTAAAGCCATTAATCCTACAGATGCTGGCAGCACAAGGAACATAATCGTTTGATATGTTTGATCAATTTGCTTTTGCAGTACGTTATAATCTTTATTCACAAAGGAACGTGTAATTGTTGGTACAAGAGTCAAACCGAACGCAGTAGCTAATGAAACAGGAATCATTACAAGCTTTGGAACATAAGACTGAACAATTCCGTTCATTGACTCTGCTATTTCTTTTTGTCCAGCCGCTACCATGGCACGGTTAAATGTGAATTGATCCACATACTGATAAAGCGGAATAGCCAAGCTGACAAAGACATATGGCAATGAATACGTAAGCAGCTCTTTAAAAATGGATACGGTAGAAATACGCGTAGGCGTTACCGTCTGCTCGTTCACCATTTTATCAAGATAAGGCTTTCGTTTTTTCCAGTACCAAATTAATACAGCAAGTCCAGCAAGAGCTCCTACAAAAGCCCCCATCGTAGCAAATCCAACGGCTAATGCAAGACTCCCATCGACAACTTTGATGACAATATAGGTAGATGCCAATAAAAAGACAACCCGCACAAGCTGTTCAACTACTTGTGAAACAGCTGTTGGCCCCATAGACTGGTGACCTTGGAAAAATCCCCGCATTAAACTCATCATCGGTACTACAATTAACGCAACACTAACCATTCGCATAACCATTACTACATCTTCTAAGGAGTTATTTAAATCAGAACCTCCCAGTGTAATTCTAGACATAACAGGAGCTAACGAATATAAAAGTAAAAATGCGAGTATTCCTGTGACAAGCATTAATTTCATGCCGGCCCGGTACATTCTTCTACTCGTATAGTAATCACCGAGTGCATTATATTTTGATACAAATTTCGATACGGCCATTGGCATACCGGCTGTAGCAATACTTAAATAAATAGCATATTGGTTATATCCGTAACCAAACAGTGCTCCCCCTACGGTTCCAACAAGGATTGCAAATGGAAATAAATAAATCATTCCCAAGATTCGGGATACATAGGTGCCAAGCGTTAGCACAAAGGTCCCTCTTAACAATTTTGAATCAGACATACGTTTGCCTCCGATACTTAATGTTACATACTGATAATAATGATAGAATTGAAAAGAAGCAAGTGACAGTATACACTAAGAAAGGTCTTATACTCACTCGCACTCGTCAACAAACTAAAAAAACAAAGACTATAGCCCATTTTATCCAATGTTGAGAGATTTGTCAGTGAACAAACTAAAATTTTTTAAGAATAGACAGGTTGGTGAAAGTATGATATATGATGTAGTCGTAATCGGAGGAGGACCTTCTGGTTTGATGGCATCGATTGCAGCTGGTGAGTCAGGTGCAAACGTATTATTAATTGATAAAGGCAATAAACTTGGACGAAAGCTGGCCATTTCTGGAGGCGGACGCTGTAATGTGACAAACCGCCTTCCCATTGATGAACTTATTAAACACATTCCAGGAAACGGACGCTTTTTATACAGTGCGTTTTCTGTTTTTAATAACGAAGATATCATCTCTTATTTTGAAGGCCTTGGAATTAAATTAAAAGAAGAAGATCACGGGCGTATGTTTCCGGTCAGCAATAAAGCGCAATCTGTTGTTGACGCATTAATTAGCGAACTTCACCGTCTTCGTGTGACAATTCGCACAAACACAGCCGTTAAACGCGTAAACTATGAGAACAACACCGTGAAAGAAGTTGTGCTTCAAAACGGGGAAGCAATCCAAACGAAAAGCGTTGTGATTGCAGTAGGTGGAAAATCAGTACCTCATACAGGTTCGACAGGAGACGGTTATCAATGGGCAAAAGATGCGGGGCATAAAATTACTGAACTTTACCCAACAGAAGTTCCTATTACATCTAGCGAACACTTTGTTAAAACCAAAACGCTTCAAGGTCTATCGCTTCGCAATGTAGGACTAAGCGTGCTTAATAAAAAAGGCAAGCCTGTCATTACTCATCAAATGGATATGATTTTCACTCACTTTGGCATCTCTGGCCCTGCCGCTCTTCGCTGCAGCCAATATGTTGTTAAAGAGTTAAAGAAACAAAAAAGCAACACTGTTCAAATGTCTCTTGATTTATTTCCTAGCCAAAACGAAGAAGATATTTTCCAAAAATTAGTCAAAACAACAAAAGAAGAGCCGAAAAAAGCAATTAAAAATGTCTTAAAAGGTTTTGTATCTGAACGCTATCTATTGTTTTTACTCGAGCAAGCAGGCATTGATAGCCAAGCGCTAGCAGGACAGCTTCAGCATGAGAAGTTGAGAGAGTTTTCAAGACTGTGCAAACGATTTGAATTTGCTGTAAACGGCACGCTTTCTTTAGAAAAAGCATTCGTCACAGGAGGCGGCGTATCTGTTAAAGAAATTCACCCAAAAGAAATGTCTTCGAAATTTATGCAAGGCCTTTACTTCTGCGGGGAAATTCTTGATATCCATGGATACACTGGAGGATACAATATCACTTCTGCTCTTGTAACAGGCCGTTTGGCTGGCAGTAATGCAGGAGAATTTGCAACAAGCCTAGCATAATATGCTAGGCTTTATACATAACCATGGCTGAAAAACAGTACACCTGCTCATCACGATCAACATCCACTGTCACTTGGTATTTAATATCAACGACGTCTTCATCCTCTAATTTCCGTAAAAATCGATTCACCGCAAATTCTAAATCTTTTTCATGCTCTTTATCAAACATTTTTACTTGTATCACAGCTTATACCACCTTGTCCTATCAAATTTGTTTCAATCAGAATGGACTGTTTTTCTTGATGATGGTTTTTGTACTGATTTTCAATCTCTTACTACCTCTATTTTTATGAGGGCTTTTATAGATTTAGTCATCATTTGTTTTCCTACTATCATTTTAGTCGGATGGCAGAAGTTTCATTCAAAAAGAAAAAAGCGCCTGTCAAAGGCGCTTTTTTCTTATTTATTAACCGTTTTTCCTTCCCACTCTAACATACCGCCAACCATATTTGTTACTTTATATCCTTGTTCTTGAAGGTAGTAACATACGTTTTCACTGCGGCGGCCCGAACGGCAAATGAAAATATATTCTTTGTCTTTATCGAAATAATCCACATTTGCTGGAATATCATTCATACGAATGTGTTTAGCAGTTGGAATCATTCCTTCTGCTACTTCTTCATCTTCGCGCACATCAACTAAATGAAGTTCTTCTCCATTTTCAACGCGTTTTTGAAGTTCTTCAGGCGTAATTACTTTTACTTCTTCCATCTTCGTCATTCCTCTCTATTCTTTCATTCAGCTTGCTATCGCTATTGTAGCAAATTCAAATACCTTTATGCCACTAAATAAGAAAAGCTTAAGCAGCAGCCTGCCTAAGCTTTTCCAATCGTAGTTAAAGGTTTGACTAAGCTCTTAAGGTCAAACCCGAAAGTAAGACGCATTTGCTTAAGCCTAGAACACAAGCTCCTCTAGCTCTTTCACTCTGAAGTGCATCAAAAAAAGAAACGAAGAAGACCTTTCGACCAAGTGACTCTATCATTGGCTAACCAGACTACTCCGTTCTTACTTTCAAAGATTTGACTAAGCGCCTGATGTCAACCCCGAAGGGGGGACATCAGGCGCTTAGGTCTAGAAGAGAACCCCTGACTGCACTTTAGTCAGGGGTTCTCTTCTACATCAATACTTAATTAGCTACGATGTTTACTAATTTACCAGGCACAGCAATCACTTTGCGCACTGTCTTACCTTCAATGAACTCTTGAACATCTTCATTAGCCATTGCAATATCTTGAAGCTCTTCACGAGATGCCTCAGCAGGTACGTTTACTTTCGCACGTACTTTACCGTTAATTTGAACGACAATTTCCACTTCATCATCTACAAGTTTCGCTTCGTCAAACGCAGGCCAAGCCTCATACGAAATTGTATCTTCGTGACCTAGTTTGCTCCATAATTCCTCAGTCGTATGAGGACAAATTGGTGCTAATAGCTTCACAAATCCTTCTACGTATTGCTTTGGCAGCACATCAACTTTGTATGCATCATTGATGAATACCATAAGCTGAGAGATACCTGTATTAAAACGGAGGCCTTCGTAATCTTCCGTTACTTTTTTCACCGTTTGGTGATACACGCGTTCAAGTGTAGTGTCATTGCTTTCTTGAACCTTGCTGCTTAATTCACCAGTATCTTCAATAAGTAAACGCCATACACGATCTAAGAAACGGCGTGCACCATCAAGTCCTTTTGTTGACCAAGCGATTGATGCATCTAAAGGTCCCATAAACATTTCGTAAAGGCGAAGCGTATCTGCACCGTGGCTTTCTACGATTTCGTCTGGATTTACAACGTTACCTTTTGACTTACTCATTTTTTCGTTGTTTTCTCCAAGAATCATACCTTGGTTAAACAGTTTTTGGAACGGCTCTTTTGTTGGAACTACGCCGATATCATATAAAAACTTATGCCAGAAACGAGCATATAATAAGTGAAGAACGGCGTGTTCAGCTCCACCGATATAAATATCAACCGGCAACCATTCTTTTAATTTTTCTGCATCTGCTAACGCTTCACTGTTTGTTGGATCAATGTAGCGCAAGTAATACCAGCAGCTGCCTGCCCATTGAGGCATTGTATTTGTTTCGCGGCGCCCTTTTTTGCCTGTTTCCGGATCTACAACGTTCACCCAGTCATCAATGTTTGCTAACGGAGATTCACCTGTGCCTGACGGTTTGATTTCAGTCGTTTTTGGTAACACAAGCGGAAGCTGATCTTCAGGAACTGCAGTTGTTGTGCCATCTTCCCAGTGAATAACAGGAATTGGTTCACCCCAGTAGCGCTGACGGCTGAATAACCAGTCACGCAGACGGTATGTTACTTGTTTTTCACCTTTTTCATTTGCTTGAAGCCACTGAATCATATTTGAAATTGCTTCTTCTTTATCTAAACCATTTAAGAAGTCTGAATTAACGTGCTCGCCGTCGCCTGTATAAGCTTCTTTTGAAACGTCTCCGCCCGCTACCACTTCTTTAATTGGCAGTTCAAATTTAACAGCAAATTCATAATCGCGCTCATCATGAGCCGGAACAGCCATAATTGCACCTGTGCCATAGCTCATTAGAACATAGTCAGCAATCCAAATTGGCATTCTCTCGCCGTTTACAGGGTTAATTGCATAAGCACCAGTGAATACGCCAGTTTTGTCTTTGGCTAAGTCTGTACGTTCTAAATCGCTTTTGCTTTTAATTTGATCTAAATACGCTTCTACCGCTTCTTTTTGTTCGGCTGTTGTAATTTTTTCCACAAACGGATGTTCAGGTGCTAAAACGGCATACGTTGCCCCAAATAGCGTGTCAGGACGCGTTGTGAACACAGTAAATGTGTCGTCATATCCATCGATTGTGAAGTGCACGTGAGCTCCTTCAGAGCGGCCAATCCAGTTGCGCTGCATTTCTTTAATACTTTCTGGCCAATCAAGATCATCTAAATCTTCTAGTAAACGATCTGCATAAGCTGTGATTTTAAGCATCCACTGCTTCATTGGACGACGCTCAACCGGATGTCCTCCACGCTCACTTTTGCCGTCGATAACTTCTTCGTTTGCAAGTACTGTTCCTAAAGCAGGACACCAGTTAACAGCTACTTCATCCACATAAGCTAAGCCTTTTTTATATAGCTGTAAGAAAATCCACTGCGTCCATTTGTAGTAGTTAGGATCAGTTGTATTAATTTCACGCTCCCAATCGTAAGAGAAACCTAACGATTTGATTTGACGACGGAAATTATTAATGTTAAGTTCAGTGAACTCAGCCGGATCGTTTCCTGTATCTAATGCATACTGCTCAGCAGGCAGTCCGAATGCATCCCATCCCATTGGATGAAGTACATTGTATCCTTGCATACGCTTCATACGAGATAAAATATCCGTTGCTGTATAACCTTCTGGATGCCCAACGTGTAAACCCGCTCCAGATGGATAAGGGAACATATCTAATGCGTAAAACTTACGCTTTCCTTCATCTTCTGTTGTTCTAAATGTTTTATTTTCTTCCCAAACTTTTTGCCATTTTTGTTCGATCTTTTCATGATTAAAAGCCATACATAATCCTCCTTGTACGCTCCAGCTGTATTTAATTAAACTAAAAAACCCCTCATCCCTCAAACAAAGGGACGAGAGGTTGAATAAACTTCCCGCGGTACCACCCAAATTAGCACAATTATGTACTCACTCATTTTCCTTAACGCGGATAGACGGCAAATGTTACTTTACTTCACATTTACAACTCCAAGGTGAGTTCATGAACGCTCGTTTGCTGACTCGCACCACCCGTCAGCTCTCTTAGCTCGCTTCGTTCACTACTATTCCTTATCATAGTTTTTACATCATACTACCTTGTATTGTAAATAATATGTTCGTAAACTGCAAGTTGTTCAACGGATTTTGTAAAAGTTTCTGCACTGCAGCACTGCTTTGTTGCTAAATCCTCTCTTTCATTCTTATATATGAACAACTTCTCCCAAAAACATACATCCACGGCCAAACAAAAAAGAGATTGAGACATAACTAAATCAATCCAATTTAAAGACGAACAAATGGGATAAATGCGCTAGTATGAATCTCTTGGTTACACCGCTGTTGATTTCCGTGCAAGACTTCTCTTTCCGCGGGCGGCCGATGAGCCTCCTCGTTGCTTACGCTCATGCGGGGTCTCACCTATTCCGCTTTTCCCGCAGGAGTCTTTGTCTTGCCCTCCACTCCACAGCTAGAAGCACCTAAACAAATGAAACCTACGTTCACCATAAACATGAAAAAATCCGAACGATTCATCGTTCGGATCTTCCTTCAACTAAAATATTTTTATCCCAGTCCCTACTTTCTTTAGCTGCTATTATTAAATGCCAAATCCAAAAGAAAACAGGATAATCGCAAGTACAAGACCGACAAGCGGAACAATCACCGTCATCGCTGCAACCGATCCATACGCATCTTTATGAGTTTCTCCGCAAATAGAATTAATTGTGGTGACGACATAACCATTATGAGGCAAGGAATCTAATACTCCAGAAGAAATAGCTACTACGCGATGGAGAGCTTCTGGATTTACACCAGCATCAAGATAGTGAGGTGCTAAAATCGGCAAAGCAATCGCCTGACCTCCTGAAGCCGAACCTGTCATCCCTGCGATAACACTCACGGCGATAGCTCCCCCGATTAACGGACTTCCTGGAATATGCGTCATAGCATCTACAGCCACTCCAAACGCAGGAACCGCCTTGGCCACTCCTCCAAAACCTACGACAGCAGCTGTATTCCCAATAGCAATTAATGCCCCCAGCGTTCCTTCTGAAGCTGCATTCCAAAATCCTTTAAAATGCTTTCGGTTCACAATATAAGTGACAATGATCCCGCTTAAAAGTGCGACAATCAACGCAGATTGCTGAAGTGGCTTATGAAGTGCAAAAGAAATAATGAGCACGACCACAAGCGGAAGCAAGCTTAACAGCGGATTAGGCAAAGACTGACCTTCTGTTGTTACTGGATCTTTCTCGCGTGACATAAAACGCTCTCCATTTTTAACTGCTTTTGAAATCAAGCGCTTTAACCACCAGTAGCCGAACACAGCCATCACTACTGCTACAATTAAACTAACTTCCCATCCTGCATATGGACTAGTCTTCAAATATTCAATTGGAATCCAGTTTTGGATTTCAGGCGACCCAGCCGAGGTCATCGTAAATGTAACGGAACCAAACGCTAAAGCAGCAGGAATAAACCGCCTCGGTAAATCGGCTTGTTTGAATAAGCTCAAAGCCATTGGATAGACAGAGAATGCTACTACAAACAGGCTGACTCCTCCGTATGTTAAGACCCCACAGGCAAGTACAATCGCCAACACTGCTCTTTTCATCCCAAGTTTACTGACAATCCAGCGTGAAACACTATCAGCAGCCCCGCTGTCTTCCATCACTTTTCCAAAAACTGCGCCCAATAGAAACATTAAATACCAAGAAGCAATAAAACCTGTGAAACCAGACATGTAATTCCCAACAAAATTTGCTTCTCCTTCTTTCACCAACTGTGGAAATAAAGGCATTCCGCTTGTTAACGCAACAACTAAAGCACTGAGCGGACCTGCTATAAATAAATTCATGCCTCTCATCGTTAATACAATGAGCAGCAATAATCCTCCAATTAATCCAATCATACTAAGCATATTTAGCCCCCCATGAAGTCACACGATTAGAAAACGCTTACATATTTACAGGTATATACTCCTTTCTTTGCTCGTCACAACCCTTACTATATTATTAAAGGAATACTGAAGACATTCCTACGTTTAGTTAACAGTCAAAAATAAAACCATCTCTATTTATTTAGAGATGGTTAGTGAACGCTGACGTTTTTCTTTTAATTTATAATCGTATATCCATGTTGTACACATGCTAAATAACAATAGTGCAATTAATAAATAACACAGGGTAGACATATTAAATGCATCGAAAATAACGCCTCCAAAAAGAGGGCCAATCATTTTACCTGCAGTAGCCATACTGTTAACTACGCCTTGATAAAACCCTTCTTTTCCGGATGGAGCTAACTGACTTGCAACAGCCGGAATGGCTGGCCAAACGAACATTTCTCCAATTGTTAACACAACCATTGCTGTTAAGAACTGCGGAAATGTTGTAGCATTCACCACGATAATAAAAGAAGCCACAAAAATAACCGTTCCAATTAGGACCTGTACTTTTAATGTTTTTGCTACTTTTTGAATGATGGGTACAATCAAAGGCTGACCGACTACAATTAAAATCCCGTTAATCGTCCAAAGCAAACTGTAGCTAGAAAGAGGTATATTCAGCTCACGCGTATGCGTAGCAATCGTTGTTTGCCACTGAACATACGCCACCCAGCATAAGACATACCCCGTACATAAAATAAGAAGAGCAGTCAGTTTCGTTTTATGCCCAATGCTCCCAGCTTCATTAAGGACATTCGTTTGCCCAACTGTAACCGAAATATGGCGATATGAAAAAATAGCAATAAGCAGAAAAATAACGTATAAAATTGTATTAGCTAAGAAAATATACGTAAATGAATAAGACGCTACAATGCCCCCTACCGCGGCGCCAATAGCTACTCCTGCATTTTGAGCAACGTACATCGCATTAAATGCTTTTCTTCCGCCTTGTGGCCAAACGGACCCTGCCATTGCATACATAGATGGAAACACAATACCAGATCCAAACCCTACAACAACCAAGAGAACAACGTATGTAGGCCAACCATGGAAAAACACGAGTCCCACTAATGCAATAAGAGTAATAATAATTCCTGATAAAATGGATTTATATCCTCCGATTTTGTCAAAAAGCGTTCCTCCAAGCAAATTTCCTACTACGCTTGCAGCAGAATTCAGCATAAGAACCACTCCTGCGACGGATAACGACTTTCCTAAATGTTCATTTATATAAATTGTATTGAGAGGCCATAAAAATGAAGCTCCCGTTACGTTTACAAGCATACCAATAATCAAAAACCAAAGTGATTTGGGCATTGATCTCCCCCCTATCTATTCGAATGCCAACGTACATTCTAGTCTTTTCTTAAAGGGTTCGCAATGCTTTTACATATAGACAATTTATTTGAAATTCGCTGACTATTTAAAAAGGTGATTCCACATGACAATATCATGCAAAATCACCTTTTTATCGCTTATTTTTGCTTCGAACGAACCGGCTGTGCACGCTTGCTGTTCCGTGCTTTTAATTCTTTTACCGGATCAAAATCTTTTCCTAGCTCAATATCATTGCTGTTGATTCCGTTTTTTGTTTTTTGTTCCGGATTATTTTGATTTGAACGAGTTGCCATAAAATCCTCTCCTTAATGCTGAGTTGTGATCAATTTATTTTGCAGCTGCTGAACTTGCAGGCGCATGCGATATAGCTGCTCTCTTTGCTGTGCATTTGCACTGTGAGAAAACTCTTCAATTTCTTTATAAGCATTTTCTAATTTTTCCTGTGCTTTTGTATATTCAGTGTCATTATAATGTTCTTGCTTCATGCCTTCCTGTAACTGACCTTGTCCAAAGCGAATAGCATCTTCACACTGTTGCATAAGTTGATCCACTGCTTGACGAGTTGTCATTCTCTATTCCTCCTATTCGTTCATTTCTGTCTTATTTTGCGCAACTTTACTTCCCTTTACGACAAGAAGAACCTGTTAAATATAAGCATCCTTAAATTTGTTTGGCACTTTTTCACGTTTTTGATACAATTTGTTGATGTATATTGCATGTAAAAAGGAGGTTGCTGATTTGAATCAGACAAACCCATTTCCGTATAAATCTGAAAACAAACGTTATCATACCTGGAATTACCACTTACGTAACCACTTTGGCCATAAGGTATTTAAAGTAGCCTTAGATGGAGGATTTGATTGTCCAAACAGAGACGGCACGGTAGCTCACGGCGGCTGTACGTTTTGCAGTGCTGCCGGTTCAGGGGATTTTGCCGGAAACAGAGCGGATGACCTTGTGACACAATTTAATGAAATCCGTGAAAAAATGCATCATAAATGGAAAGATGGAAAATACGTTGCTTACTTTCAAGCATTTACTAATACTCATGCTCCTGTCGAGGAGCTTCGTGAAAAATATGAAGCCGTCTTAAAGCTTCCCGGAGTTGTTGGGCTTTCTATCGCCACGCGCCCTGACTGTCTCCCCGACGATGTGGTGGAATACTTGGCTGAATTAAATGAACGAACTTATCTATGGGTAGAACTTGGACTGCAAACTGTTCATGAACGAACTTCACTGCTTATCAACCGGGCACACGATCATCAATGCTATGTAGATGGTGTAGCAAAGCTTCGAAAACGCGGTATTCGCGTTTGTTCTCACATCATTAATGGTTTGCCTTTAGAAACACCTGATATGATGATGGAAACGGTACGGGAAGTAGCAAAATTAGACGTTCAAGGAATTAAGATTCATCTGCTTCATTTACTAAAAGGAACTCCTATGGTCAAACAGTATGAAAAGGGCCTTGTTGAATTTCTTTCATTTGAAGAATACGTAAAGCTTGTATGCGATCAGCTCGAAGTAATCCCTCCTGAAATGATTGTTCATCGTATTACAGGCGATGGACCGATAGACCTCATGGTTGGACCGATGTGGAGCGTAAATAAGTGGAGCGTATTAAATGCCATTGATCAAGAGCTCCAACGCCGTCAAAGCTATCAAGGAAAATATTATGAAAAAGAGTTGATGGAAAGATGAAAATAGAACGTATCCTGCCTTTTGCCCGCACATTGCTCACTAATGCTGTGGCCGAAGGAGATGTCGCGATTGATGCCACAGCAGGAAATGGACATGATACATTGTTCTTAGCTAACTTAGTCGGAGATACAGGTCATGTATATGGATTTGATATTCAACCTCAAGCCATTCAAGCAACTCAGCAGCGATTGACAGAACACCATGTAGAAAACAGAGTAACACTTATCCAAGAAAGCCACAGCAATATAAACATGCTTCCTCGTTCTATTAAAGGACGAGTCACGGGCGCTGT
The DNA here is from genome assembly GCF_023824195.1 of Priestia megaterium. Taxonomy (NCBI): domain Bacteria; kingdom Bacillati; phylum Bacillota; class Bacilli; order Caryophanales; family Bacillaceae; genus Priestia; species Priestia megaterium. The sequence continues at coordinate 4,743,517 of NZ_CP085442.1, forward strand.
CTTTAATTTAGGTTATTTACCAGGTGGAGATAAAAACATTGTCACCACTTCTGAAACAACAATCTCTGCAATTGAGCAGTTACTTGATTTGTTAGCACCTGAAGGAGTGATTGTGCTCGTTATTTATCATGGACACGAACAAGGGAAACAAGAAAGAGACGATTTACTAACGTATGTCCAAAATCTTGATCAAAAAGACGTTCACGTTTTACAATATCGTTTCATGAATCAGCAAAACAATCCTCCCTTCATCATTGCTATTGAAAAAAGATAAGCCGCATATGGCTTATCTTTTTAACATTCGGTACAAGCGTCCGTTGATGTAGAAAAAGTAGCTGAGGGCTCCCCCCGCTTTTATTAACCTACGTGCATTCACATGAACATGTTTTTGTGCCCGCACTTTTTGATCCGACAGGTAAACGCCCAAGAGTCCTTTATAGATAAAGCAGTGAAAGTGATAATCCGGCAGTTTTTTAGCATATTCGTCCGCTTTTACGACAAAATGCAAAAAGCGATCCATCATTTGCTGATAATGAGGATAATAAAAACAAAAGTTCAAATCTCCTCCTGCTTTATCTTCTTCTTGGTCAATTAAATAATCGAGTAAAATATGTAAGCCTTGAATATAAGGAAAATATCCTGCTTTTATTTTCTGAGTCATTTCTTCTGTCATCTCTTCTTGAAAGCTATAAGCGACCAAACAAAAAATTCCTAACGTTGAACCAGAGCACGCTGAAAATTCATACCACTCCATTTCAGGAACACTGTGCCGGTGAGCATCGAACCAATTCTCTAATCGTGGAACTCTTTCCTTGATTTCAACATGCTTATGTATTTGCAAATCACAATAATAATTAGCTAGTTCTAATAAATGTGAAGAGACTATATGGTAATTACAAGCTTTTCGCAAGGACTGCTGACAAGTCTGGACAAGTCCGGCTAAGTATCCTCCGTCGTCTTTATCCGTTCGAAAACGATAGTAATCCCCAAGGGGTGCATGAGGAGTCAACGCATCTGGCATCGATTCATGTAAGGCTGCAAAATCTTTAGGGTCGAGCGAATTGCTGCGATCACATAAGTTATCTAAGTAATCGCTGATTGTTTGGTAGGCAACAATAAATTTCACGCATTCAATCATATTTTCTTTCGCTAAAATCGATAGGATACCGCCTCCTTCACAATGAAAAGTTTTTGTATCGATACTTGCCAATGCTTGAGTACGCAATTCTTTATTAGGAATCTCTTTTGCCCGTTCGCGCCAATGCTTAAGCTCATGATGAACGACAGGAAACACTTCTCGATAAATTTTTCTCATTAATGAAATAGGATGAGACGGAATCTTCATTTATTTTCACCTCAATTTCTTACGGCACTTATTAAATGTGAAGATCAACAAAACTTTTCGCATATGTAAAAACGTATTCTCTTTCAGGCTCATTAAAGATTTCGTGATACAGCTGAGACCATTCTTTGTAGATTTTTTCACTTAGCTCTATTTCATCAAACCACTGCCTAACAATCAGCTTTTCAATGATTTTATCTTCTCCTGCCTGCATCACAAGAAGCGGGACATCGGGCAAACGATCGATATCTTTAAAAGCTAAGTTGACAGCTTGGATCAATTCTCGGTACCATCTTACAGAAACTTTTGTAACGTACAGTGAGTCGTTTTCATCTTCATCTCGAACTTCTTGGTTTCTTGTTGCTTTTTCAACAGTGAGACCCAAATCGAAAAGTTTGTTCGGCATGACTTTATTTAACCCTTTAGATAGCATATCCAAATAAGCCGGTACTTGCTCTTTTAATCCTAGACAAGGAGAGGAAAGAATCGCACCCCATACAGGGAGATTTTTTGTCTGCAGCGTACGAATAACCGCCAGTCCTCCCATACTGTGGCCTAACAGGAAAATAGGCAAATCATATTTTTGCGCTTCACGTACCCATTCTTCCACTTCATATACATATTCATCAAAGGATAGGATATGTCCTCTTCTTCTTGTTGTTAAGCCTTGGCCAGGAAGGTCTCCCATAATTACGTGCATTCCAACCGAACGCCACATCTCAATCAGCCAGCGATAGCGTCCGTGATGCTCCGCTGCTCCATGGACCATGACAATAACGCCTTTTGGATTTACTGCTTCCCATTTATGCATTTGAGTTACTCCTTCTTCCTTTTTTTGTTTACCTGCTTAAAAAACCTTTGTACACTTACATTAGAAGATTTACTACTTTTTTTCAACTAATAAAGGGAGATGATTTGATGATTTATCCGTATAAAGAAAAAATACCTACCATTGCCCCCAGCTGCTTCATCGCAGACTATGTCACGATTACTGGAGATGTCACCATTGGTGAAGAAAGCAGCATTTGGTTTAACACTGTTATTAGAGGAGATGTTTCACCTACGATTATTGGTAAACGAGTAAATATACAAGATCAATCAACACTCCATCAAAGCCCAAATGCTCCTTTGCTTATTGAGGATGATGTGACAGTAGGACATCAAGTTATTTTACATAGCTCCATCATCCGCAAACGCGCGCTCATTGGCATGGGTTCTATTATTTTAGACGGTGCGGAAATTGGCGAAGGTGCTTTTATCGGTGCTGGAAGCTTAGTGCCTCCCGGTAAAAAAATACCGCCTAATACTCTCGCACTCGGCCGACCTGCTAAAGTGATCCGCACTCTGACAGAAGAGGATTTAAAAGATATGCAGCGCATTCGTACAGAATATGTAGAAAAAGGGCAGTATTATAAGTCTATTAAGAAACCTGATTCTTCATTATAAAGGAAACGTTCCCTCAGAAAGTCATACTGAGGGAATTTTTTTAGTATCTCCACAAACTCTCCAATCATGTTCTATTCTCTCCACAATTGTAAAGAAATTTCCATATTAATTTACATCGTTTTAGTACTGCCTCCACAATTAAAGATTAAACTGAATAATAAAGACGTATTTATTGAAAAGGGAGCGACTCTATGAAAGCCAAGTTAATTCAGTATGTATACGATGCCGAATGCCGATTATTCAAAAGCGTAAACCAACATTTTGATCGAAAGCACTTAAATAGATTTTTACGTTTACTAACTCACGCCGGCGGAGCCGCGTTTACCATTGTGATAGCGTGCTTGCTGCTATTTCTGCATCCTTCATCCGTCGCTTACGCTTGTGCGTTTTCTCTAGCCGTTAGTCATATTCCTGTCGCCATGGCTAAAAAACTATATCCGAGAAAACGACCTTATATTCAATTAAAACATACAAAAGTATTAGAAAATCCATTAAAAGATCATTCATTTCCATCTGGGCATACAACAGCTATTTTTTCGTTGGTTACCCCTCTTATGATTGTTTATCCAGCCTTCGCTGCCGTTCTTTTGCCTCTTGCAGTAACGGTAGGAATTTCAAGAATTTATCTCGGTCTGCACTATCCGACGGATGTCATCGTAGGCCTGATGCTGGGCATCTTTTCAGGTGCTGTTTCACTGAACATATTTTTAACTTAATTGATAGGAGGAGTACTAATGAGAATTGCTTTATTTACGGATACATTTGCTCCAGAAGTTAACGGAGCTGCTAAAACACTTTATCAATTTACTCAGTATGTCAAATCAAAGCAAATTCCCATCCAGGTATTTGCTCCTGAATTTGCTCATGACCAGTCATTTTCAACGTATGTTCACCGTTCGCCCAGCATGCCGTTTTTCCTTTATCCAAACAGCCGCTTTTCATTGCCAAACGTTCTAAAAATTAAAAAGCAGCTGCAGGAATTCAATCCTTCTATTATTCATTTGGCCACTCCTTTTACAATGGGGCTTTGCGGCTCCTATTACGGGAAAAGATTAGGTGTTCCTCTTGTCGGCTCTTATCATACCAATTTTGATGATTATTTATCTCACTATGAACTTGAAAAAATGCGTGTACCACTGCAAAAATATATGAAATGGTTTTATAAACCTGTACAAAAAATATTCGCTCCCTCTGAAGTGACCAAACAGCAGCTAGAAGAACAAGGGTTTTACAACGTAGCTATTTGGTCGCGAGGAGTAAATCATAAATTATTTCATCCCCACTATGACCGCTTTGATATTCGTATTAAATATAATATTAAAAAACCCTACATTTTAACGTATGTAGGAAGATTAGCTAAAGAAAAAAACGCTGATTTTTTAATAAAAATCGCACGATCTCTACCTGATCATATCCGCCATCAAGTTCACTGGGTTATTGTGGGAGACGGCCCTTTAAAAGAACAAATGCAGCAGCAAGCATCTGAGCATATGACATTTACAGGCTTTCTTGAAGGTAAGCAACTTGCTCATATCTATTCATCATCTGATTTGTTTGTTTTTCCTTCAGAAACAGAAACCTTCGGAAATGTTGTACTGGAGTCTCTTGCTTCTGGAACTCCTGTAGTGGCAGCAAATGCAGGAGGAGTTAAACAGATGGTTCAGCATGGGCGAAACGGCTACCTTTGCAAACCTCAGTCCTTAGAAGAATTCAGTTCGGCTATTACAGGTTTACTCGATGATTTGCATCAGCGGCTTCACTTTGGCCATGCAGCGAGACACTATGCTCTTACTCAATCATGGGACGTTATTTTTCAGCATTTGCTTTCGGAATATGAAGGTGTCGTAGAAAAATCTGCTGAAGGTATTCAATGGGCATAAAAAAATCTCCGTTTTCACGGAGATTTTTTTATTATTTAGCTAAAGCTTGAGTTTTTAATGCTTCCGCTTTGTCTGTGAACTCCCAAGGAAGCTCCACATCCGTACGACCAAAGTGGCCGTAAGCTGCTGTTTGCTTATAAATTGGGCGACGTAAATCAAGCATTTTAATGATGCCTGCTGGACGTAGGTCAAAGTTTTTGCGTACTACGTCTACTAGTACTTCTTCAGAAACTTTTCCTGTACCGAATGTATCAATTGAAATAGATACTGGTTGTGCAACACCAATTGCATATGCTAGTTGTACTTCACATTTATCAGCAAGATCAGCTGCTACAATGTTTTTCGCAACATAACGAGCTGCATAAGCTGCTGAACGGTCTACTTTTGTTGCGTCCTTACCAGAGAATGCACCGCCGCCGTGACGAGCATATCCGCCGTAAGTATCAACGATAATTTTACGACCAGTTAAACCAGCATCTCCTTGAGGACCGCCGATTACGAAACGTCCTGTTGGGTTAATGAAATACTTTGTATTTTCATCAATTAACTCGTTTGGAACAACTGGATTAATAACATATTCTTTTAAGTTACGTTGAATTTGCTCTAACGTTACTTCTGGGTGATGCTGAGTTGAAATAACAATTGTATCGATGCGAACAGGTTTGTTGTTTTCATCATATTCAACTGTTACTTGTGTTTTACCATCCGGGCGAAGGTAAGGAAGAATTTCTTCTTTACGTACTTCTGTTAGACGGCGAGCAAGTTTATGAGCTAATGAAATTGGAAGAGGCATTAATTCTTTTGTTTCGTTACATGCATAACCAAACATTAACCCTTGGTCTCCAGCTCCGATTGCTTCGATTTCTTCATCTGACATTTGACCTTCACGTGCTTCTAACGCTTGGTCTACACCAGCAGCGATATCAGCTGACTGCTCGTCGATAGATGTTAATACTGCACAAGTTTCAGCATCAAATCCGTATTTTGCACGAGTATAGCCAATTCCTTTAATTGTTTCACGAACTGTTTTAGGAATATCCACGTAAGTAGAAGTTGTAATTTCACCACTTACTAAAACTAAACCAGTTGTTACGCTTGTTTCACAAGCAACACGAGCATTTGGATCCTTTGCTAGGATAGCATCAAGAATTGAGTCAGAAATTTGGTCACAAATTTTATCGGGATGTCCCTCTGTAACAGATTCTGACGTGAACAGACGACGTTGTGTTGACATCAGTTTTCCTCCTTATAAATACGATACATTGTGATACGGTACTCATTCCCTTATTTTCATTACACGTTAAAAAATATAAAAAAACCTTTCCTTGTATCGAGGAAAGGTATCAAATTCTACATAAGCCTTTCACTCTTATCGATCAAGGTTGTGCCCTTGCATCAGGTTAGCACCTTATCGTCTACACAAAAAAATGACGATGGTTGCTGGGTTTCATAGGGCCTGTCCCTCCACCAGCTCGGGATAAGAGAGTATCCGTTCAAGGACATATAATACATGAAAAAGCGCTTCACTGTCAACAACATTCAAATGGAAATCATCTCTTTATGTTTGAATCTGTTTTAATGTAACATACTCAAATTCTTAAATAGTACATCTTATTAAGAATCATCACTAAGTTTGGTTAATAAGACAGATCAAAATGAGGCTTTCACTTGAAATAGCTTCACTTTTTTCGCTTCTAGCACATATACATGTGTCTAAAATAGGTATAACGTACATTTTTTTATAAGACACAAACATTTTTAGTGAAATAGTATAGAATAATTAAATAAATGTGTTATACTAATTATAAATTTCAAACATTAATGAATAAATAATAGCTAAAAAAGGAAGGTAGTGCACATGAGTACTGTTGATATGTCTATCGAATTAAATGGTTTGCTTCAATTAAAAACAACAAAACACCAATTATCTGTTCCACAACTTGTTGAAAAAATTCTAGCTCGACGCGAAGGAACGCTGACTTCTACAGGTGCTGTGTCAGTCGAAACCGGAAAATATACAGGTCGCTCTCCTTTAGATAAATTTATTGTAAGCGATGCTGTGTCTTCAAAAACGGTTGAATGGGGACCTGTCAATCAGCCAATTTCTGCTCAGCGATTCGATGCGCTATACAAAAAAGTCTTAACCCACTTAAAGAAGCAGGATGAACTTTTTGTTTTTAATGGATATGCTGGAGCTGATAAAAAGTATCAGTTACCAATTCAAGTAGTTAATGAATTTGCATGGCACAACCTATTCGCTCAGCAGTTATTCATTCGCCCTTCAGCCAAACAAAAAACAAATGATGACGTGAAGCCGTTTACAATTGTAGCAGCTCCAACGTTCAAAGCTGATCCTGAAACAGACGGGACGAATTCTGAAACCTTCATTATTCTTTCATTAGAGCGACGCATTGTGCTAATTGGAGGAACTGAATACGCTGGTGAAATGAAAAAATCTATTTTCTCAGTGATGAACTTCTTGCTTCCTCAAAACAATATTCTATCCATGCACTGTTCTGCTAACGTAGGAGAAGAAGGTGACGTTGCATTATTCTTTGGTTTATCTGGAACGGGTAAAACAACGCTTTCTGCTGATGCAAACCGTCGTTTAATCGGAGATGACGAGCACGGTTGGTCAAGCTCTGGTGTATTTAATATTGAAGGAGGGTGCTACGCGAAGTGCATTCAGCTTTCCGAAGAAAAAGAACCGCAAATTTTCAATGCAATTCGCTTCGGCGCCGTATTGGAAAATGTAGTGTTAAATCAAAATACGAAAGTAGCAGATTACAATGATAATAGTTTAACAGAGAATACTCGTGCCGCTTATTCAATTGACTCTATTGATAATACGGTATTGCCAAGCGTTGCTGGGCACCCTACAGCTATTGTCTTTTTAACTGCTGATGCCTTCGGCGTCTTGCCTCCAATCAGCAAGCTTACAAAAGAACAAGCGATGTACCATTTTCTGAGCGGATACACTAGTAAGTTAGCTGGAACAGAGCGCGGCGTAACATCGCCACAGGCTACTTTCTCTACATGCTTTGGTGAGCCTTTCTTACCTCTTGCTCCAACAACTTATGCAGAAATGCTAGGAAAGAAAATCGATGAACATAATGTAAATGTCTACCTTGTAAATACTGGATGGACCGGCGGTGAATACGGCGTAGGCGAACGAATGAAGTTAAGTTACACTCGAGCTATGGTTCAAGCAGCCCTTGAAGGAGAACTAGCTAATACCGAAACAGTAACAGATGCTATTTTTGGTTTATCGATTCCAACCCATGTTCCGGGAGTTCCTGATGAAGTACTTCAGCCTTCTAAAGCATGGAACGATGCAACAGCTTATAACCAAAAAGCAACTGAGCTTGCTGCTAAATTCAAAGCTAATTTCAAGCGTTTTAACGACGTAGCATCTGACATTTCAACATTAGGGGGACCTAGAGTCTAATAAAAAACCGATCGTCTTATAGACGATCGGTTTTTTAGTTAGTTGAATGTAATTTTGTCAGTTCATATGTGACAACGGTTTTTTCTTGCTCCATTTCTACCTTACGCACAACAGCAGTTCCAATACATTCTCCATTTTTCGTTTTGTGAATGTTTAATGGAATATCTAACGGATACAAGCGATATCCTTTTTTCTCAATTTGAAAAATGTTATCCGTTACACGCTTTTCGTTGCCTTTTGTCACAATCATTGTATTTAATTCTAGCGGCATCCCCATTTTTTTCTCACTCCTCACTGTTATTCTACTTGTTTTCTCTATCGTAGCATATCTTTTATTGCGCTTTCATCCACTTCGTTAACTTCTTCACCGTTTCTCGGTTTTCTTTTGGTGGAAAAGCATGTGGAAAGTTTTCGAAGTACCAGCTGGTAACTTTTTTATTGGACTCTTTTAGTTTAGATTCGAGCTGATAGGAATGATCAATCGACACGTTTTTATCTTCTAAACCATGAATAAGCAAGACCGGCGGCTCGACGAGATGAGCACGATGCAAAGGTGTCCTCCATTCGTATCTTTCAGGATATTTAGAAGGAGTTCCTCCAATCACCCGCTTCATCATTCTTCTTAAATCTTCTCTTTCTTCATATGTCAGCACCATATCTGTGACGCCTCCCCATAACACAAGAGAGCGGCTGTCGTTTTTTTCAATGGCTGTGAGTAAAGCCATCACTCCCCCTCTTGAAAACCCAAAAATATGAATTCGGTCATGGTGGACGTTAGGGAGCTGTTTCAGTAAATCGTAAGCAGCAAAAGCATCGTAACGATCATCTCCTGCAAAATCTTCGTTTCCTTCGCCTCCTTGATTTCCCCTATAAAACGGAGCCATGACAATAAAACCTTGAGAAGCAAATTGAATGAGTCGAGCAGGACGAACCGTTCCTACGTTCTTAATACCTCCTCTTAAGTATAAAAAGCCGTCATACACTCCTTTTTCTTTTGGCTCTGCGAGCATCCCTTTAATCTTAAGTCCTTGACATGCATATGTAATTATCCACAGCGCCACGCGAGGGTTTGGGGATGGGAAGCGCTGTTTATGTATTATTGTTCCATCTTTCATTTTTTTCCTCCATTCTTTATATGACCAGTCTATTTTTTCCCGCCACGGTGGACTTTCAATCGTTGGCTAATACTTCTTTGATTTTCCACATGGTTATGTAGGCACTCACCTTCTTCTACTTTCTTACATACATTATCATAAAATATTTTATTCTTTTAAGGAGGTTTGCTTTATGAAACCAATTAAATGGCTCTTTTCTTTGCTTGCTATTATGATTTTACTCATCCCACTAATTAGCTGCAGCAAAACAACATCTGTACAAACGATTCGTGTCGGTGAAGTAACTCGTTCTATCTTTTATGCTCCCCAGTACGTCGCTATTTCAAAAGGCTTTTTTGAAGAAGAAGGACTAAAGGTAGATTTAAAAACAACGTGGGGCGGAGATAAAACAATGACGTCACTTTTATCTGATGGCATCGACGTCGCCTTAGTCGGCTCTGAAACCTCAATCTACGTATATGCCCAAGGGTCTAGTGATCCCGTCATCAACTTTGCACAACTAACCCAAACCGACGGAACATTTCTAGTAGCGCGTAAAAAGGTCGATCAATTCTCATGGGATCAGCTTAAAGGCAAAACGTTTCTTGGTCAACGCAAAGGCGGCATGCCGCAAATGGTAGGGGAATATGTGTTGAAACAGCATAATATTGATCCTAAAAAAGATGTAAAACTCGTTCAAAACATTGATTTTGCTAACGTTGCGAATGCTTTTGCTTCTGGTACTGGAGATTACGTTCAATTATTTGAGCCAACGGCTAGTATTTTAGAGCAACAAGGAAAAGGACATATCGTTGCTTCCTTCGGAAAAGAATCAGGAACAGTTCCTTATACAACATTTATGGCCAAAGAAAGCTATTTAAAAGATAACCCTGAAGCAGCAGCTAAATTTACTCGAGCTATTTACAAAGCACAAAAATGGGTGGATACACATAGCACAGATGAAATTGCTGAAGTGGTTGCACCGTATTTTGAAGATACACCTAAAGAAACGCTGCAAACTGTTATTGACCGCTATAAATCCCAAAAATCCTTTGCAACTAACCCTTTATTAGATCAAAAAGAGTGGGATCATTTACAAAAAATCATGGACGAATCTGGAGAACTTCCAAGACACATTGATCACAGCAAGCTAGTCAACACAAAATTCGCAAAAGATGCAATGAGTGAGTAATATGACAAAACTTCACATTCAAGATGTTCAGCATATGTATCTTACGACAAAGTCTGCTACCACTGCACTTGAACATATTAATTTGTCTATTGAAGAAGGAGAATTTGTTTCCTTTCTCGGCCCAAGCGGATGTGGAAAAACAACGCTTCTATCGATTATTGCAGGCTTGATTGAACCAACGTCCGGCTTCGTCACAATAGACGGTGAAAATATCGGAACATCAGTCCCAAACATCGGTTATATGCTTCAACAAGATTATTTGTTTCCGTGGAAAACCATTAAAGAAAATATTTTACTTGGGCTTGAAATTCGCGGACAGCTAACAGATAAAGCAGAGAGTAAAGCACTGTTACTCCTAAAAGAAATTGGTTTACAGGGCGTAGATGACCTATATCCGCACCAGTTATCCGGAGGTATGAGACAACGCGTCGCTTTAGTCCGAACACTTGCCATTGACCCCGCTATTTTACTCTTAGATGAACCTTTTTCAGCACTTGATTTTCAAACAAAACTCAAGCTTGAAGAACTTGTCTCCAAAACGCTGATGACCTATCAAAAAACGGCCGTTTTGGTCACGCACGATATCGGCGAAGCTATTGCCATGAGCAGCCGAATCTTTTTATTCTCAGCAAAGCCGGGAAAAATCGCAAAAACATTTACGGTTCCTTCTATTTTACGAACCCTCTCTCCGTTTGAAGCACGACAGCACCCTGTCTATAACGACTTATTTATGGACATATGGAAGGAGCTTGATCAACTTGAAACCCACTAGCTCCCTAGATACTCTTCATGAAAGCTATCTTCGCAAGGTTCGGGTCGAAAAACGATTAGTACTGAGCGTACAGCTGATAATTTTCTTAGCCTTTTTTAGCTTATGGGAACTGGCTTCTCGTTTAAAGTGGATTGACCCTTTAATCTTCAGTTCCCCCGCTAAAATATGGAATTTATTTTTAATTAAACTTGCCGACGGCTCGCTAGCAGAACATATTGGCTTTACGTTATTTGAAACAGTTCTTGGCTTTATTTTAGGCACAGTGCTAGGTATTTTACTTGCAACGGCTCTTTGGTATTCAACTAGGCTTGCACATATATTAGACCCTTACCTCGTTATTTTAAACGCCATGCCAAAAGTAGCGCTGGGCCCTATTTTAATTGTAGCTATCGGTCCAGGATTTTTCTCAATCTTAACGATGGGGGCGATTATATCCGTTATTATTACATCCATCGTCGTTTACACAGCATTTAAAGAAGTTGATCCGAACTATATTAAATTACTAAAAAGCTTTGGGGCAACGAAAACCCGCTGTTTTAAAGAAGCAATTTTGCCAGCTTCCATGCCTGCTATTATTTCCACATTTAAAGTAAATGTCGGCTTATCTTGGGTAGGCGTCATCGTAGGAGAATTTTTAGTTTCTTCGAAAGGGCTTGGATATATGATTATTTATGGTTTCCAAGTCTTCAACTTTACTCTTGTTCTTCTCAGCTTGTTATTAATTGCCATTTTCGCTACGATTATGTACCAAGGCGTTGCTTATTTAGAAAAGAAATTGATTAGACGCTCATAAAAAAAGAGGTTGGGATATAACTAAATGAATCCAATTTAAAGACGAACAAATGGGATACATTAGCTGAACTGCTTGTGATACCGCAGTTGATTTCCGTGCAAGACTTCGCTTTCCGCGGGCGGCCGCTGAGCCTCCTCGTTGCTTGCGCTCCTGCGGGGGTCTGATCTGTTCCGCTTTCCCCACAGGAGTCTTCGTCTTGCCCTCCAATCAACTGCTAGAAGGATCTAAACAGATGAAACCTATGTTCACCATAACAAAAAAAACGAACCACTAATCAAACATTTTGATCAATGGTTCGTTTTTCACTTCGTCTAAAATACTTTGGTCCCAGCCTCTTTAATTGGTATGATGCTTTTACAAAAATGTTCGCTTTACATATTTCATTACATACTGCAAAACATTATCTTTCATGATAAAGCTGTATGCATTATCTTGTTGAATGCCCGAAGGTAGTTCATCAATCATTACGGGACCATCTGTTTCCATGTAGTCTTCTTTTTTAATTACATTTCCAATAGTAGCAAAATAAATATTTTTAATAATGGTCTTTCCTTTACTTACTACTTTATATTGCCCAATATAAGTTAAAGAAGAGACTTCTCCGCCTGTTTCTTCAAATACTTCTCGAACCGCTGCTTCTTCTGGTACTTCATTGCCTTCTAGTTTTCCTCCGGGAAATTCTAAACCTCGTTTTGAGTGATTCGTTAGCAACCATTGATTTTCATACCTGCATACGACCCAAACATGACGTGGAGTTTTCGAGAATGGATTTTTTTCAAATGATAAAAATACTTGATTATGATATGCATCCTTAAATGTGTACATGGTCGACTCAAACTCCATTTGATTTTTCCCTTATTTTATCATACATTACGGCCATACCTGATAAGAAAAGTATGCTCGTACTTTTTTTCTTTGCTTTTTACCCCTTATTCCATTCTATCTGAAGATAAAATATTCATCTGTTTGATATGTGATTTTGTTTCATCGTCTCCCAGCTGATAAAGCGTAGCATATATTTCAACCGTCGTTTTATCGTACATATCATTTTGAGAATCATGATGATATTCCAGATACGGAATATGTGATCGCCAAAAGCTTGACCAATCGCTTGAAGCACGCTGATCTAAATACGTTCTCAGCTTCTCCACTTCTTCATCTGTTGCTTCAATCGCATAATTCCAATCTGAAGCAGTATTTGACTGATTGATTTCTCCTGAACTCAGAGACACATAATATTTTTTTGTCATGAAAGATATTCAGCTCCTTCTTTCTAGTGCCAACTTATCTTTCTTATTTGTATCTTATTCTTTTTTTATACACTCTACGATTTAAAGCGGTCTTTTAAAATCGCTATTGCTTTTTTTAACGGCTCTGGAATTGGAATGCCTACAATTCCTGCATTTTCTGTAATTGAAATCATTTCGTTTAAAATATAGAACAAAATAGCTCCATCTCGAATAATATGACCGTTTTCCCAGAATACAGAATCGATAAAGTTTGCTACAGCAATCATGGCAAAAATAAAAACCTTTTTGGCAATTCCTTTAAAACCTACTTTGCTAGATAAACGTTTATTTATAAAAGCTGCAATTGTACCCGTCAAGTAATCCATTGCCACTAATGCTACTAAAGCCATTAGTAAATAGTCCCACTCTCCAAATAAAAAAAAAGCCAGTGAACCTAAACTTGAGATTATCAAGACAGAAAGCTTCTGCATATCCACTTTTTTCACCCTTTCAGCAGTCATATCCCTACAGTATATGCCGGTGAAAAAAAAGTGTTCGTCCATCTTATCATAAAAAAACCTGCGATTACTCGCAGGTTTTAATTACTTGCCTAAGAATGATTTTAACATCCACGTATGCTTTTCTAAGCTTTGATGAATGGCTAAAAGCATGTCCCCTGTTGTTTCATCGCCCGCTTCACCGGCTGCGTCCATCCCTTCTTTTAATTCAGCAGTTAGCGTATCAAAATCGCTTACTAAAGAAGCAACCATATCTTTAGCCGTTTCGCTTCCATCCGCTTCTTTAATAGAAGAAAGTTCTAACGATTCTTTCATTGTTGCCACAGGTTTTCCTTCTAGCGCTAAAAGGCGTTCTGCAAGGTCATCAATAATTGTAGCTGTTTCCGTATACAGCTCTTCAAACTTTTCATGAAGAGTGAAGAATTGTTCACCTTTTACGTACCAGTGAAAGTTATGAAGTTTTATGTACATTACACTAAAATTCGCTACTTGTTTATTAACGATTTCATTTACATTTGCTGCCATGTTTTTCGCTCCTTTGTGAACTCTTTGTATAGTATAGTTGTACCCTTTTTTAGTTGATTAAAACATTTTTTTCATAAAAAGAGACATTTCCCTTTCTTTAGACTCAGAGAAACTTCTTTATCTTTTTTCAAATAAAATAAGCAGCCCAGCGGACTGCTTATTTTTAGCCAAATACTTTTTCTAAATCTTCTTTGTCCTGTTCTAACCAGAACTTCATCAAACGTTTTGCTCCTTCTAAATCGTGAAGTTTCGCTTGACCGCACTGTTTTTCATTTGCTGCTGGAATTTCAGTAATGTTAATTGCATCTTTTAACGTATCATCCAACAAATCAATAATTTCACGTACATTCGGCTCACCGCTCACTACTAAGTAGTACCCTGTTTGACATCCCATAGGTGAAATATCAATAATATCAAAGTGATCGTATTTTTCTACATGAGTACGAATATTAAAAGCTAATAAATGCTCTAGCGTATGAATAACGTCCGGCTTCATTGCTTGTTTGTTTGGCTGGCAAAAACGAATATCGAATTTATTTACAACGCCGTCGCTTCCCACTTTGTGAACACCGCAGTGTCTTACATAAGGTGCTTTAACCGCATTATGATCTAGCTCAAAACTTTCTACTGATGGCATAATACCACTCCTTTTTTCTTCTTTCACCTATCATAACATGCAATTCCGATATATTTCATCCATTTAATAACCTTTATTTCTTTTAGTTGCTTTTTATTCCTTCTATCCCTTATAGTATGAGCAAACACGAAAGAAAGAACGTGATAATAAATGATTGCAAAGCTTTTGCTTTTACTTATAAAAGGATATCAAAAAGGAATTTCACCTTTTCTTCCGGCAAGGTGCCGGTTTTACCCTACTTGCTCACAGTACGGAGTTGAATCTATTAAACGCTTTGGTGCCGTAAAGGGATCTTATTTGACTGTAAAACGCATTTTAAAATGCCACCCGTTCCATCCGGGTGGCATTGATGAAGTACCTGAGAAAAAATCACACTAAGCTTTAGTTGTTTTCGATCGCTTCATACCCATTTACAACAACATCTAGCTTTCCTGTATTTGGATCAATAACTAGTCCATGTACAGGAGTATCTTTTGAGAATAGAGGGTGGTTACGGATTGCCTCTACACTATGCTGAACAGTCTCTTCTACTGAATCAAAACCCGTTAACCATTTTTTCAAGTCCATGCCAGAGTATTCAATGGTATTAATCACTTCATCTGAGATGCCTTTTGCTCTTACTTTCTCTAAAAAAGGTTCCGCCTGAAGTTTACCTGCTCCACAGTCGTGGTGACCAATTACACATACCTCATCTGCCTGAAGCTCATATACAGCTACTAAAATGCTTCGCATAATACTTCCAAATGGATGTGAAACAAGCGCTCCTGCGTTTTTAACAATTTTCACGTCTCCGTTGCGCAAATTCAAAGCTTGTGGAAGTAATTCTACCAATCTTGTGTCCATACACGATAAAATAACCATTTTTTTATCAGGGAATTTGCTTGTTTCGTAAAGTTCATACTTTTTTTCTTCTACAAATTTTTGGTTGAATTCTAAAACATCTTGTAATAAGCTCATCTGCTGTCTTCTCCTTCATAAAAAAATTCTTTCTTGTATTATAATACTTTTTCCTATAAGATGAAAAGTGTTAAATCGTAATCATTATTATTTAAAAACAAGAAAGTAGGTTATAACAGTGAAAAAAATTCCCGTTACCGTTTTAAGCGGATACCTTGGTTCAGGTAAAACAACTCTTTTGAACCATATTTTAAAAAATAAAGAAGGTTTAAAGGTCGCAGTTATTGTCAATGACATGAGCGAAGTAAATATTGATGCAGACTTAGTTAAACAAGGCGGATTTTCTCGAACAGAAGAAAAGCTAGTTGAAATGCAAAATGGCTGTATTTGCTGTACGCTTCGAGATGATCTAATGAAAGAGGTAGAACGCCTAGCTGACAATGGTGATATTGATTATATTGTCATTGAATCTTCCGGAATTAGCGAACCTATCCCTGTTGCTCAAACATTTACTTATATTGATGAAGAGCTTGGCATTGATTTAACTCAGAAATGTTCATTAGATACGATGGTCACTGTAGTAGATGCTAATCGCTTTTGGGAAGACTTTTCATCCGGCGAAAGCTTATTAGACCGCAAAGAAGGAACGGATGAAAACGATAAAAGAGAAGTGGTTGATTTATTAATTGATCAAATTGAATTTGCAAACGTCATTTTGTTAAACAAAGTTGATTTGTTAACAAAAGACGATGCAGATGAGCTGCAGGCTGTTCTTCATAAATTAAACTCAGAAGCCACTGTTATCCAAACAATTAATAGTGAGGTAAGCCTTGAAGCCATACTTCATACCGACTTATTCGACTTTGAAAAAGCTAGTCAAGGAGCCGGGTGGATTAAAGAACTAAATGAAGAACACCATACGCCTGAAACTGAAGAGTTTGGTATTTCTTCTTTTGTATACAGAAGGAATCGTCCCCTTCATCCTGAACGCTTTATGAAATGGTTAGAGAACTGGCCGGTTGATATTGTACGTGCAAAGGGATTTTTCTGGCTTGCTTCACGTAACCATATGGCAGGACTTCTTTCTCAAGCAGGTACGTCCATTATGATTCAAGGAGCGGGTGAATGGGTGGCGACGTACACAGCAGAGGAAAGAGAACAAACCTTAAAAGAAGAACCTGAATTACGAACAAAATGGGATGAGCAATTTGGAGACCGTATTAACGAGCTTGTGTTCATTGGTATTGATATGAACGAAGCTGAAATTATTAAAACATTAGACCACTGTTTGTTGACAACTGAGGAAATGAATCAGGATTGGGCTACTTTCAAAGATCCTCTTCCGAAGTTTACAGTAAATGCGTAAATTTTTAGTTTTCAAATCGTAATAATTACGATATAATAACATAGGACATAAATGGTTACGATACGAACGGAAGGAGCAACACAATGAAATTCAAACCACTTTTAATGGTGCTGGCATTAGGAATTGGAACAGCCCTTGCAGGGTGCAGTTCAAGCAGTGCAAATAACGCATCTGATAATAAAAACAAAAAATTAGAAGTTTATACAACAATTTACCCTTTACAGGACTTTACTGAGAAAATCGGTGGAAAATATGTAGAAGCTAAAAGTATTTTACCAACCGGTGTAGATGCTCATTCATTTGAACCTACCACAAAAACAATGGTTAAGATCGCAAATGCGGACGCATTCGTTTACTCAGGAATTGGGCTTGAAGGTTTTGCAGATAAAGCACAATCTACGCTAAAGAATGAAGATGTCGCTTTAGTAGAAGCTGCAAAAGGAATTGAACTAGCAAAGAGTTCTGAAGATGAGCATGCCCATGAGGACGAACATGCACATGAAGAAGAGCATGCCCATGAGGACGAACATGCACATGAAGAAGAGCATAACCACGGAGATACAGACCCTCACGTTTGGCTTGATCCTATTTTAGCTATTCAATTAGCAGAAAATATTAAAAATGAACTTGTTGAATTAAAACCGGATAAAAAAGCAGAATTTGAAAAGAACTTCCAAGCGTTAAAAGCTCAGCTTGAAGATGTAGACCAAGAGCTAAAAACAACGATTGGCGACGCACCTCATAAAGAAATTTTAGTATCACATGCAGCTTACGGCTACTGGGAAAACCGATACGGCTTAAAGCAAATTAGCGTAGCGGGTTTATCTCCTACAAATGAGCCGTCTCAAAAACAATTAGAAAACATCGTAAAACAAGCAAAGAAAGACAATATCAAATACTTTATCTTTGACCAAAATTTAAAACCTAAAGTGTCCACGCTTGTTAAAAATGAAGTGGGAGCTCAAGCTTTAACACTTCATAACTTAGAATCATTAACAAAAGATGATGTTAAAAATAAAGAAGATTATTTTTCCATTATGCAGCACAACATTGATACGTTGAAAAAAGCATTATATTAATAAAAAACTAGCCTCTCGGCTAGTTTTTTTATTGTAATTTATATTTTTGTTTAAAGCGTTCTACACGGCCGCCTTTATCAGCAAATTTTTGTTTTCCTGTATAAAATGGATGTGTATCCGAACTGATTTCAACTTTTAAAAGCGGATACGTGTTGCCATCTTCCCATTGAACGGTCTCATTTGATTGTTTTGTAGATCCTGATAAAAATGATGTTCCGCTATTTGTATCCATAAATACAACTTTACGATAGTCTGGATGAATATTTGTTTTCATTAAATATCTCTCCTTTAAAACAATATACACTTATTATAATCGTAATGATTACTATTTTCAAGTTATATGTTTTACCAATTCTGATGCATAAAGCGTGGTAAAAAGTGGACAATAAGGTTTATCAATACTTTACTGGAAAGGTTGAAAAATGAATGGATCATTTAGTTACTGCACGTTCAATGTTTGGCCTGAACATGGGGGTACATATCATTTTTGCCACTCTTGGCGTCGGCATTCCTCTCATGATTTTATTGGCTGAAATTCTTTACTACAAAACAAAAGATAAAGATTATGAACTTATGGCACAGCGCTGGACAAAAGGAGCTGCTGTCCTGCTTGGAGTCGCCATTCCTACGGGAACGATTGCTGGTGTGCAATTAGCGTTGCTTTGGCCAGGTTTTATGGAAATCGTAGGAAAAGTGATGGCTCTTCCCTTTCAAATTGAAATTTATGCTTTCTTTATTGAGGCTCTGTTTCTCTCTATTTATGTATACGCAGCGGACCGTATTTCTCGAAAAATGCGGATTATTAGTCTGATTTTAGTAGCAATAGGCGCTCTTGCCTCTGCCGTTTTAATTACAAACGTGCACGCATTTGAAGGAACGCCTGCTGGATTTCGAATTTTGAATGGCGAAATTGTAAGCGTAGATCCTTGGGCAGCTTTCTTTAACCCGAGTTTCTTTGTAACGTCCGGTCACGTAGCTGTTTCTGCCTATACAACCGGAGGCTTTGTCATTGCTTCAGTAGCTGCCTTTAAAATGCTTCGTGCGCGAAAACATAATCCAAGAGAATATAAATTCCATCATAAAGCGTTGATGATGGGATTGGTAATCGGCGGGATTTTTTCTTTTGTAACGGCTTTGAATGGACATGAATCCATGCAAAAAGTATATGAATATCAACCCGAAAAACTCGCAGCAGCTGAAGGTCTATTTGAAACTCAAGATCATGCTCCATTAGCTTTAGGCGGATTTACAGATGAAAAAGAACAACGAGTCAAGTATGGAATTGAGTTTCCATGGATGCTCAGCTTCTTGTCAGGTAATAGCTTTAATACAGTGATTACTGGACTCAATGACTTCCCTAGGGATTATTGGCCGCCGCTTTTTGTGCATACCTTGTTTAACGGTATGGTCATTATCGGATCGATTTTAATTTTAGTGGCGCTAGTGGGCGTTGTTTGGTACAAGTTTTTAAAGAAGAAAAGCTTCCCTAAAATTTTCATGTGGGCATTTGTCGCAACAGGTCCTCTCGCGATCATGGGCATTGAATTCGGATGGATTTTTGCATGTACAGGAAGACAACCCTGGGTCATTTACCGCATCATGCGTACATCAGAAGCAGTTACCACTTCTGCTAATTTGCATATTTTATTTTTTTTATTTTTGCTTGTTTATATCGTACTCGTGGCCGCAGTCGCCCTTGTACTGGTGTTTTATTTCAGAAGAAATCCGCTTTCTAAAGAGCTTGCTGCGCAAGCAGATTAAAAAGGATGTGAGAATATGGCTGATTCATTACTAGCAATTACTGTAATATGGGGCTTCATTTTTATCTATGCCGTAATGGGAACAATGGACTTTGGAGCTGGTTTTTGGTCGATGGTATATATTAATCGTACGAAAACAAATGCTACAGATGTAGCAAACAGATATCTATCGCCTACTTGGGAAGTAACTAATGTATTTATTGTTGCGATTGTTGTTGCGCTGTTTAGCTTTTTTCCTCGTGCTACTTTTACGCTTGGCACAGTGTTACTAATACCCGGAAGTATCATTTTACTTCTCTTATCTATTCGAAGCGGGTTTTTAGTGTTTTCACATTATGCTAGCAGTTTTAAATATCGGAGAGCATTGGTTTATATATCCGGTATATCTGGCGTGTTAATTCCTGCTTTTTTAATCGCTGTACTACCAGTAAGTCAAGGTGGATTTATTGATATAATTGATGGAACGCAGCGATTAAATTTAGCAAAAGTATTTTCAAGTCCGCACGTCTATTCATTTATCGGATTTGCCATAAGCTCTTCGCTGTTTCTATCGTCTCTGTTATTAGCAGATTACTCGAAGTCATCTGACGAAATGGAAGCTTATGCGGTCTATCGGCGTGATGCGCTCATTACAGGACCTCTTTCCCTGCTAATGGCTATCTTTATTATGATTACAATGCAATCAGAAGCAAGCTGGTTATATGATAAAATGATGCAGTTTAAGCCCCTTCTTTACGGATCTGTAGGTCTATTTGTAGTAGCTGGCATTGCTCTGCTGCTACCTTCTCAAAAAGGAAAAGGCATGCCTCGTTTAGCCGTGGTATCCATTATCCTTCAATATTTCTTAGCAAGTTACGTATACGGACTAAGCCATTTACCTTATGTTGTCTATCCAAACGTAACGATTGAGAATGGATTTACACATCCCGATGCGTTTCATTCTTTATTTATTGTGTATATTGTTGGCTTTGCTATTTTATTTCCTGGATTCTTTTATTTCTGGCGTCTATTTATGAAAGATAATAAAGAATACAGCAAAAAGAAGCCATATTAAAAAACCCGGTCAGCACTTGACCGGGTTTTCTTATGAAGCAGCAGATTTTGCTACTACTTCAGCAAAATCTTTAGCAAATACCTTACATTTTTCTACATCTTCTCCAAAGGGAGAGAGCTCGATTTTCAAACCGGGAACGGCTATATTTCCATTACGTCCCCTTATTTTTTCTTCAATTAAATCAACTGCTCCGCAAAAAACATCATATGATGAATCACCTGAACCAAATACAGCCATCTGCTTTTGACTGAGATCTATGTCATCCATTTCATCATAAAGATCTAAAAAATCATCTGGCAGCTCTCCATCTCCCCACGTATAAGCTCCAAAGATAATAGATTCTGCGGATACAAGGTCAGAAGCATCAATGTCATATACTTCTGCTCGTTTCACATGCAATCCATGCTTGACTAATTCTTCTTCGATCAAATCGGCTATCGCTTCTGTGTTACCTGACATACTCGCATAAGCTAGTAAGATTTCCTTCATGTAAATGACGCTCCTTTACACCAGCAGTGTTGGCCGCACATCCCCTTCTTTAGCACATTCTCGTTGAAGAGGACAGTTTTCACACTCACTGGATGCATAATTCTTTTGAAAATGTTTTGGTTCCATTAACACACTTTTGACAATATGTAGTTGAAGTATGGCTTTTTTATAATCGTCTAGTGCAATATGATAAGTTGTTGTTTCCCCAGTTAATAATGAATAAAAACGAATTTGTTCAGGAACCTTTTTAAAAGCTTGTTTCGAAAAAACGATAATAAAGTCTTTCATTGCGTTCTTCACTTCTTCATGGTCATCTAGAATGAATTTTGTTACCGTATAAGACTTCTCTGTCCATGCAGCAAAATCAATGGTTAGAGAAAGGTTGCTTTGAATTTCTTCTACATAAACGCTGTATTTCTCAAACACAAAAAGCGGTAGTTCCACCTGTGCTTTCTCTCCTAAAAACCTTAGTAAATAATCGCTTACTTTAGCTAACACATCGTAATAGTGAATGGGTGATGAAAACATATTTGGCTTTAGGCGCCAATATTTTTCAATAAGCTGTAAAACATAGAGGGTTGAGCGATACTCAACTGGCTTGCTATAGTATGTTTTAATGATTTGATGGACAGTTACTTGAACAAGCTGTTTCCAATCTATAGATGTTTTTTTCAAAAGAAGCTGCTGCTGATAAAATTTGTACGGACATCGAATAAATTGTTCGATGTGGTCGTTAGAGAGTGTCTTTATATGCACTTTTATCGGTTCCACCTATGTCTCACCACCCTAATTGAAATTCATTCTCAATAATGATTAAAAATTAAATCATGAAATTTGCTCAATCACTTTACGAATAGCACTCCATGAATGTTTGACGAAATAAATCGGTTTTTTTTGTTTTTTTGCTTTCTCTTTAATGACTTTTGCCATATTGTGATTAATAAAATCCGTAATAACTAATACAAACCCAATATGTTCGGGGATTTCTCGCTTCACCATATTGCTTTTACGGCCATCTAAATGAATTACTTCATTAAATCCTTCTCCCGCTAAACGATCTGTAATATGCTTTAACCTGTCTCCTCCTACAACCATAACTGATGACATGTTTGTTCCCTCCCAATTAATTATTCATTTAATGATTTGACAACAACCTGTATTCTTTACTATATACACAGTTTAATTGAGAATGATTCTCTTTGTCAATGTTTAATTGATAAAAATTCTCAATTAAAATGAAAGTCTACCACCTTTCTTATAAGTTAGTTGAATTTTGACCATACTATAGCTATCACATACAAAGGAGGGTTAACGTTGGAACAAAACATTCTTTGTGAAGTAAATAACTGTCACTTTTGGAAAAAT
This sequence comes from Priestia megaterium, assembly GCF_023824195.1. NCBI lineage: Bacteria > Bacillati > Bacillota > Bacilli > Caryophanales > Bacillaceae > Priestia > Priestia megaterium. The sequence continues at coordinate 4,766,403 of NZ_CP085442.1, forward strand.
GGAAATCACTGCAGCGCAGAAGAAATTTACGTGGTAAGTCATAGCGGAAAACATGCAGCAAGCAGTTATGAAACAGACTGTAAAACGTTCAAGCCAACTGAAGCGTAACCCGCAAAAGGACAGCCTCTGGGTTGTCTTTTTTCTCTCTTCAAGATCATAAAAAAGGAGACTAATATGAAAACTGAACAACTGATTCATTTTTTTAAAGAAGAAGCAATAAAAGCAAATGAACAAACCTTTCCAATCTATGTACAATCGTTTACTCATTTATGGACATACAAATGGGGAACACTTGAAAACATTCCAGAAGAAATTGATGACTTAATTACCACACGTGCGTTAGAACTTGGACTTATTCACTTAAAAAAAGCTGACTAATCAATAAGGAAATTAGTCAGCTTTTGTGTTTATAGATCATCAAATCCATTCGCATCTGATGCTTTTGTATATTGTCGTGATTTCTGTTCAAAGAAATCCGTTTTTCCTAAATCTACCTCTTGATAAGCAATAATCCAACGAAGAGGATTTTCAATCGGTGCTTGTGGGAAAGCAGCTCGACCGAAGCCTAACTGATTACAGCGTTTATTAGCCATGTATTCAATATACTGCTGCAGTTCTTTCATCGTGATGCCGTCGAATTTTTCTCCGATAACAGATTCCGCCCATTCAATTTCAAGACGAGCTGCCTCTTGGAATGTTTCAACTACAAACGTTTCTAGCTCTTCCGTACGATAAGCTGGATTTTCATTTAGTACTTCCTTGAAAATCTTTTCAAATAACCCAACGTGAAGCTGTTCATCACGATTGATATAGTTAATCATCGTAGATGTCGCCACCATCTTTTGATTTCTCGCAAGATTATAGAAGAACGCGAATCCGCTATAGAAGAAAAGGCCTTCTAAAATAACATCATATACCATAGACTTCAAAAAGTTTTCAACCGTTGCTTCTTCGCTAAATGCTTTATATCCGTTTGTAATAAAGTCATTTCGAGCGCGGAGCTTTTCGTCTGTACGCCAGTATTCAAATACTTCATCTTGTTTTCCTTTTGGTACAAGACTTGATAAAACATATGAATACGAATGATTATGAACCACTTCTTGCTGCGCTAAAATAATCATTAGAGCATTAATCGAAGAATCGGTTACATAGTCAGCTACTTTGCTAGCATAATCTGATTGAATACTGTCCAGTAGCGCCAGCAAGCCAATAATTTTTAAAAAGCTCTCTTGTTCGTCAGCCGTTAACTGAGGGAACTGCTTAATATCTTGACCCATATTAATTTCAAACGGCGTCCAGAAGTTAGCTAGCATACGCTTGTATTTAGGGAACGCCCATGAAAATCGGACGTCATCCCAATTTAGAATATTTGAGCTCTTGCCGTTAATGATTCCTGTCGAACGGTTCGGAGCTGTTTCGTTCATTAATTCTCGTTTTAACATGCTTGTCATCAATTATTCACTCCTTTTAACTATGACAGCTTTCACATTCTTCAATGACTTCACTTGATGTTGAACGTACGTAGTAGGTCGTTTTTAACTTTTCTTTCCATGCCGTCATATGAAGATCTAGCAGTTCTTTTGCTCGGATATCGTTTTGTACGTATAAGTTGAATGAAATGGATTGATCAATATGGCGCTGGCGCTTTGCGTTTTGCTTAATGCTCCAGTGCTGATCAATTAAATAAACGGACTTATAATACCAGTTTGTTGCTGGTGATAAATCTGGTGCCGTCACCGGGATTTTATAGTTTTTCTTTTCCTCTGAATAAAACTTACGGAAAATCGGATCAATACTTGCAGTAGAACCCGCGATAATAGATGTTGATGAATTAGGTGCTACAGCCATTAAGTATCCATTTCTTATCCCATTGCTTTGAACTTCGTTACGCAGTTCACTCCACGCTTCGCTTGTGTATTTACGTGTTTCAAAATAAGCGCCTGACTCAAAATCTGAGCCTTTAAATAATGGATATGCGCCTTTTTCTTTAGCTAAGTTCATGCTTGCCTGCACGGTTAAGTAAGCAATTTGCTCATACAATTCATCGCAATAGACTACCGCTTCATCTGTTTCCCATGCTATTTTCTTTAAGGCAAGCAAATGGTTCCAACCAAATGTGCCAAGCCCTACTGCGCGGTACTTTTGGTTTGTTAGTTTTGCTTGAAGTACTGGCAAATCATTTAACTCAATAACGTTATCAAGCATGCGTACTTGAATTGGAATTAAACGTTCAAGCACATCTTCAGTTACGGCTCTCGCTAAGTTGATAGAAGAAAGATTACATACAACAAAATCGCCCGGATTCTTTGTAATAATAATTTTTCCGTCTTCCGTAATTTCCTCTGTTACTACCGTTGTGCTTTGGTTTTGCGTGATTTCTGTACATAAGTTGCTGCAGTAGATCATGCCCTCGTGGCGGTTTTGATTAGCTCGGTTAACCGTATCACGATAGAACATATAAGGCGTTCCGGTTTCAAGCTGCGAAAGCATAATGCGCTTGAAGATTTCAATAGCAGGTACTGTTTCTCTTGAAAGCTGTTCATTATTTACACACTCAGCGTAACGAGTGCGGAACGAACCGCTGCCTTCTTCTTCATCATAAAAATCTTCTAACGAGTAGCCCATCAGCGTACGAACTTCGTGAGGATCGAATAAGTGCCAGTCTTCACGTGCTTCTACTTTTTCCATAAACAAATCTGGCAGACATACGCCAGTGAATAAATCATGCGTGCGCTGGCGTTCGTCACCATTGTTCAAACGCGCGTCTAAGAATGAAAAGATGTCTTTATGCCATACGTCTAAATATACGGCAATAGCTCCTTGTCGTTGACCTAGCTGATCGACACTTACAGCCGTATTATTTAGCTGTTTCATCCATGGAATTGTTCCTGATGATACGCCTTTAAAACCTTTTATATCACTTCCTCGGCTTCTAATATGACCGAGGTAGACACCAATTCCGCCTCCATTTTTACTAAGCGTGGCCAAATCTGTATTGCTATCATAAATACCGCGTAAGCTGTCATCAATCGTATCAATAAAGCAGCTAGATAGCTGTCCGTAGCTCTTTCCTGCGTTCGAAAGTGTTGGTGTGGCAACCGTCATATATAGACTAGAAAGCGCCCAGTACGCTTCTTTTACTAATGCTGTTCGATTTTCTTTCTTTTCTTGAGACATCAGCGTCATAGCAATGATAAGAAAACGTTCTTGCGGTAGTTCGTATACGCGCTTATCATGCGATGTCGCTAAATAGCGATCTGCTAATGTCAGCAATCCAATGTATGTAAATAAACGATCGCGTTCAGGAATAATGACTGAAGCAATTTCATTAATTTCTTCTTCTGTATATGTTTTTAATAGTTGTTTATTATAAATGCCGATTTTTGTTAGTTCTTGAATAAGCTGATAAAACGAACCGTACTTTTCTTTTTTATCATAACCTCGGTTGTCCGCTGCTTTTCGATATAGTTCGTTTAAGTAGACGTCTGCCGCTACGTACGTCCAATCTGGTTCCTCCATTGAAATACGCTCTAGGGCTGCCAAAATTAGTACGTTTGCAACCTTTGCGTCCGTCATATTTTCCTTTACTGTAACAGTTTGAATAACCTTTTCCTCATACAAAGAAAAATCAAGCTGCGTAAATTCTTTTTTTAAACGTTCAATATATGCAGTTAATTCATGTAGAATTGTAGGTTTTAATGTATTCACCATAAATATGGCTCCTCTCTTCACTTCAAAATAAAAAATCGCTCACCGTACCTCGGTGAGCGAATAGAACGAAGATAGAAGAAGACACTAAGTCTTTTCTCAATCCTCGCTCTACCCTCTCACCTCCCGAAGAAGATAAAACGACATAAAAAAGGCAGGTCTCCTGACTTATGCTTCTTTTTACTTTAAGGCCTTCCCATGATGTTTACTCACAGTGGATCTCCTTATTTCATCAGCATTCACAGTTGCGGGGACAGCTTTGGATTTTCACCAAATTCCCTTTTAAGTCTTTTTATCAGACACCTTTTTCACTGGAAAACACAAAATATAGTATTTTATTATGAATTTCAAAACAACATATTGTGTTATGTTATAAACACATTATATAGGACAACTTAGAAAACTATCAACCTATTTTCAAAAATAATTTTGTTTTTTACGATAAAACCCTTCGACTTCTTTCATCAAACTATTCCATCATAACATGTTTTGACACGCTTGATGGAACAATGTGCTCTTTTTAAAAAATTTGTTCTATTTTTCTACTAAACATTGACAACATCAATAAAAAAACCGTTTTTCATAAAAAAACGGTTTTTAATTATTTGTATTCTTTTTCAAATGCTGTGATTGTTTTGATAAACTTTTTATCAATATCGTATCCTATCCCCGGTTTTTCCTTCACCTTTATTACTCCGGCTTCTACCTCTACTTCGGGCTTAATAATATCTTTTTCCCAATAGCGAGACGACGCAGAAATGTCACCTGGTATCGTGAAAGAAGGCAGTGTGGCAAGAGCGATGTTATGAGCTCGTGAAATCCCGGCTTCTAACATTCCTCCAACCCAAAGCCTTACACCATGCTGGGCGCATAAATCATGAATTTGCTTTGCTACGGACATTCCTCCAACTCGACCGATTTTCACATTGATAATCTTACAGCTTTTTTGTTCGATGGCATGACGTGCATCTTCATAGCTCACAATACTTTCATCTAAGCAAATCGGCGTCTTCATTTGCTTTTGTAACAATCGATGATCAAGGATATCATCAGAACTTAACGGCTGTTCGATCATCATTAAATTCAATTCATCTAGTTTCTTCAATGAATCACTATCGCTTAACGTATAGGCTGAATTGGCATCAGCCATAAGAGGAATGCTTGGAAATTCATCTCGAATTTGTTTCAGTAGCTCATAGTCAGCACCCGGCTTAATTTTCACTTTAAAGCGCTTATAGCCATCTTTCATGTAAGTCTTTATTTGTTCTTTCATTATGGAAATATCATTTAAGCCAACTACCACTCCAGCTTCTACAGCAGGCCTTACTCCGCCAATTACTTCAGCTAAGGGCTTATTTTTCCGCTTTGCATACAAATCCCATACAGCACAGTCCAAAGCTGCTTTGGCCATGTTGTTTCGCTTTAGAGGTTTGAATAGCTTTTGAACGTCCTCTGGTTTTTGAACGTGCTGATGAAGAAGCGAAGGAATTAAAAAATCGTCTAGCATATGAAAACATGTATGAATCGTTTCTTCCGTATACCAAGGAGATGAAAAAGCAACGACCTCTCCCCACCCCGTAAAACCTTTTTCATCTTCTACTTCAAGCAAAATCAATTCTCGATCCTGCACCGTACCATAGCTTGTTGAAAAAGGAGAAAGAAGCTTCATGTCAATTTTATAAAGATGTACTTTTTTTATAATCATCGATTAATTCCCTTTCTGTATGAAAGATGATAGTTTCCGGCGTATGATTTTATTAGAAGCCGTTCGTGGCAGTTCCTCTACTCGAACGAAATACTTTGGAAGTTTGTACTTCGCTAAAAATTGTTGAATGTGTAAAGATAACTCTTCATCTGAAACGTCTTCGTTTGTAACGATGCATGCTGCCGGAACTTGTCCCCATTTTTCATCGGCTACTCCCGTTACACCAGCCTCTTTAACAGCAGGGTGCTTCAATAAAACATTTTCAATTTCAGCTGGATATACATTTTCTCCACCAGAAATAATGAGGTCCGAACGTCTGTCTAATACATATAGGAAGCCTTCTTCATCCACTTTCCCGATATCTCCTGTATAGAACCAGCCTTGTTGAAGGGCTTTTTCAGTAGCTTCAGGTTTATTTAAATATCCTTTTGTAACATTTGGACCTTTAACAATGATTTCTCCTGCTTCGCTTGTTTCATTTCCTTTTTCATCTACAATTTTCATTGCACATGGAAATAATGGTTTACCTGCTGATCCCAGTTTTCGCAAACTGTCTTCAGGTGAAAGCGTAACGCACTGTGAAGATGTTTCTGTCATTCCATACGTTTGATAAACAGGAATTTCTTTATTCACACAAGCCTCTAAAATAGTAAGCGGTGCAGGTCCTCCTCCTAAAAGCATACAGCGAAACGTATGCGGATATTTCCGTTCCCCTAACTCATCAAGCATATTGGATAGCATGGAAGTGACAACCGAAATAATCGTTACCCCTTTGTTTTCAATCGCTTCATTCACTGCTCTTGCTTCAAATCGTTCTTCTAAAATGATTTTCATTCCGTAAAAGACGCTCCGCATTAAAATAGATAAGCCGCTAATATGAAACAAAGGAACCGCTATAAGCCAGCAGTCTTTTTCATTTAATCCTAAATTAAGCGCTGAACCAACGGAACTCCACCAGTGATTCCCATATGTCTGCAGCACTCCTTTTGGATTACCTGTTGTTCCAGAGGTATACATAATGGTGAACGTCTCCTCGAGATTCCACGTTTTCTGAAAATCCGTTTCTGCTTCTGAAGAACTTTTTAAAGCAGATAAAGTAAGCTGAGTGATGGAACTTTGGAATTCTCTTATTAAAAATGTTTCATCTGTAATAAGCAACGAAACGTTTGCATCTGTTAGCTGATAATCGATTTCTTCATTTGTCAAACGCGTATTGACGAGCAGCACTCGAGCGCCAATATAAGAAACCGCATGTAAAATCTCAATAAACTCTACGCTATTTTTCATACATAAAGCAGTGGTATCACCTTGTTTTACACCATTAAATGAAAGCTGCTGTGCTACTTTTTGAACACGCTTATGAAGCTCTTGAAACGTAAGGGACGTTTGCGTTGTTTCTACCGCTACTCGATTTGGCGTCAAATATGCTCTTTGCATAAGCCCATTAGGAATCGTTTGGCTACTCATGGATTTCTCTCCTTTTTATACTAATTAACTAAATTAAATTGAAAAAACAGCCTGATGATAATCACCAAGCTGTTTCAGCTGTTTAAGGGAAACGTGGGAACTGTTGGAAGTCTGGATTGCGTTTTTCCTTAAATGCATCGCGACCTTCTTTTGCCTCGTCCGTTGTGTAATAAAGAAGCGTTGCGTCACCAGCAAATTGCTGGATACCAGCTAAGCCATCCGTATCAGCATTAAATGCTGCTTTTAAGAAACGAAGAGCCGTTGGACTTTTTTCTAGCATCTCTTCACACCATTGAATTGTTTCAGCTTCAAGCTGCTCTAATGGAACGACCGTGTTTACTAATCCCATGTCTAGTGCTTCTTGAGCATTGTACTGACGGCATAAGAACCAGATCTCACGCGCTTTCTTATGACCTACGATGCGAGCTAAGTAACCAGAGCCATATCCTGCATCGAAGCTTCCAACCTTAGGACCTGTTTGTCCAAAGACTGCGTTATCCGCTGCAATTGTTAAGTCACATACAATGTGAAGAACGTGACCTCCACCAATTGCATAGCCTGATACCATCGCAACAACCGGCTTTGGAATTACGCGAATTAAACGCTGTAAATCTAGAACGTTTAGACGTGGAATTTCGTCTTCTCCTACATAGCCGCCGTGGCCACGAACTTTTTGGTCTCCGCCTGAACAAAATGCCTTATCTCCAGCACCTGCTAATACAATTACTCCAATGCTTGCATCGTCACGAGCATAAGCAAATGCATCGATCAATTCCATTACTGTTTTTGGACGGAATGCATTGTGCACTTCCGGACGGTTAATCGTAATTTTAGCGATTCCGTTATATGTTTCGTATAAAATGTCTTCATACTGACGTACTGATGTCCATTCAACTGTCATCTTTATTTCCTCCTAATTATGTAGTAGCTAAGAACTCACTTACTATTCTACCAAAAATCTCAGGTTGTTCCACGTGAATTGCATGACCTGTCCCTAAAATAATTTTAGCAGTAGCATTTGGCATTAATGTTTGCATTTCTTTGGAAATTAAACAAAACTTTTGATCTACTTCTCCAGTAATAAGCAAAACCGGCATCAACAGATCGTCTAGCTTCTCCCAAAGGGACGGCTGGACACCCGTTCCCATTCCTTTCAAACTGTTGGAAAGGCCGATTTCTGTATGAGAAAGCCTTTCTTTACGCACCGCTTCTTGAACATGGCTAGGCAATTGCTTTTGAGAATCAAAAAGAGGGATTTCCTCCCAAAAGTTCACAAATTCTTCAATGCCATTTTTCATAATGCGGCTCGCCAGCTGCTCATCTTTTTCTTTTCTTAGCTTTTGTTCTTCTCGTGTTTTTAAACCAGGCGATGCGCTTTCTAATACCAACTTTTTCACAAGGTGTGGGTATCGCTGAGCAAATGAAAGAGCAAGCCTTCCTCCCATTGAATATCCAATTACATTCACCTGTGAAAGAGATAGCTGTCGAAGCAGCTCATGCAGTGCTTCAACAACTGATTCCATTGAATATGGTTTGATTTCTTTCGGAGCTGCTGATTGGCCATGGCCAATCATATCAACAGCAATCACTTGATAGTCTTTAACGAATTTCTTCATAAAGGTACGCCAGGTTTGAGAAGAACCGGTAAAGCCGTGAAGCAGAAGCAACGGCTCTCCTTTTCCCTCGGTGTGCACATAGTAAGATACACCATTTAATTGATACATCATTGCTTATTCCTCACCGTTTGACAAATTTATTTCCTCGGAAACAAGTTTCCACAAACTGCGATGAGTCTCTACATTTTCTGTACGAGTTGTACGAATCTCTACAACATGCAACCCGCCTTTTGTGAAAGCATGGTTCATTGCATGTCGAAATTCTTCCCAGCTGCTTGCTGAGGAAAATGTGCCATCATACAGACGAGTGGCATGCTCAAAATTTAATCCAGTTGGCGTACCGAATAAAAATTCAAAGTGCTTTTCTTGTTTTGACTGCGGTAAAAATGAAAAAATTCCTCCGCCGTCATTGTTAACTAGCACAACGGTTAAGTTTAAATTATGCATTTTAGCTGCCAGCAGACCATTTAAATCGTGATAAAACGATAGGTCACCAATAAATAAAACGGTGTGATCGTAAGCCGTGCTTACGCCTAGAGCAGACGAAACCACACCATCAATTCCATTTGCTCCCCGATTTACAAAGAGTGGAATATCTTTTTCCGTATTTAAGAAGAAAGAATCAATATCTCGAACAGGCATTGAATTTCCAGCAAACAAAGCTGTGCCTTCAGGTACTACATCAACAATTTCTTGAACTACCTGTCCTTCAAACCATTCCTGGCCAGAAGTTAATGTTCTCAGAGCCTGTGCGGTTTGAGCATTAATCTTTTTCCACAGACTCAGCCATGAAGTAGACTCCTCTTGATTCGCTGAAAGACGCTTGATCAGTTCTTCACAAAATAATGTATCATCGGCTTCAATCATCACTGTTGAACGCAAAGTAGGGTCTCTCCAGCCTTTACCTTGGTCAACTACAAACATTTCATTCGGCTCGTGTGCTTTTAAAAATTGCAATAGCGGTTTCGATACCGGCATCGCGCCAAAACGAATGACAACTTCCGGGTGAAAACGCTCATCAACCTTATCACTTTTTAAAAATGTATCATATGTCTCTATTACATTTTCTTTTGAATGCTTGCCGCTTCTTAATTGTGATAACGGATCTGCGAGCACCGGAAAGCTTAAAGTGTCAGCTAAACGGCATACGCTGTCTACTGCTTTTAAAGACATTTGATCTCCGCATATAATAAGTCCATTTGTTGTTCCCTCTAAGCGCTTCGCAATTTCTTCGAATCCTTTTTCAGATAGAGATGCTTCTCCATGAATAGCAGCCACATATGATTTACCGCGTTTCCCCTGACTCCATAAATCTTCAATAGACAAATCTGGTACAATCGGTTCACGTAAAGGTACGTTAATGTGTACAGGACCGCTCGGTATAGCTTGAGCTGTATGAACAGCCCTTGAAGCTACCGTTCGAATATAACGATTCATATCTGCACTTTCTTCTGGTAAAGCTGTATCTACAAACCACTTCGCATATTGACCGAAAAGATGATTCTGATTAATTGCCTGCGGGGCACCTATATCCCTTAACTCATGCGGCCGATCCGCTGTGATAACTACTAAAGGAATGCGTGAGTAGTGAGCTTCAATTACTGCAGGATAATAATTCGCTGCAGCTGTTCCAGATGTACATACAAGCGCCACTGGTTTTTTCTTTGCTTTTGCTATTCCTAGAGCAAAAAAGCCGGCGGAACGTTCATCAATATTTAAGTGCACATGAATATCAGGGTGCTCAGCCATAAGCATCGCAATAGGCGTTGAACGTGACCCTGGACTGACCACTACTTCTTCAACATTTGCTTCTACTAATTCATCCACGAATGACGCAATATACGTTGTTAATGATTTAATGTGTTCCACGCATAATCCCTCCTAAAGCTGAAAGCATCGGGTTGAATTTAATTCTTGTTTCTTCATATTCACTTTCAGGCGTAGAATCTGCTACAATTCCACAGCCCGCAAATAAAACGGCTTCTTTTTGCTGAATAACAGCGGAGCGGATTCCTACTATAAATTCACCGTTTCCGTTGATATCCATCCATCCTAAAGGAGCTGCATACCACCCTCGGTCAAAGGATTCTAGCTGTCGAATAATAGGCAAGGCCTCCTGTTGAGGATATCCTCCTAGCGCTGGTGTTGGATGGAGCTTTTGAATAAATGAAAATAACGTTACATCTTCCTTTATACGCCCTTTAACAGGTGTATACAAATGTTGAATATGCTTTGTTTTATATAAACTTGGCTTACTTGGAATTTCTACTTCATAACAATAAGAATTCATCGCTTCTTTAATCATATGAACAACAACATCGTGCTCAATTAAGTTCTTAGGATCTTGAAGCAATTCCTCACCTAGTTCGTGATCTTCATGCCTTGTCTTTCCTCTTGGAATCGAACCCGCTAAACAAGTGGAAAACACATAATCTCCTTGTTTTTGCACTAGTCTTTCTGGGGAAGCGCCGATAAAATGCTGATGCTCTCCCTCTAAAATATATGTGTAGCTAGTTGGCTGTTCCTTTAACAGACGCTGAAGCACATATTCAGTAGAAATATCTTCGTTAAATTTTACTTTTAATTGACGAGCAAGAACCACTTTCTCTATAGCCTGTTGCTTAATTAAAGTAGTAGCTCTTTCAACATTTCCTTTAAATTTCTCTACCCCAATTTCCTTTTTTTCCAACAGCAAAGGTGAAATATGAGATTCCCCGTCGTACTCTTCACAAAGAACAAGTTTTTGGACCTCTTCAAAATAATTGATGTGCTTTTTTACAGAATCTTGTCCTTTAACCATCATATTAACGGTGAGGTATCCTTCTTTGTCTACCTGGGTATATAACACAGTTGGAATCATAAATTTTGAACTCGGGAAATCACTCCAATAGTTTTCTCGATACTGATTTGGGTCAAATGAAAATCCTCCAAATAAAAGAGGACCTGTCCCATCCGGGAAAATTTGGTTGTTTTTATAAAAGTCTTCTTTTATAAAGCGCTTCCATTCATTTTCAATGTGGAAATAACGTTCTTTTGCCGCATTGGTGCAAATAGTATGCGCATATCCTAATCCAACAAATGTATAATAACTGTTGGGATCTTTCCAAAAAAAGCGTTCTTTATAAAACTGGTCATGTCCGTTCGCATAAAAAATAAGGGGGTCAATAGGTCTTACTTTTTTCACTAAACTGACCAATTTTGGCTGATTTTCATTTTTTGCACACTCAATCGCATCTTTAATGTATTCTTGTACTAACTGTTCGGTCGTTGCAATCACACTACGTCCCCCCGTTCATCTTTTTTTCTTAAGTCTGTAACTAACTTATTATAAACTTTCAGTTCAAAAAAATCTAGCATCGCGATTCATGAGAAAAAATTAATTTCGCTTGTCTAAATTATGCCTTTTCATTAAATGAATCAAAAATCTTTATGATCTATTTAGTACTCCTTAGACCTCGAGAACGTTATTTTTATCATACCCTTTTCTATACCCTTTAACTTTCTTTAATTTTCCACTCCTTTTCTCTCTTAGCTTCATGAATACCCCAAATACTCCTAATATGAATCGTGTTTTTTTGAATTTTTAACACATACTACAAAAGTACAATAAATTTTTAAGGGGGAGCTTCATGACACTTTCAAAACAAGAAATCAGTCAGTTAAAACAAAATTTACAGCAGCAGCAGGCTGATATTCAATCGCACTTTGACCAAAATGATCATTTTGGTCTAACTCGAAGCGACGCTCACGATGCTGTAGGAGAACTTTCAAGCTACGATAACCACCCTGGTGACACAGCCACGGAAACATACGAGCGTGAAAAAGACCTTGCACTAAATGAACATGCAAAACAAGAGCTACATGAAATAGAAGAAGCACTTCAGGCAATCGCTCACAGCACGTATGGGACATGCAAAGTATGTGGAGCAGATATCTCGTTTGAAAGACTTCAGGCTGTACCAACTACTTTATACTGTAGAGAACATAGCCCATCACAGAATATTCCAAAGCACAGACCTGTAGAAGAAAATGTTCTCCATCACCCATTTGGTCAATACGACTATGATGATACTGAAACGACAGGATATGACGCAGAAGATTCTTGGCAAGACGTTGCGCGTTACGGGACGTCTGAATCTCCTTCTGATTTTATAGAAGATACGTCTAACTATAGTGAAACCTATATTGAGGCAGATGAAGCTATCGGGTACGTTGAAGATTATGAAAACTTTGCCGCTACCGATTTATATGGACAGCCTCTTCCTATTTACCCTTCAAAAGAGCATGAGCGATACGAAAATGCACTGGATGAAGAAGGTACGATGACCATGTTCGGAGATTTACCGGCTTATGAGAAAGACCCATATACTGAAAAGGAGTAGTTCTTCATACTACTCTTTTTTCTATTTTTAGTAGGAGCTATAGGAGATGACATCGAATGAATAGGAGATTAGAATTAATAATGAGGTGAAAATGATGAATGCACATGAAATTGATTATAAATTGTATGGAGATGACATGCAGTTTGTTGAAATTGAATTAGATCCTTCAGAAAGTGTTATAGCAGAAGCTGGAGGAATGATGATGATGGAAGATGATATTGAGATGGAAACCATTTTTGGTGACGGTTCTTCCTCCATCAGCAGCGGGCTTTTTAATAAACTAAAAGGAGCTGGGAAACGCGTATTAACTGGTGAAAGTTTATTTATGACGGTATATACAAATAACGGATATCACAAACGAAAAGTATCTTTCGCTTCACCTTTTCCAGGTAAGATTATTCCTGTCGATTTAGAGCAGCTCGATCATAAAATCATTTGTCAAAAAAGCTCCTTTTTATGCGCTGCCAAAGGCGTATCCGTTGGCATTGATTTTCAAAAAAAACTAGGAACGGGCTTCTTTGGCGGTGAAGGTTTTATTATGCAAAAATTAGAAGGTAATGGCCTGGCATTTTTGCATGCAGGCGGCACCATTCATAAAAGGCAGCTGCAACCGGGTGAACGCCTTCGTGTGGATACTGGATGTTTAGTGGCCATGACCCGTGATGTAAACTACAACATCGAATATGTAGGGAAAATTAAAACAGCTCTGTTTGGAGGAGAAGGCATGTTTTTTGCTACTCTGTCAGGACCGGGAACAGTTTGGATTCAATCTCTTCCTTTTAGCCGACTAGCTGATCGCGTTTTATCAAGTGCAGTTTCACCAACGGGAGGTAAAGGTGAAGGTAGTATCCTTGGTTCTTTAGGTGATTTCTTAAACGGTGACAACAGATAAAATAAAAAAGGTGTAGTCTTTGACTACACCTTTTTTATTTATTGATTTAATAAATTTTTAGTGGAGTGAATTCCCCAAATATCAGATGCATATTCCTCAATCGTTCGATCACTAGAAAAAAAGCCGGAATGTGCAATGTTCGTAGCACTCATTTGAAGCCATTTATTTTCATTTCTATAAGCTTCGTTTACTTTTTGCTGGGCCGTAACGTATGAGTCAAAGTCACGGAGTACATAGTATTCATCATTTTGCATTAATAATGAATCATATATAGGCTCGAATAAGTCATATGTGTCAGGTAGGAAGCCGTTTGTAAGCTGCTCGAGTACTTGTCGAATCCGCTTATCATGATGGTAATAATCATAGGCACGGTATCCTCCATTTTGCTGATAGCTCAACACTTCTTCAGCTTTTAACCCAAAAATAAAGACATTATCTTTTCCTACTGCCTCGCTAATTTCGACGTTCGCTCCGTCCATGGTGCCAAGAGTTAACGCTCCGTTCATCATGAATTTCATATTTCCCGTTCCCGAAGCTTCTTTGCTGGCGGTTGAAATCTGTTCACTGACATCCGCTGCAGGAAAGATATACTCAGCAAGTGACACTCGATAGTTTTCTAAAAAAACGACTTTTAAAAACGGCGATGTTTGTGGATCATGATTGACAACATCAGCTACAGAATTAATTAGCTTGATAACTTTTTTTGCATAATAATAGCCGGGAGAAGCCTTCGCACCAAAAATAAATGTACGAGGAACGATTTGAAAATTAGGGTCTTCTTTTAATCGATTGTACAAATACATAATGTGCAGCACATTTAAAAGCTGCCTTTTATAAGCATGAAGCCTTTTAACCTGTACATCAAAAATAGAATTAGAATCTATTTTAATTCCCGTTTGCTCTTGAATAATATCCGCAAGCAGCTTTTTACGCTGTTGTTTTACTGTTCTTAGTCCTTGTAAAAAGCTTGGATCTTCCACATACTCTTGGAGCTTTATAAGAGAATGCGGCTGTTTAATCCATTTATCTCCTATCACCTCGGTAATAAGGGAGGAAAGCTGCGGGTTAGCTTTTAACAACCAGCGCCGGTGGGTAATTCCATTCGTTTTATTGTTAAATTTAGCAGGATAAAACTGATAAAAATCTTTCATTTCTCGTTCTTTTAAAATATCAGTATGAATCTTTGCCACGCCGTTTACTTTATAACTTCCCACAATTGCTAAATGAGCCATCTTTACTAACCCGTGCGCTAAAATAGCCATATTTTCAATCCGCTGCCAGTCTCCTGGATATGCTTCCCATAATTCTTTACAAAAACGCTCATTAATTTCTTCAATAATCATATACACGCGTGGAAGCAAGGGTTGAAATAAATTAATCGGCCATTTCTCAAGGGCTTCAGAAAGAGTCGTATGATTTGTGTATGATATGGTATTGGACGTAATATGCCATGCATCTTCCCATTCCATTTTTTCTTCATCCAGTAAAATTCTCATTAGCTCAGGAATCGCAAGTACAGGATGCGTATCGTTAATATGAATGGCTACTTTTTCGTGAAAGTTTGTAAGTGTTTGATAGGTATTTCGATGTGCTCTGATAATACTTTGTAAGCTAGCTGACACAAGAAAATATTGCTGTTTCAATCTTAATATTTTACCATCTTCATGTGTATCATCCGGATATAAAAATTCTGATACAGCCTCTGTTTGACGCTTATACTCCATCACATCTTTATGTACTGGAAATGATGAAGGCTCCGCATTCCAAAGGCGAAGTGTATTCACTGTATCTGTTTTATACCCGATAACCGGGATGTCGTAAGGAACAGCAGAGATGGGTTCTCCTTTCACATGACGAAAAGAGAATTTTCCGTCTTCCTGTACCATTTCAACTTCGCCCCAAAAGTTCACTTCTATGGCTTGATCTAATTTGCGTACCTCCCATGAATTCCCGTGCCTTAACCACTGTTCTGGGAGCTCAATTTGAAAGCCGTTTACAATCTTTTGATCAAACAAACCGTGTTTATAGCGAATCCCATAACCGTGGCCAGGAAGATTAAGTGAAGCAAGAGAATCTAAAAAACAAGCAGCAAGCCTTCCTAATCCGCCGTTTCCTAATCCTGCGTCTACTTCTATTTCCTCAATATTTTCAAGTGAAATATTCAGCTCACTTAATCCTTCTTTTACCACTTCCCGAATTCCTAAGTTCAACAGATTTTGACCCAATAGTCTGCCTAATAAAAATTCGATAGAAAGATAATACACTTGCTTTGTATGTGAAGACCGATGAATTTCATTGGTTGAAATCCAATCGCTGCTAATGTACTCTCGCACCATATTTCCTAATGTATGATAGTGATCTTGAACAGTAGATTCTTTAAAGCTCTTTCCATATGTCATTTCCAGCTTTTTTAAAAAAGCCTCTTGAAAGCTTTTTTTATCAGAGAACAATCTGCTCACCCTTTCACGATGGAGTAGATGTCAAATTTGAATACAACTGATTATATTTAAATGCCGATTGCCCCCAGCTATAATCCTGACTCATAGCATCCATCATTAATTTTTTCCATACACCTTTCTGGTGATAAAATGAAACAGCTCTTTCTAGCGTATGAAGCATGTCATGAGCATTATAATTCTTAAAAGAGAAGCCATTTCCCTCTCCGCTATATTCATTATAAGCTTTGACCGTGTCATTCAGGCCGCCCGTTTCACGCACGACCGGAATGGTTCCATATTTTAAGGCTATTAATTGTCCGAGTCCGCAAGGCTCAAAACGAGAAGGCATTAAAAATAAATCCGTACCGGCATAAACTTTATGAGCTAGTTCCTCATTAAAACCAATAATGGCTTTTACTTGTTGCGGGTACGTATCTTCCATCTCATGGAAAAACTGCTCAAACTCGTGTTCTCCAGTACCTAAAATAACAATTTGGGCTCCCAAGTTAACCGTCTCATGGAAAACGTGCTTAACTAAATCTAATCCCTTCTGCTGAGTTAACCTTGTAACCATCGAAATAATTGGAACATCCTTATTTTCTTCTAATTCAAGATAGCGCTGGAGCTCTTTTTTATTTTTATATTTTCCTTCAATCTCTTCTACCGAATAAGGATAAGATATAAGCTGATCTGCGTCTGGGCTATAAGCTTCTTCATCGATTCCATTTACAATCCCAATTAAATCTTGATTTCGCTGACGCAATAACCCATCTAAACTTTCTCCGTAATATGGCATTTGAATTTCATCTCGATATGTAGGACTTACGGTGGTAATTTTATCAGCTGATACAAGAGCAGCTTTCATAAAATTAATATTTCCATAAAACTCGAGCTGGCTTGTAGTAAAATAATAATCATTTAAATTTAATAACTCATATAAATTGCTCTTGGGGAAGATTCCTTGGAATTGCAAGTTATGAATCGTAAAGACCGTCTGAATATGATCATACATATCATAATTAGCACGAAGTAAAAATGGAATCATAGCCGTATGCCAGTCGTGACAATGAATAATATCAGGCTCATTCTCTAAAAATGGGATAGCTTCAAGCACAGCTCTGCTGAAAAAAGCAAATCGTTCAGCGTCATCGTAGTGCCCATATAAGCTATCTCTTTTAAAATAATATTCATTATCAATGAAAATATATTTAACACCATCCATCGTTAACGATTCAATTCCGCAGTACTGTCTTCTCCACCCAACCTGCACATGAATAACTTTTTCAAGAACCATTTCATCTTGATAATGTTGAGGAATCGTTCCGTACTTTGGCATGACTACACATACGTTCGTTCCTAACTTTTTTAATTCTTTAGGCAGGGCACCAGCTACGTCTGCTAATCCTCCTGTTTTAATAAAAGGTACACATTCTGATACAGCAAATAATACATTCACGACTTCATCAACGCTCCTTGAGTTGTTCCTTTAGCAATGACTCTAGGTAGACCTGACTCACCTAGCAACGTTTCATTACTTCCTATTTTCACATCTTTGTCTAAAACAACATTTTCTAATACACTATTTTCTAAAATAACGCCTTTTTGCATCACAATGCTATTCTTAACGACCGTACCTTTTCCAATTTTAACGCCTCGGAAGATAATACTATTTTCCACATGCCCTTCAATCACGCACCCGTTTGCGATCATTGAGTTTTTCACAACCGCTTTTTTTGCGTAACGAGTAGGCGGTTCATCTTTTACTTTAGTAAAAACAGGACGTTCGTTGATAAATAACTGCTTCCAAACATCTGGAGATAAAATTTCCATACTTGTTTTATAGTAGGCATCTAAACTAGAAATCTCAGCCGTATATCCATGGTGCTCATACTTTTCTACACGATGAGATTGTGCCATATATCGAACCATTTCTTTAATCGTATAAAAATCATGGGATTCATTTTGCAAAATATTAACTAGAATAGATTTATTAATAATATACATATTAAGCGATTTATCACCCTGCTTCATTTCAGTAATATCTGCATTTGAAGCAATATGACGTTGCAGCACGTGCTCAAAGTCAACTGTACATATCGTATAACTATTAGCAATTAATACGTATTCCTGCTTACTTCTTAAGAAATAATCAATATGATAACGGAACTGCGTGAATAGTGATGGACTTTCTAAGTGTAAATCACTTGTCATAGGAGGGAAGATAAACAATCCATCTCGCTTCCGATCCAAATCCCACTCTTTTCCTGAACCTATATGATCCATCAATGCGCGATAGCGATCACGAGGAAAAATGGCAACGCTCGAAATTCCAGAGTTCACCATATTCGAAAGCGTAAAATCGATTAATCGATAGCGCCCTGCAAAAGGAATGGCAGCAATCGATCTATAAAAGGTTAAAGGCTGCAGCGCTGTTGTATTTGTACAAGCATCAATAATACCAAGCATTTGATTATTCAATGTCGTTCATCCTCTCTGTTCGTTAAATGCATTTAGCAACTGATTCAATCAATTCTTGAGTAACAAGAATTACTTCTTCGCTTCCTTTGGTCGGTCGAATAATAGTACCGTCTGGAACTTCAATGTCCGATGGAACAATTGCGTTTTCAATATATACGTTAGAACCTATCTTTGCAGTAGGCATGACAACCGTTTTCTTAACCTCAGAACCTGAGCCGATTTGTACACCTGGAAATAACACGGACTGCTCTACGTTTCCTTCGACAACGCACCCTTCATTTACTAATGACTCCACCACGCAGGCGTTTGGCGCGATATATTGAGGAGGCTGATTAGGGTTAACAGAGTATACTTTCCATGAAGAGTCAAATAAATTAAGCTCGTCTTTATCACATAACAAATCCATATTCGCTTCCCACAAGCTTTTTACAGTCCCCACATCTTTCCAATAACCTTGGAATGGGTATGCAATTAGCTTTTTCTTTTCATCTAATAAAAGCGGAATAACATCTTTACCAAAATCATGGCTTGAATATGGATTGCGTGCATCCATTTCTAAATATTCTTTTAAAATACTCCATTTAAAAATATAAATCCCCATGGAAGCTAGATTGTTTTTAGGACGCTGTGGCTTTTCATCGAACTCCATTACGTCTAGGTCACTATTTGTATTTAAAATACCAAAACGGCTCGCTTCTTCCCAAGGTACTTCAATAACAGAAATCGTTACGTCTGCTTCTTTGTTTATATGATAATCAAGCATATTTTCATAGTTCATTTTATAAATGTGATCACCTGATAGAATCAGTACGTACTCAGGATCATATTGTGTCAAATAGTTTAAATTTTCATAAATAGCACTAGCTGTGCCTTTATACCATTTTACTCCATCTGACTCCGCGTATGGAGGCAATACCGTGACGCCACCATTCCGTCGGTCCAAATCCCAAGCGCTTCCAATTCCAATGTATGAATTGAGAACTAGCGGTTGATATTGTGTTAATACACCTACTGTTTCAATACCTGAATTTGTACAATTACTTAAAGCAAAATCAATAATTCGATACTTACCACCAAATGGTACAGCTGGCTTTGCTAGATTTTTTGTAAGTGAACTTAGCCGACTACCTTTTCCTCCTGCCAATAACATCGCTACGCATTTCTTTTTTAACATGTTGTTTTCTCTCCCCTCGTTTTCTCTTTGCTCGTAGTATACTAATGCCAAACGGCGGAATATTCATTTCAATGCAAAAAGGTTGACCGTGAAACGATTCATCCACTGATTTTAATGCCTTTTTATTTACAATGCCTGAACCGCCGTACACTTCGTCATCACTGTTAATAACTTCAATGTACTCTGTCTCAACTGGAACTCCAACTTTGTAAGAATGATATGGATGCTCAGAAAAATTGCTAACAACTATAAAAATCTCCTGATTTTCTTTCGACTTACGAATAAAGGAGAAAATTTGTTGATGATGATTGTTAACATCAATCCATTCAAATCCATCTGGATTATGGTCTAATTCATATAGAGACTTGCTTCTCTTATAAATCTTGATGAGATCCTTCATATATCCGTTAAGATTGCGATGCATGTCAAAGTCATAAAGCATCCAATCCAACTCCTCTAAATCTTTCCACTCATCAAATTGGCCAAACTCTCCGCCCATAAATAAAAGCTTTTTTCCAGGGTGTGCAAAGAAATATCCATATAGCAGTCGAAGCTGTGCAAACTTGCGCCAGTAATCACCTGGCATCTTATTAAGCAATGATTTTTTCCCATGTACGACTTCATCATGGGAAAGCGGCAAAATAAAGTTTTCGTTAAACGCATACATTAGTGAAAAGGTCATTTTATCGTGAAGATAGGGACGTCTTTCCACGCCAGCTTCCATGTAGGTTAAAACGTCATTCATCCATCCCATGTTCCACTTATAATTAAAGCCTAAACCGCCCTCATACGTAGGTGCTGTAACAAGGGGCCAATCCGTTGAATCTTCTGCCATCATTAATATCGTTTCATCAGATTTAAAAACAGCTTCATTCAATTTTTTTAAGAAGCTGACAGCTCCATCATTCACTGCTTTTCCAGAAGAATTTTGCCAATAAAGCATATTAGCTACAGCATCTACTCGAAATCCATCTATATGGAAGTACTCCAACCAAAACAAAGCGTTCGAAATGAGAAAACTTTGTACTTCAGGCTTTCCTAAATCGAAATTAGCTGTTCCCCAAACGTAATTTTCACGATCGGGTTCTTTTTTGTATTCATAAGTAGGTTCTCCATCGAACATATACAGACCGTGTTCATCCTTACAAAAATGCCCGGGTACCCAGTCTAAAAGAACTCCTATATTATTTTGATGACACTCATCTATAAAATTCATCAACTCTTTAGGTGTGCCGTATCGACTGGTAGCAGAATAGTATCCAGTTCCTTGATATCCCCAGGATCGGTCGAGCGGATGCTCAATGACTGGTAATAACTCAATATGTGTAAAACCTTGTTCAGTAATATAAGGAATAAGCTCCTGTGCTAATTCACTGTATGTATAAAGGCTGCCATCTTCATGAGTCCTCCAAGACCCTGCATGCAGCTCGTAAATACACAGCGGTCTTTCATATATGTTTTGCTGTTTTTTCTTTCTACGCCAATATTGATCGTTCCATTTGTACCCATCCAATGAGTAAACAATAGACGCAGTGTTTGGACGTACTTCACTGAAGAAAGCGTATGGATCTGCTTTTAATTTTTTTTGATTGCTTTGTGTGATGATTTCATATTTATAAATAGTCCCTTGTTCTAATTCAGGGATAAATGTCATCCAAATACCTTCTTCATTAACTTTAACCATTGAATGTTGAAAACCGTTCCATTTATTAAAATCACCTACAACGCTTACACCCTTTGCATGAGGTGCCCACACGCAAAATCGTACGCCTTCAATTCCTTCTACCGTTACCTGATGCGCACCGAAAATAGAGTAACTGCGAAATAAGTTTCCTTCGTGATACAAATGAACATCAAATTCAGTAGGCTGAACCGCTAGATTCACTTTTGCCACCCCTTTAACTTCAAACATAATATACGCACATAATATACGCTTCTTACCACTCATTCCCTTTTACAGTAAAAACATAAACCTTTTCTACAAATATAATAGAATAAATGTTCTTTAAAATTACTCTTTATCCCATACTCTTCATACTTTATTACTTTATGAATAATTCCATATGATATAGGGAAAATCCTGCTTAAAACTTACTTTTTATTCTGAAAATTCATGGTAATTATTCCTAACTATTATTTCTGTTTACTTAATCTTTAAAAAAGCGCAAATAAAAAAGGTTTGCATATATGCAAACCTTTTTGAGATGACCCGTACGGGATTCGAACCCGTGTTACCGCCGTGAAAGGGCGGTGTCTTAACCGCTTGACCAACGGGCCATATTTAAATTTAAAACGACTGGCGGAGAAGGAGGGATTTGAACCCTCGCGCCGCTTACACGACCTACACCCTTAGCAGGGGCGCCTCTTCAGCCACTTGAGTACTTCTCCGTATGGCTCCACAGGTAGGACTCGAACCTACGACCGATCGGTTAACAGCCGATAGCTCTACCACTGAGCTACTGTGGAATATGGTGGGCCTAAGTGGACTCGAACCACCGACCTCACGCTTATCAGGCGTGCGCTCTAACCAGCTGAGCTATAGGCCCTTCATTTGGAGCGGGTGATGAGAATCGAACTCACGACATCAGCTTGGAAGGCTGAGGTTTTACCACTAAACTACACCCGCGTTACTTAAGATGGGGCGACTGATGGGAATCGAACCCACGAATGCCGGAACCACAATCCGGTGCGTTAACCACTTCGCCACAATCGCCGTCTTAAAATGGTGGCTCGGGACGGAATCGAACCGCCGACACAAGGATTTTCAGTCCTTTGCTCTACCAACTGAGCTACCGAGCCAAACAAAATGGCGGTCCCGACGGGAATCGAACCCGCGATCTCCTGCGTGACAGGCAGGCATGTTAACCGCTACACCACGGGACCACTTTGGTTGCGGGGACAGGATTTGAACCTGCGACCTTCGGGTTATGAGCCCGACGAGCTACCGAACTGCTCCACCCCGCGATGATATGAATATGATATAAATAAATGGCGGAGGAAGAGGGATTCGAACCCCCGCGGGCTTTAACACCCCTGTCGGTTTTCAAGACCGATCCCTTCAGCCGGACTTGGGTATTCCTCCGTATATTTATAACAAATGTAACTTATATGGTAGCGGCGGAGGGAGTCGAACCCACGACCTCACGGGTATGAACCGTACGCTCTAGCCAGCTGAGCTACACCGCCATATTATTCGTTACAATTATTCAGTTTAATTTGTGGAGCCTAGCGGGATCGAACCGCTGACCTCCTGCGTGCAAGGCAGGCGCTCTCCCAGCTGAGCTAAGGCCCCATAAATGGTCGGGAAGACAGGATTCGAACCTGCGACCCCTTGGTCCCAAACCAAGTGCTCTACCAAGCTGAGCTACTTCCCGTTTATGGCGCGCCCGAGAGGAGTCGAACCCCTAACCTTTTGATCCGTAGTCAAACGCTCTATCCAATTGAGCTACGGGCGCTTATTAAAATGGTGCCGAGGGCCGGACTTGAACCGGCACGGTAGTCACCTACCGCAGGATTTTAAGTCCTGTGTGTCTGCCAATTCCACCACCCCGGCAGGACTTATATATGTGGAGCGGAAGACGAGGTTCGAACTCGCGACCCCCACCTTGGCAAGGTGGTGTTCTACCACTGAACTACTTCCGCGCATATATGAAATTAATGAAAGATGCGGGTGAAGGGACTTGAACCCCCACGTCGTAAGACACTAGATCCTAAGTCTAGCGCGTCTGCCAATTCCGCCACACCCGCGTGTGAATATAAATGGTGAGCCATGAAGGACTCGAACCTTCGACCCTCTGATTAAAAGTCAGATGCTCTACCAACTGAGCTAATGGCTCGAAAAAAATGGTGCCGGCAAGAGGACTTGAACCCCCAACCTACTGATTACAAGTCAGTTGCTCTACCAATTGAGCTACACCGGCGTGCAATCTCTGACTTAAATAGTCGATGGTGGAGGATGACGGGATCGAACCGCCGACCCCCTGCTTGTAAGGCAGGTGCTCTCCCAGCTGAGCTAATCCTCCGATATATAAGCCTGGCAACGTCCTACTCTCACAGGGACAAAGTCCCAACTACCATTGGCGCTAAAGAGCTTAACTTCCGTGTTCGGTATGGGAACGGGTGTGACCTCTTCGCTATCGCCACCAGACATATTATATTATACACTATTTTATAAAGAAAGCAATACTTTTTTCGAAAGATTTATTCTTTCAAAACTAGATAACAGTTCGCTGAGTAAAGCTTACGCTTTTAAAAGTTTGGTTAAGTCCTCGATCGATTAGTATCAGTCAGCTACACATGTCGCCACGCTTCCACCTCTGACCTATCAACCTGATCATCTTTCAGGGATCTTACTAGCTTGCGCTATGGGAAATCTCATCTTGAGGGGGGCTTCATGCTTAGATGCTTTCAGCACTTATCCCGTCCACACATAGCTACCCAGCGATGCCTTTGGCAAGACAACTGGTACACCAGCGGTGTGTCCATCCCGGTCCTCTCGTACTAAGGACAGCTCCTCTCAAATTTCCTACGCCCACGACGGATAGGGACCGAACTGTCTCACGACGTTCTGAACCCAGCTCGCGTACCGCTTTAATGGGCGAACAGCCCAACCCTTGGGACCGACTACAGCCCCAGGATGCGATGAGCCGACATCGAGGTGCCAAACCTCCCCGTCGATGTGGACTCTTGGGGGAGATAAGCCTGTTATCCCCGGGGTAGCTTTTATCCGTTGAGCGATGGCCCTTCCATGCGGAACCACCGGATCACTAAGCCCGACTTTCGTCCCTGCTCGACTTGTAGGTCTCGCAGTCAAGCTCCCTTGTGCCTTTACACTCTACGAATGATTTCCAACCATTCTGAGGGAACCTTTGGGCGCCTCCGTTACATTTTAGGAGGCGACCGCCCCAGTCAAACTGCCCACCTGACACTGTCTCCCGGCCCGATCAGGGCCGCGGGTTAGAATTTCAATACAGCCAGGGTAGTATCCCACCGACGCCTCCACCGAAGCTAGCGCTCCGGCTTCTCAGGCTCCTACCTATCCTGTACAAGCTGTACCAAAATTCAATATCAGGCTACAGTAAAGCTCCACGGGGTCTTTCCGTCCTGTCGCGGGTAACCTGCATCTTCACAGGTACTATAATTTCACCGAGTCTCTCGTTGAGACAGTGCCCAGATCGTTACGCCTTTCGTGCGGGTCGGAACTTACCCGACAAGGAATTTCGCTACCTTAGGACCGTTATAGTTACGGCCGCCGTTTACTGGGGCTTCGATTCAGAGCTTCTCCCAAAGGATAACCCCTCCTCTTAACCTTCCAGCACCGGGCAGGCGTCAGCCCCTATACTTCGCCTTGCGGCTTCGCAGAGACCTGTGTTTTGCTAAACAGTCGCCTGGGCCTATTCACTGCGGCTCTCTCGGGCTATACACCCTACCAGAGCACCCCTTCTCCCGAAGTTACGGGGTCATTTTGCCGAGTTCCTTAACGAGAGTTCTCTCGATCACCTTAGGATTCTCTCCTCGCCTACCTGTGTCGGTTTGCGGTACGGGCACCTCCCGCCTCGCTAGAGGCTTTTCTTGGCAGTGTGGAATCAGGAACTTCGGTACTATAATTCCCTCGTCATCACAGCTCAGCCTTTATGATGAGCGGATTTGCCTACTCATCAGCCTAACTGCTTGAACGCGCATATCCAGCAGCGCGCTTACCCTATCCTACTGCGTCCCCCCATTACTCAAACGGCGGGGAGGTGGTACAGGAATATCAACCTGTTGGCCATCGCCTACGCTTTTCAGCCTCGGCTTAGGTCCCGACTAACCCTGAGCGGACGAGCCTTCCTCAGGAAACCTTAGGCATTCGGTGGACAAGATTCTCACTTGTCTTTCGCTACTCATACCGGCATTCTCACTTCTAAGCGCTCCACCAGTCCTTACGGTCTGACTTCACAGCACTTAGAACGCTCTCCTACCACTGACATCAAAGATGTCAATCCACAGCTTCGGTGATACGTTTAGCCCCGGTACATTTTCGGCGCAGAGTCACTCGACCAGTGAGCTATTACGCACTCTTTAAATGGTGGCTGCTTCTAAGCCAACATCCTGGTTGTCTAAGCAACTCCACATCCTTTTCCACTTAACGTATACTTGGGGACCTTAGCTGGTGGTCTGGGCTGTTTCCCTTTTGACTACGGATCTTATCACTCGCAGTCTGACTCCCATGGATAAGTCTTTGGCATTCGGAGTTTGA